>VGWF01000098.1 GCA_016873715.1 Lentisphaerota bacterium | reverse complement strand
AAAAGCCGGATTGGAGGATCCGCCATGAACGCGAGCCACGGTCCGCACGGTCCCTGTTCCTGCTCCTGCTGCTCCCTTCACCCCCCGCCCGGCCTGACGCGCCGGCAGTTCGTCGTCCGCCTCGGCGCCACCGCCGCGGGCGTCGGCCTCGCCGGTCCGCGCGCGCTGGCTGCGGATGCGGGCGGCCCGCCCGCGCGGCGCGCCCTGAGCGTGCAGCCGGTGCTGGTCTACTCGACGCCGGTCCGCCGCGAGGCGACGAGCTGGCGGGGGTGGGGCGGCATCCAGACCGAGGGCGACGCCGACGCCGAGGTCGCGCGGATCGGGAAGGAACTGGCCCGGGTGAAGGCGACGGCCGGCGTGCCGCTCGAGATCGGGCCGGTGGAGAAGGTGAAGTCCGACGCGGCCGCCGCGGAGGTTGCGAAGAAGCCCTGCGACGTGCGGATCCTCTACGCGGCCGGCGGCGGCGTGCGGACGCTGGAGAGCCTCATCGCGCCGGACCGCGACACCCTGATGTTCCTGCGCCACGACCCGGGGCCCGTCTACGTCTGGTACGAGATCGTGCATCCGCGCCTCCTGCGGAAGACGGTCGACGAGTACGGGCAGCCCGGCCTCGACGTTCACGACATCGCCATCGACGAGCCGGACGAGCTCGCGTGGCGCCTGCGGGCGCTGTCGGGACTGCGAAACACGCTCGGGACGAAGATCGTCGCCATCGGCGGCGCGTCGGGCTGGGGCGCGGGCGGACAGAAGGCCCCTTCGATCGCGAAGGACGTGTGGAAGTTCGACATCGTCGACGTCCCGTACGCCGCGCTCGCGCCGCGCCTGCAGGCGGCGATGGACGACCCCGACCGGCGCCGCAGGGCCGCCGCGGAGGCCGGGCGGCTGCTCGGCGGGTGGCGGGTCGCGATGGGGACCGGGCGCGACTTCCTCGACCGCGCCTTCATCATGACCGACGTCTTCCGGGACCTGATGCGCGAGGCCGGCGCCGGCGCGATCACGGTCAATCACTGCATGGGCACGATCATGGGGATCTCGAAGACGACGGCCTGCATGCCGCTGAGCTTCCTCAACGACGAGGGCTGGCTGGCCTTCTGCGAGTCGGACTTCGTCGTGATCCCCTCGGGCGTGCTGCTGCACAAGATCAGCGGCCTGCCGGTCTTCCTCAACGACCCGACCACGCCGCACGGCGGCATCGTGACGCTCGCGCACTGCACGGCGCCGCGGAAGATGGACGGCCGACGGCTGGAGCCCGTCAAGATCCTCACGCACTTCGAATCCGACTACGGCGCCGCGCCGAAGGTCGAGTTCCGCGTCGGCCAGGTCTGCACGAACCTGGTGCCCGATTTCGCGAACAAGGAGTGGATCGGCTTCGAGGGCGAGATCGCGGGCAACCCGTTCCTGGACATCTGCCGCTCGCAGTGCGACGTCCGCATCCGCGGCGACGAGGTCGCGCTGCTCGAACGCATGAAGGGATTCCACTGGATGATGTCGTACGGGAATTACCTGCGCGAATGCGGCTACGCGCTGCGGAAGGCCGGCGTCGGATTCCAGGACCTGAGCGGGGGAGAGAAGGCGGAAGGATGAAACCTGAAACCTGAACGCGGGATGCCGGATCCGAAGTCCGGTTTTTCCCTCAGGTTTCCGGTTTCATCCTTCATCCCTCCAGGGAGATCAGCATCGGCTCCTCGATCGCCTCGACGATCCAGCGCAGGAAGCGCGCGCCGTCGGCGCCGTCGATGAGGCGGTGGTCGTAGGAGAGCGAGAGCGGCATCATCAGGCGCGGCGCGCAGGTCGCGTCCTTGCGGTTGCAGACCGATTCCATCGCGGCGCGGCCGACGCCGAGAATCGCCACCTCGGGCGCGTTGATGATCGGCGTGAAGAACGAGCCGCCGATCGCGCCGAGATTCGTGATGGTGAACGTGCCGCCCTGCAGGTCGTCCGGCGCGATCTTCCCCTCGCGCGTCTTCTTCGAGATCTCGCCGAGTTCGACGGCGAGCTGGACGATGTTCTTGCGGTCGACGCCGCGGAGGACCGGCACGAGCAGGCCGCGCTCGGTGTCCACCGCGACGCCGACGTTGTAGAACTTCTTGTAGACGACCGTGCGCCCGGCCATGTCGACGCTGGCGTTGAACTTCGGGAACACCTTGAGCGCCGCGGCGACGACCTTGAGCAGGATCGCGGTGACGGTCAGCTTGCCGCCCGCCGCCTCGGCCCGCGGGGCGAAGCGCTTGCGCAGGGATTCGATCTGCGTGATGTCGGCCTTGTCGTGCTGGGTCACGTGGGGGATCGTCGCCCACGCGCGGGCCATGTGTTCCGCGGTCGCGACGCGGATCTTCGACATCGTCTCGCGGTCCACCGCGCCCCACTTCGAGAAGTCGGGCAGGGGGGCGGCCTCCAGCGCGCAGTGCGTGTGGATCTTCCGGCCCGTGTTGACCTGGCGCGAGTGGCGCTTGACGTCGTCGATCGTGATGCGGCCGGCGGCGCCGGAGCCCTTGACCTCCTCGATCGCGACGCCGATCTCGCGGGCGAGCTGGCGGACCGACGGCGCGGCGGCGACCGGCACGCGCGAGGGCCTCGCGGTCGGGATCACCGGCGCCACGGCCGGCTCCGGCGCGACCGGCGGAAACTGCGGCCGGACCGGCGCCGGTGCGGCGGGCTCCGGCGCGGACGGGGCGACCGCCCGCGCGGCGGACGCGACGGCGCCGGTCCACGTCAGGACGGGATCGCCGATCTTCAGCTTCGCGCCGGGCTTCACGAGCACCGCGGCCACCGTGCCGGCGGCGGGCGAGGGGACTTCGACCGTCGCCTTGCCGGTTTCCATTTCCAGGAGGGGCTGGTCGACCGCGACCGTGTCGCCGGCCTTCACGAGGACCTTCACGACATCGCCGCCCTCGACGTTCTCGCCGAGCGACGGGAGCTTCAGTTCCGTCCCGACCGGCGTCGTGGCCGCAGGGGCGGGGGCGGGTTTCGGTGGCGACGCGGGTTTCGCGATCGCCGCCGCCGCGGCGGCGGCCGGGGCGGTCGCAGGCCTCGCCGCGGGTGCGCCCGCATCGGCGAGCATCAGGACCGGCTGCCCGATAACGATCTTGTCGCCCGGCTTCACGAGCACGGCCCCGACGGTCCCTGCGACGGGAGACGGAACCTCCAGCGTGGCCTTGCCGGTCTCGAGTTCCAGGATCGGTTGATCGGCGCGCAGGACGTCGCCGGCCTTCACCAGCACCTTGACGACGTCGCCGCCGTCGATGTTCTCGCCGAGGGGGGGCAGGTTCAGGGGCGTGGGCATGGGCTTGCCTGGGTTCGCAGGTTCAGGGGTTCGCCGGTTCGCAGGTTCAAGGGGCCGGAGGCTCCGGGGTTCCAAGGGTTGGAACGCCGCGGAGCCGGACGTTCCAAGGCTTGGACCTTCCGTGTCCGGAGCGTTGGGCTCATGCCGTCCACGGGTTGGTCTTCTCCGGGTCGATGCCGAGCTTCTTCATGCCGGCGGCGGCGGCCCCGGCCTCGAGGGTCTTGTCCGCGGCCAGCGCGGCGAGGGCGGCGGCGGCGATGTGGGCGGCGTCGACCTCGAAGTGCCGGCGCAGGGCGTCGCGTCCGTCGCTGCGGCCGAAACCGTCGGTGCCGAGCGAGAGCCAGCGCTTCGGCACATGCCGGGCGATGGCGTCGGGGAGGACCTTCATGTAGTCCGACGCGGCGACGACGGGACCGATCCGTCCCGCGAGCTGCTGCGCGACGTACGGGACCTTCGGCGGCTCGCCGGGGTGCATCCAGGTCCAGCGCTCGCAGTCGACCGCGTCGCGCTGGAGGCGCTTGTAGGAGGTGGCGGACCAGATGTCCGCTCCGACGCCCGCCTCGGCGGCGAGCCAGTCCGCGGCCTTGACGACCTCGTTGAGGATGGCGCCGCTGCCGAGGAGCTGCAGGCGCGGGGCCCGGGCGTCGCCGGTGCTTCGCAGCGGGTACAGGCCGCGGAGGATGCCGTCGCGCGCGCCCTCCGGCAGGGCCGGCTGGGCGTAGTTCTCGTTCATGACCGTCAGGTAGTAGAAGACGTTCTCGCCGCCGGCGTACATGCGGCGGAGGCCGTCCTCGATGATGACGGCGAGTTCGTAGGCGTAGGCCGGGTCGTAGCACTCGAGGTTCGGGACGGGCAGCCCGAGGACGTGGCTGTGGCCGTCCTGGTGCTGGAGACCCTCGCCGGCCAGCGTGGTGCGGCCGGCGGTGCCGCCGACGAGGAAGCCCTTGCAGCGCGAGTCGCCTGCGGCCCAGATGAAGTCGCCGACGCGCTGGAGGCCGAACATCGAGTAGAAGATGAAGAAGGGGATCGCCGGGATGCCGTGGTTGGCGTAGGCGGTTCCGGCGGCGAGGAAGGACGACAGCGAGCCGGCCTCGGTGATGCCCTCCTCGAGGATCTGGCCGTTGGTCGCCTCCTTGTAGTAGAGGAGGCTGTCCTTGTCGACGGGCTCGTAGAGCTGGCCCGGATGCGAGTAGATGCCGCACTGGCGGAAGAGCGACTCCATGCCGAAGGTGCGCGCCTCGTCCGGCACGATCGGAACGATCAGCTTCCCGACCTCCGGGTCGCGGAGGAGCTTCCCGAGCATGCGGACGAAGACCATGGTGGTGGAGACCTCGCGGTCCGCGCCCTGGTGGAACTCGCCGAAGAGGTCGGCGCCCGGGGTCCTGAGCGGGAGGAAGGTCGTGCGGCGCGACGGCACGAAGCCGCCGAGCGCGGCGCGGCGCTCGAGGAGGTACTGCATCTCGGGGCTGTCCTCCGGCGGGCGGTAGAACGGGACGCGGTCGATGTCGTCGTCCGAGACGGGGATGCCGAACCGGTTGCGGAACTCGCGGAGTTCCTCCTCGTTCAGCTTCTTCTGCGAATGGGTGATGTTCTTGCCCTCGCCGCTTTCGCCGAGGCCGTAGCCCTTGATGGTCTTCGCGAGGATGACGGTCGGTTCGCCCTGGTGCCCGGTGGCGGCCTTGAAGGCGGCGTAGACCTTGTCGGGGTCGTGGCCGCCCCGGCGGAGGCCCTGGAGCTGATCGTCGGAGAGGTTCCGGACGAGGTCGAGCAGGCGCGGGTCGGCGCCGAAGAAGTGGTTGCGGATGTAGGCGCCGTCGGAGACGACGTACTTCTGGTAGTCGCCGTCGACGCATTCGGTCATGCGGCGGACGAGGACGCCGTCGCGGTCGCGTTCGAGGAGGGGGTCCCAGTCGTCGCCCCAGACGACCTTGAGGACGTTCCAGCCGGCGCCGCGGAAGGCGGCCTCGAGTTCCTGGATGATCTTGGCGTTGCCGCGGACGGGTCCGTCGAGGCGCTGGAGGTTGCAGTTGATGACGAAGATCAGGTTGTCGAGCTTCTCGCGCGACGCGAGCGTGATGGCGCCGAGCGCCTCGGGCTCGTCGGTCTCGCCGTCGCCGAGGAAGGCCCACACCTTCTGGTCGGTCGGCGGGCGCAGGCCGCGGTCCTCCATGTACTGGATGAACCGGGCGTGGTAGATCGCCGCAATGGGCCCGATCCCCATCGACACGGTCGGGAATTGCCAGAAGTCGGGCATGAGCCACGGGTGGGGGTAGGAGGAGAGCCCGGGCGAGGTATGGAGTTCGTGGCGGAAGTTGTCGATCCGGTCCGGGGACATGCGGCCCTCGAGGAAGGCGCGGGCGTAGACGCCGGGGGACGCGTGGCCCTGAAAGTAGACGAGGTCGCCCGGATGATCGCCGGATGCGGCGCGGAAAAAGTGGTTGAAGCCTACCTCGTAAAGAGTTGCGGCGGAGGCGTAAGTGGAGATGTGTCCGCCGATGCCCTCCTCCTCGCGGTTGGCGCGGACGACCATGGCCATCGCGTTCCAGCGGATCAGGCTCTTGATCCGGCGTTCCAGCTCCCGGTTCCCGGGATAGGGCGGCTGCTCGGACCGCGGAATCGTGTTGATGTAGGGCGTGTTCGCGGTAAACGGGAGCTTCAAGCCGCGCTCGTGGGCGCGGAGGGAGAGCTCCCGCAGCAGGCGGACGGCCCGCTGGGGGCCCGACCGGGCGATCACGTCGTCCAGCGACGCCAGCCAGTCCCCCGTTTCCTCCCGGTCCGTGTCGTCATCCCGACAGGGCACACCATTCATGATCCAGATCCTTGGGTTCCGCAGTGGAGGTCGTCCAACCCCGGGCCTCACTCTAATGGCATCGGATACCGTAGTCCAGTTCTCGCGGGACGCAAGGGGATCGGGCAGCGACGGGAGCGCACAAAAAGCCGCGGTCCAAGCTTGTCGTGGGATTCCGTTTACGGTACTCTCGCGCCGTATGGAGGCCGAGTCGAGTGTTATGGATGCGATCCGCCGGCTAGCCGGAGGGGAGGGGGATGCTTCATGGCCACGGTTGCTGCGGGTGAGACGGTGATGGCGGGGGCGCCGTCGTTCGTCGAGCGGCGGACGGAGGCATCGCCCGGCGCGGTCGCCGTGTCGGGTACCCGGTGCAGGTGCGATGCCTGCCGGATGAGCTTCCATGTCGTGCAAGCGCCGGTTCCGGTCGTGTGCCCGTTCTGCCAGGCGCGACTGACGGCCGAGCCCGTTGCGATCCGGCCCTGGACGCCCGAACCCGAGGGCGTCGTCGGCGCGAAGTCGGTCCACGAGGGATACAAGAGCTTGGCGAAGGGGATCGCGCTCATCCTCAGTGTTGTGGGTATCGCGATGCTGGCGATCGCGATCTTCATCAAGCTCAGCAATCTCACCTACTTCTGGTACCAGCCGTGGGTGAACCTCTACAGCATCGCGGTGGGGGCGTTCATCCTGTCGCGGTTCATCATCGCGGCCTTCTACGTCGCGCCGCCGGACGTCGGATTCCAGCCCACCGCGGCCGTGATCATCGCGGGGCGCAACGAGGGGGATTCCATCGGGAAGACGATCGGGCGCATCTACGCGGAGGGCTACCCGCACGACCGGCTGGAGGTCATTGTCGTCAACGATGGCTCCACCGACAACACCCTGGACGAAATGCTCGCCGCGCAGGGCCGGCACCACGGCCTCGTGGTGGTGGACTTCGAGGAGAACAAGGGCAAGCGCCACGGGATGGCGATCGGCGCGTTGCTGGCCCGCTCGGAATTCCTGATCTACGTCGACTCCGACAGCTTCCTCCTGCCGGGCGCCATCCACAAGATCCTCCAGGGGCTGGCGGACCCGACGGTGGCGGCCGTCGCGGGCCACACGGACGTGGAAAACGTCTCGGTGAACGCGCTGACGAAGATGCAGGACGTCCGCTACTTCGTCTCCTACCGCGTCATGAAGGCGGCGGAGAGCGTGTTCGGCGCGGTCAGTTGCTGCCCGGGCTGCTTCTCCGCCTACCGGAAATCCTGCGTGCTGAACGTGCTTGACCGCTGGCTCCACCAGCGGTTCCTGGGCCGGTACTGCACGTACGGCGACGACCGGAGCCTGACCAACTACCTTCTCAAGGATTACCGGATCCTGTACGACGACGAGGCGCTGGCAACGACGATCGTCCCGGAGAAGTGGGGCAAGTACATCCGCCAGCAGGCCCGCTGGAAGCGGTCGTGGGTGCGCGAGATGCTCTTCGCCGGTCGCTGGATGTGGAAGAAGCACCCGATGGCGGTGATCTCCTGGTACGCGATGACCGTGCTGCCGCTGATCGCGCCGCTCATCATGTTCCACGCGCTGGTGCTCGGTCCGCTGCTCTATCACCGGCCGGCCGGGTTCTACATCGGCGGCGTGCTGCTCGTGACGCTCCTGTGGTCCTTCTTCTACCTGGAGAAGACCGGGCGCCCGCACTGGTGGACGGGCTTCCTCTTCACGATCACCTACGCGCTGTTCTTCAGCTGGCAGGGGTACTACTCGTTGCTGACGGTCCGCAAGACGCATTGGGGGACTCGATGAACACGTCGACGCATGCCGATCCGAATCCTCGTCCTTCGACCCCGGTCTCCGCAGGGGAGAACGCAACGTTGTTCAACCAGCGCCCGGTGCAGGCCGTCAAGGTCAGCTACGGGACCTCCTGGATGCACTTCCTGCTCGTGGCGTGCCTCCTGATCGCCTGGTGGTTCCCCGCCAAGATCCTGATCGGCCACCTGCTGTGGCCCAAGGTCGCGCCGGCGGGGCCGCGCGACGCCACGGCCTTCGTCTCCCTGGCCTACGAGGGCGTGTCGGCGAAGACGAACGAGGTCTCCCCCGAGCGGTTCCAGGATCACCTGTCGGCGCTTCGGGCCGCCGGGTACACGCCGATCGGGCTCAAGGACGTCGAGGGGCTGGTGCGCGACGGCAAGGCGGTTCCCCGCAAGGCCGTGCTCGTGACCTTCGACCATGCCCGGAAGACGTCCTACTTCGCCACCCACGCGGCGCTCCGGAAGGCCGGGTGGAACGCCGTCATGTTCCTGTGGACGAAGCCGATCATGGAGCGCGATTCCTACGCGCTGCTCTGGCCCTACCTCCGCAGCATGATCCGGTCGGGGACCTGGGAACTGGGCGCGCAAAGCTACGAGGGCGTCCAGCGCATCCAGACCAGTTCCGGCGGCCTGCGGGGCAACTTCATGACCTCGCCCCGGTGGAACGAAACCGAGCAGCGCTACGAGTCGCTCCTGGAGTTCCAGCGGCGGCTGGAGGCGGACCATCGGACCTGCCTCGACCAGATCAGCGACGGGCTGGGGATCCGGCCCGATGCGTATGCCTATCCGTTCGGCGATTTCGGCCAGTACCAGCACCGCGCCGTCATGACGCGCCCGATCAACCTCGGCATCGTCGAGAAGAACTACAAGCTCGGCTTCATCCAGGGCAACCTGGCGCTGAACACGCGGCACAGCGATCCGCGCCGCCTCAACCGCCTGCTCGTGCAGCCGGAGTGGACCGGCAAGGACCTCGTCGCCCGCCTCGACCAGGCGTGGCCCGCCGAGTCGCCGACGCTGGAGAAGGACGGGAATCCCATCGCGTCCTCGTGGATCGTCGACTGGGGCAACATGGAGCAGGAGAAGGACGGCGCCCTCTCCATCTTCGCCCCGCCCAGCGCCACCGGCGCCAAGATCTGGCTCGCCGGCAGCGACATGAACCGCGACTTCTACACGCGCGTGAAGTTCCGGCTCGAGCGCGGCCAGCTCGGCATCTACCTGCGCGCCTCGCCGGACGGCGAGTCCTACGTCTACCTCGGCCTCGACGCGGGCGGCGAGGTGTGGCTGCGCCAGATGGCGCGCGGCAAGGAACGGCTTGCGATCCCCGACAACGCCGAGGACAGCGGGGTGTGGCTGCGCCAGAAGCAGGTCGGCGACGAGCGCTTCACGCTGGCCTCGTCGCAGGTGCCGATCAACGCGCTCACCGAGCACACCCTGGAGGTCTTCCTGCGCGACCGGCTGCTCTTCGCCCATCTCGACGGCAAGCAGCTCTTCCGCAGCCGCAGCATGCTGCGCGGCGAACTGAAGCCCGGCATGGTCGGGCTCAGCGTCTGGTCGCCGTACAAGGGGATGGCGCGGGCCCGGCTGCTCGGCATGGAGGTGCGCGAACAGAGCCCGACCGTCGCCGCGTGGAACGTCGAGAAGGCCGGCGAGTCGCACGCCTTCCGCTGGATCTACGACAATGCGTTCCGGCTCACGGACCTCAGCCCGCGGTGGATGGATGCCGGTGGCGAGGGCGGCAAGCTGACCGCCTCCCTGGCCGATTTCGACATCTACCGCATGCTCGCCCGCGTGAACCACCTCAAGCTGCGGCCGCAGGTGTCGGTGGAGTCCGACGCCGCCCTCACGCGGATCTCCCCGACGCTGCTGGCGGAGCGGGCCCGGCGGGAGAAGTTCGACGGCCTCCTGGTCAACATGACCGCCCTGCGCGACTCGACGCTTCCCGCCATCGCCGCGTGGCTGCGGCAGTGCGCCGAGGCCCTGGGCGACGGCGCGCGGGTCCTGGTCCGGATGCCGCAGGAACTGGAGACCCGCGCCCAGATTCACTCCCTCCTGGCGGTGGTGCCGAACGCGAAGGTCGTCGTGGATTCCTCGTCGCCGGTGAGGACCGACGCCGCCGGCAAGCCGGGGCAGGTGGTGCGGGTCGAGAGCGTGCCGTCCCCGGCGTCCGATGACGAGCTGCCGCTGTTCTACATGATCCCGACCTCGGGAGAGGGCGTGACGATCGAGTCGCAGGAGGCCAAGAGCGCCCGCCTGCAGCAGGAGGGGCTCGCCGTCTTCCTCGACGGGCAGTTCGACCGGGCCATCCAGCTGTGGCGGGAGTGGCTCACGATCGAGCCCGACAACCCCAAGGCCTACATGCTCGTCGGCGACGCCCTCGCTCGCAAGGGCGACCTGAAGGGCGCCGCCCGCGAGTACGACCGCAGCCTCGACATCGACCCCGGCCAGATCTCCCTCGCGATCCGCCGCGCCCAGCTTCACTCGTCGCTCGGCGAGCCCGAGCGCGCGGCCGAGTCGCTCAACCTCTACGCGCGGCTGTTCCCCGGCAACCCCGAGGTCCTGCTCGCCCAGGCCCGCTGGCTCAATGAGAACGGCCGCGGCGAGGAGGCCGCCGAGGTGGCCCGGAAGCTGGTGGACATCGAGCCGAAGAACGTCGAGGCCCTCACGATGATGCTGCGGCTTTCCCGGTCCGACGCCGAGTACCGGGACGTCATGGAACGCCTGGTCGCCGCCGGCGGCGAGCCGGAGAACCACCTCGCCCTCGGCCAGGCCGTGTGGAAGTACGAACTGACGTCGCTCCCCGGCGCCGAGTCCCTCGTCGCCCTCGTCCGCGACATCGCGTCGAAGACGAAGGACCCGCGCGTCGCGGAGATCTTCGGGCGCATGGCCCCCCGCGTCGAGCCGGTCAACGAGACGCTGGCCGACGGCCGCCTCTCCAGCCGGTGGTGGGTGGAGGGCGGCGTGCTGGCGCCGGGCGCGGACGGCGGCGCGCTGTTCTCCGCGGGCGAAGCCTACTCCGAGGGCGCCCTCCGGCTGCTCGGATCGCTGAACCTGCGCAACGTCTTCGTCGAGGCGACCGTCGGCCGGACCTCGGGCAACTTCTGGCTGTACACGAGCCGGACCACGGAGCACATGGCCCGGTTCGGCTTCAGCGACGCGGGGTTCCTGCACCTCCAGACCTGGCGCAGCGGACGGCTCGTCGCCGAACGGAAGATGGAGTGGAAGCGCCCGGACGGCCGCTTCCGCATGCGGATGGAGGCCAACGGCGACGGCATCATGGGCTACGTCGACGGCCGGCCGATGTTCGGTGCCCGGCTGCTCCTGCCGCCGGACATGGGCCTCGGCTGGGCCGGGTTGGCCGTTCACGCGGCCGAGAAGGGCCGCGCCTCCGCCGAGGTCTACGGGATCTCGGCCGGCGCCTCGCCCATGCGGTTGGGCGTGCTGGCGCCCGTCGCGACGGCCGCCGAAGCCGATGCCCAGCTCGCCACCGTCCGGCAGGATGTCTCGCAGCTGACCGCCCTCTGCCCCGCGTGGTTCACCATCCAGCCCGATGGCCGCTGGGTCTCGGCCCAGACCGCGGACCGGCGGATCTACGACGTCTTCGCCCGGTATCACCGGATGTGGATGACGCCGCTCGTCGATTGCCGCGCGTCGGCCGGCGTGATCTCGGACGATCTGGAGGCCAAGGCCAAGGAGGCGGGAGTTGACGGGTTCATCCTGATGTTCAAGGAATGGCCCGGCGACGAGTGGGTCGCCTCCGTCCGGCAGCGGATGAAGGGGTCGAGCCTCCGGATCATGGTCGCGGCCGTGGACAAGACCGGCCGGGCCCGCATGCAGCCCGTGGCCCGCGGCGGCGAGTTCACGAACGGAACCGGGGATCCGATCGATGTCCGCATCGTCCGCCGCGGCGACCTCAAGGATGCGGCGGAGGTCTCCAGCCCCGACCCCGTGATGCTCGGCTACTGAGGCGACAGCCGGGGCGCAAGCTTCTCGCGAATGGCGCGGGCCAGAAGGTCCGCGCCATCCGCGTTCAGGTGGCCGCCGTCGCTCGAACGCACCAGCAGCGGCTTTCCGCCGGGCCGGATCACGTAGGCGCTGTACGTGCCCGGCTTCGGGCTGAACAGGGCCGTCGTATCGAGGAACTCGACCCCGGCGACCTTCGCGCACTCCGCCCGGGCGACGGCGTTGATCCTCTGCGCGTCGGCCTGCAGCTTCTTCTCGCGCATGTCCGGCATGCCGACCCAGAGCACGTGCCCGGCGCCCGACTCGCGCGCCTGGGCAAGAAGCGCCGCCACGCGGGCGGCGTACTCCGCCGTCCATTCGGGCGTACCCTCGGTCACCACGGTATCCTGCGCGGTCCGCAGATTCTGCCCGTCGTTGGCGCCCAGCATGATCACGATCGCGGCCGGCCGGTCGGCGGCGGCCTCCTTGAGCTTGGCGGGCCAGTCGAAGACGTCCGGGCGGGCGAGTCCCGTTCCGATCGAGATCAGCTGGGACAAGCGGACCGACGGGAATGCGGCGAACTCCCGGGTGAGGGAACGGGCGACGGTCTTCACCATCGAGTCGCCGCAGACCAGCAGGCCCCTCTGCGGGGCCTGCGCACCGGCCTTGCGCCCCGGCAGAACGCAGGCGCCTGCCGCCAGCATGGACAGAAACGCCCTCCGGGACCCCGATCCCCCGAACAGCCGGACCGCCGTGTCGTTCATGATCCCAGAGTACGGGAGGACGGGTCGGGTTTCAACCGGGGGCGGCGCGGAATGCCGGGGCCTACGGCGCGGAGATCCGGTCGACCCAGGCCTCGATCGCGCGCCGGGGCGCGCCCAGGTGAAGGGCCCGCGCGGCCGCCGCCAGCGGCCGCGCCGCCGCGACGCACACGGTACGGGCCGGGCTGCCGTGCTCCATCGTCTCGGCCGTCGCGAGGAGGTTCTCCCCGTTGAGCAGTGCGCCCACGACGAAGAAGACCCCGACGGCGAGATGGACTCCGGCGCGCGTGATGCCCGCCCCTTCCTCCATCCGTGCCAGCTCGACGGGTCGTTCCATGGCCTGCTCCTCTCAGAACTGGAAGTAGATGAACGGCGCCACCCCGCGCGGCCCGAGCGCGCAGATGACCGTCAGGATGACCGCCGCCGCCGCTCCCTGGACCCAGGCGGGCCATCGCGCCCAGGCGTCCCACAGGCGGCGCGCCCGGTCGCCGTCGAAGGCCTGGGCCGCGAAGCCGGCGGCCATGGCGGCCAGCACCGTGGCCGAGACCAGTGTGGGCGCCGTCCATTCGGCCAGGGACCTCATCAGCGCGAACGAGTCGCCGAGCGTGCGCGCGCGGAAAAACATCAGGGAGAACCCGAGGAGGTGGAACGTCGCCGCGATGCCGGCCAGCCGCCGCGGGAGCGAGAGAACGCCGGTGCCCACGCGCAGGATCCGCTCGACGACGAGGAAGGCCCCGTGGAGCGCGCCCCAGATGAGGTAGTTCCACCCGGCTCCGTGCCAGAGCCCGCCGAGAACGAAGGTCAGGAAGAGGTTCGTCGAGGTGCGGGCCGCGGAGCCCCGCGAGCCGCCGAGGGGGAAGTAGAGGTAGTCGCGAAGCCAGGTCGACAGGGAGAGGTGCCAGCGCCGCCAGAACTCCTGGAAGGAGGCGGCGAGGAGCGGGGCGTCGAAGTTGATGGGGAAGTGGAACCCCATCAGGAGGGCGATGCCGATGGCGATGTCCGAGTAGGCCGAGAAGTCGCAGTAGACCTGGATGCAGTAGCCGTAGACGGCGAACAGCGTGTCGAGCGCCCCGAAGTTCTCGGGGTTGTCGAAGACGGGGTCGACGATCCCCGTCGCGAGGGCGTTGGCGACGACGATCTTCTTGAACAGACCGACCAGGATCAGGATCGAGGCCCGGCCGATGTCGATCCGGGCCGGCATCGCGGGACGCTCGATCTGCGGCAGGAGCGTGCTGGCCCGGACGATCGGGCCGGCGACCAGTTGCGGGAAGAAGGCCAGGTAGACCGCGAAGTCCAGGCACGAGGCCGCCGGGCGGATCGTGCCGCGGTGGACGTCGATGACGTAGCTCATCGCCTGGAACGTGAAGAACGAGATGCCGACCGGGAGCACCACGTCGAGCAGGGGAAGCGGGCAGGGGATGCCCAGCGAGGCGCACGCCGCGTAGACGTTGACCACGAAGAAGCCGTAGTACTTGAAGAACCCGAGGGTGCCGAGGTTGGACGCGACCGCCGCGGCCACCAGCATCCGGCGCCGCCCCGGGGCCGCTGCGCGCGCCAGGGCCACCGCGAACCCGTGGTTGAGGACGGTCGATCCGCCGATCAGGAGGAGGAAGCGCCAGTCCCAGTACCCGTAGAAGACGTAGCTGGCGGCCAGCAGGAACCACTTCCACGCCAGCGGGCGGCGATGGAGCAGCCAGTGCCCCGTGTAGGCCAGGACGAAGAAGATCGCGAACGTGACCGTCGGGAACAGCATGTCGCGTCCGCGCCGGGCCTCCGGGCGTCAGAACCGGTAGCGCAGGCCGCCCAGCAGGGTGACCTCGTTGTAGTTCGGGTTCTTGTTGTAGGAGAACTCGCCGTTGACCACCCAGTGCTCGCCGATCGGCCTGCGGGCGGAGGCGGCGAGGCCGAAGACGGTCTCCCAGTCCTCCTCCGGCGGCGGCCCGGCATCGAACTGCTGCACGGCGGCGCGAGCGACGGTCGCCTGGTAGCGCTGCAGTTCCTCCGGCCGCACGTCTTCCCTGCCGATGCCGAGACGCAGGCGGACGTTGTAGTACATCCGCAGGTAGTTGCCCTGGAAGCCGCCCTCGGCGTAGTAGCGCTGGAGGTGATACGGCGTCCAGTAGGCCCGGCTCTCCTGCTCGGCCGTGTCGTAGGAAACGCGGGCGCCGAGGCGGAGCCCGGTCCGCGGATCGAGGGTCCACGACGAGGTGGCGGTGAGGTGGTCGCGCGTGTTGTCGTCGGAGAAGTCGTACCGCGTGGCGGCGGCGACCACGTTCCAGTCGTCGCGCACGCGGACGTTGCCCACGACGGTGAACAGGTCGTACTCGATGTCCTGCAGGACCGCGAGGGCCGACGGCGCCATGTCGTGCTCGTAGCGGGCGAGGATGTCCAGCGGCTGGAACGGGCGGACCTGGGTCTCCAGGGCCCATGCGATCCGGTCGCGGCTGACGTCGCCGGAGAACGACCGCTGCAGGACGTCGCCGGCGAGGTAGATCCCGTTGGGGAAGGTGAACACGACGCGTCCGCCCGCGTCGCGCTCGTCGATGTCGATCCGGTTCGAGCTGCCCGAGAACGTGGTGTTCGTCGTGGCGCCGGCCACCACGGCGTTCGTGACGATGTCGGTGACGTCCTGGGTGAGGCGGCCGATGCCCGCGCGGCCCTCCAGCAGGAGGTTCGGGGTGACGTTGACCCCGGCCAGCCCGAACAGGCGCCAGTTGCGCCGCTCCTGGTTGTCCCGGAAGAACTCGCCGTTGGCGCCCACGTACGGCTTGCGGATCTCGACCGTCCACGGCGACTTGGTGATCGACCCGGGGCCCTGCACCGGCGCGCCGAAGGCCTGCGAGAGACGGTCGTTGACGTACTTCTTCACCTTCGCGAGCGGGCGCTCGGGATAGCCGTCGAGCTCCAGGGATTCCAGCGCCTCGCGGGCGCGGTAGAGCTTGCCCTGGAGCGCGGAGTATTCGGCGCGGAGGCGGCGCGCGAGGAAGATCGGGTGGTGTTCGTAGAGGTAGTCGACCATGTCCTCGCCGCTCATCCAGCGGTCCATCTCGTGGCGCTGGTAGAGCAGCGGGTCGTCGCCGGCGACCGCGTATCCGAACACGCTCTGGATGAACCCCGCCTCGAAGTGACGGCGCGCGTGGACCAGGATCCGGCCGCTGGGGTCGTCGACGTTGGTCTCGTCCTCCTGGCCGATGTCGCCGAACGGATACGACACGTAGTTCATCGGGCCGCCGAGCTGCTCGGTGAGGACCCGCCGGCTCTCGCTGAACTCGGTGCCGAGGCGCCGTTCGTACTCCGCCAGGGTCTCCATGCGGGCCGCATTCGTGTTCCAGTTCAGGTTCGGCAACGCGTGCCACAGGCGGCCCGAGGCGTCGACGGGGGCGAGAATGGCGCCGTCCAGCATGTGTCCGCCGAACTCCCAGCACCCCTCCTGCTGGTACTTGCGAAGCTGGTCCCACGAGCTGATGAACGAGTGGTTGCGGAGGATGTACCCCGCGGGGACGTGCATGGAGAAGACCGTTCCGAGCTCCTTGCCGATCTCGGTTCCGTACTTCATGGAGTCGCGGCGTGCATCGTCGAAGCTGATCGCAACCGTCAGGGGCAGGGCGCCCGCGGGCCGCGCGAATCCCGGACCGAGCAGCACGGGCTGCGAGGACGGCGACTGCGTCCGGTTCTGGCCGAGCATCTGGGGGATCTCGCTGCACGTGACGAACCGGGCGCGCACCTTCTGGAGGGCGACGATGTGCTCGCGGAAGCGCTCCACCGCGAGGGCTTCGGAGAAGTACCGGCTCGGGGTCAGGCCGTGGTACAGCAGCACGGCCACGGCGCCCCGCTGTCCGGCGGCTTCGAGCTTGTCCAGCGCCTCGTGCGCCTTGAAGAAGTCGCCGCGCGCCGATTCAAGGCGCGCGAGCTGGTACAGGAGGTAGGGATCCTGCGGGTTGAACCGGCTGATCGCCACGAGCTGCTCCCGGGCGCGGTCGTACTGCTTGGCGGCAAGATACGTTTCCATCAGGCCGCGACGGGCCCGGATGTTGTACGGGTTGAACTCGCGCAGCACGGCGATGAACTGCCGTTCGGCGTCGGGGAGCATGCCGTCCATGAGCTGGAGCTCGGCGAGGAGGAGGCGCGCATCCACCGACTTCGGGTCGTATTCGATGCGCTCGCGGGTGAGGGAGACGGCGTCGCGGAGTCCGTGGACCCGGGGCTCGGCGCGGTTGAGGCGGACCATCATCCGGATGGTCCTCACGCGCCAGCGCTCGCGCTCCTGCGGGGTCGCGGCGACCTCCATCAGCTTGCGGAAATGGGGGATCGCGCTGGCCGGCGATTCGCTGAACTCCGCGAGGCACGCCATGACGTCCAGCGCGTACGGGTCGTTGGGCAGCGTCTCCAGCACGCGCGTCGCCAGCTCGCGGGCCGCGTCGGGCTCGTTGGTGTGCAGGCGGCACAGGGCCTCCGCGGCCATGTAGCTCAGCTCGTCCGGCGCCGTCTCGCGCAGCTTCTGCCACAGCGGGAGCGCGCTCTCGAACTGCCACGCGAAGGTCTTCGCGCGCGCCAGTTCCAGCATCACGTCGACCCGGTTGGGATCGCGGGCGGCGATCTCCTCGAGAATGGGCATCGCGTCGTCCGGCGTGCCCTTCCAGAGCAGGATGCGCGCAAGATCGAACCGCACGTTGGGCTGGTTCGGATTCAGCTCGAGACTCTTCCGGTTGTACTCCGCGGCCTTCTCGAGATCGTTGTTCGCCACCGCGGCCCGGCCCAGGTAGCTGTACGGGGCGGGGTTGCCGGGGTCCAGGGCCAGCAGACGCTGCCAGAGCGCCACCGCGTCCTCCTTGCGGCCGCTCATCCAGTAGCACCAGCCGAGCTGCTCCCACGCCGGCATCGAGGTGGGCTCCATGCGGATCACCTCTTCGAGGATCGGGATCGCCTCGGCATGGCGCTGCTCGCGGGCCAGCGCGATGCCTTCCTCCAGCCGGTCGCGCGTGACCGTCGCCGCCGCCGGGGCGGGATTGGTCACGGGACGGATGACCGGCGCCAGGGGCGCGGATGTCGCCGGACGGGACGTCGTGCGGATCGCCGCCGCGGGGCGCTTCTGAAACAGATCGAAGAAGATCCCCTGGCCGGACGAACCCGCCGCCGCCATGGGCTCCGCCGGGGGCTCGATGACCGTAGGCTCCGCGGGCACGGTGGGTGCGGCCGGCTTCGCAGGCGCATCCGGCGTGGTGATGGCGACGGCCGGAGCCGGCACAGCGGCGGGAACCGCCGGCGCCGCGACGACCGCAGGGGGGGGCGATGCCGGCGCGGGCTCGGGAGCGGCAACCGGCGTCGTCACGATCCCCGCCGGCGTCGCGGTGACCGCCGGAGACGGAAGGGACTGGATGACCAGCGTGAGGGCCGAGGTCGCGGCCGCTGCCGACGCCGGAAGGATGCCCGGCACCGGCTGGAGCACGGCCGGAGCCGTGCGGACAACGGTCACCGTCGGCGCCTCCGGTGCGGGCGCAACCGTCATGCCGGGTGCCGCGGGCGCAGGCGATGTCAATACCGCGGTCGGCAGCGGCGGACGACGGTTGGATGAAACGTAGGGGTAGGGCGAGAACACCGTCACGGGAGCGATCGCTGTCACGGCCTGCACCGGAACGGTCACGGCGAGGGGCGCGGCGGCCGCCTCCACAACGTCGACGCGCGCAGTGGCCCGCCCCTCCGCGGAGACGATCGACTGGGTGGTGGGCGCAAGCGGCGCATCGTCCAAGCCCGGCCGCACGCGGGAGCCCCGCCGGATCATGATGTCGTCGGCAGCGCCGGACGCCATGCCCGAGAGTTGTCCATTCGCCGCGACGGCTGCGCAAGCGATCACCGCCACAGCGGCAATCCGGAGCCTTGGCTCTCCATCAAAGAAGGGGGCACGGCATCAACCGTAGGCCTATACGATAGGCCAAGAAGAGAAGAACGGAGGATGCCATGCCTTGGGAAGAGAGTGTGCTCAGTCTGCCCGGAATGCACGTGAAAAGGGTGGAGGGATGGAACGCGGTGCACGTATGGGTGAGGTCGGAGGAGGAGGTGAG
>VGWF01000097.1 GCA_016873715.1 Lentisphaerota bacterium | reverse complement strand
TCCGCACCCGGGTAGTTGCCGACGATCACGACCGACGCCTCGTAGCGCCCGGAACTGAGCCCGGCCGCATCGGCGTGGATCGTCACCGGCACCTGGCCGGAGGCCACGGTCGTCGACGCGGGGATCACCGTCAGCCACGGCACCGGCGCCGCCGCCTCGTTGACGAGCAGATCCTTGAACACGTCGAGCAGGGCGCCGCGCTGCAGCCACTCCGCCACCCCGGAGTTGCCGCTCCACAGGTAGGCGACGCCGCCCTCGGGGGTCACGCGCCGCATGAGCTTCGAGGCGCCGTCCGCGGACAGGTAGCGCTGCACCGCCTGGTTGCTCGAGGGATCGGCCAGGTCGTACGCAAGGCCCTCCACCCCGACGCGCTCGCCCACGGCCAGCGCCGAGAAGACCGTCGCCGGCAGCGCGGCCTCCGCCGCGGCCTCGACCGACTCCTCGGGGGCGCGGTCCATGCTGTCCGAGCCGACCAGCATCATCTTGCCCAGGTCATCGGGCCGGCTCAGCGGATTGCCGCCCGTCAGGAGCAACCGGCCGCCGCGATCCAGGTGCCGCGTCAGCACGTCGTACTCCTCGGCCGTCAGCAGGCGGCCCATGCCGGTCTTCCCGGTCAGGTCGGCGACGACGATGTCGTGGGCGAAGATCACCTCGTCATCGTCGGTGTACTGGACCGTCGCGGTGTCCAGGACCACCTGCAGGTTGTTGGTCAGCAGCGTCACGCGGAAGCCGAGGGCCTTGAGCGGGGCCTCCAGCGGCCGCATCTGGTCGCCGTCGGAGATCAGCGCAACGCGCCGCAGCGGCATCACCACCGTATCGAACTCGAAGATGTCGGCCGAGGCGTTGGTCACCTGGAGAACCGTCTGGGCGGTCAGCTCGCGCTGGGCGGCGAGCGTGACGGCGCTGGACGAAAGGCCCGGGCTCGGCTTCCGGAGCGAGAAGTCGGCGGTGGCGTCCGCCGCCACGATCGTCCGCGCGGCCGGATCGCTGCGCTCGTGGGTGGTCGGCATGGCGCGCACGCGGTAGGCGCCGGGCAGCAGCCCGTCGAACCGGTAGAAGCCCGTCGCATCCGTCGTCGTGCGGCCGCCGGCCGCGCCCCAGCACTCGACGGCGGCGCCGGCGATCGGCGCGGCGGACACCCGGTCGCGCACGAACCCGGTGATGGACTGGCGGGACGCCACGTCGAGTTCGAAGGTCAGCGTCCACGGCCCGCTCCCGGCGCCGCGCACGAGGAGGCTGAAGGCGACGCGGTTCGTCACGCCCGGGGCGAAGGTGACGCGGAACGGCGTCGAATCCGCCGCCTCCGCGCTCGCCAGCGTGACCCACGAGCCGGCCGGCTGGACGACGGTGACGCCCGCCACGGCGCTCGAGAGAGTGCCGGTGGGCGAGAGCCAGAGGCCCGAGCCGTTGTTCACGAGGCGGACGAGGAGGTCCACGGTCTCGCCCGGCTCGGCGCGCGAATCACCGTCGCCCGGCGTCGGGTCGGAGACGGCCGTCGACACGTGCGCCGGAATCGGGCCCGACTGCACCTCGAGCGACACCGGCACCGTGATCGCGTTCAGCCCCTGCCGCACGAGGAGGTCCGCCCGGTACGTGCCCGCGGTGAGCCGGCCGCCGGCGTTGATCGCCACGCGGTTGGTCGCGGCGCCGCCCGAGGGAACGTTCATCGTGTCCGGGTTCGGCACGACCCACGTCGGCCGGAAGTACTGCATGGCCCGCCCCACGTCGAGACTGCCGCCGCTGAGCACCTTGCCGGTGAGGGCGGGATTGCGCCGGACGCCGTTCAGCAGCGCCGCCTTGATCGTGTCCCACGTCGCATCCGGCGCGGCCGCCTTGAGCAGCGCCGCCGCGCCCGCCACGTGCGGGGTGGCCATCGACGTGCCGGAGATCGAGTTGTAGGCCATCTCGGCGACCGGCCACCACGTGCTGAGGATGTCCACGCCCGGCGCCGCCAGGTCGACGTTCTCGACGCCGAAGCACGAGAAGTCCGCCAGCTGGTCGTGGCGGTCGACGGCGGCCACGGAGATGATGTTCGGCAGGTTGTACGCGGCCGGGTAGCCCGGGTGCAGGTCGACGTTCTCGGCGCTGTTGCCCGCGGCGCAGACCAGCAGGTGGCCGTTGGTCCACGCGGTGCGGATCGCCTCGTAGAGGACGCCGGAGAAGAACGGTCCGCCCCAGCTGTGGTTGCTGATCGGAACGTTGTTCGAGACCGAGTGCAGGATCGCGCTGATGGCCGCGCTCATGGAGATCCCGGTATCGCCGATCTTCAGCGGCATGATCGACACTTCCCAGTTCACGCCGCACACGCCGAGCGCGTTGTTGCCGACGGCGCCGATCGTGCCGGCCACGTGCGTTCCGTGGGCCTCGCCGTTGGGGCTGGGATCCGCGTCCCAGTCGGCGAAGTCGAACCCGGGGACGAGGTTCGCCATCAGGTCGGGGTGGGTGGTGTCCACGCCGGAGTCGCAGACCGCGACCACGACCGAGCGCGAGCCGGTCGTCAGGTTCCACGCCGTCTCGGCGCCGATGTCGGCGCCCAGCGTGCCGCCGGTCTGGCGGACGTTGCGGAGGCCGTACATCTCCGGGAACCGCGTGTCGTCGGGCAGGCGCATCCACGAGCCGAGGTAGTCCGGCTCGACGTAGGCCACCGCGGGATCCGCGGCGAGCCTCGCCGCCGCGACCTGCAGCGGCACGCCGGCGACCTCGACCATCGAGGCGGGGAGAACGCCGAAGGTGCGGATCGTGCGCGCGTTCACCGCGCCCAGGGCGCGCACGCGCGCCGCGGCGTCGGAGGCGCCGACGAAGCGCACGAGGAGCCGGCCGGCGACGCAGTCGCGGCCCTCGACGAGCTTGGCCCACGGCACCGCGGGCGGACGGAACGCGTCCCATCCCTCGGTCGAGATGCCCTGGACGAGCCGGACCTCGAAGTCGACCGACCCGGAGATCGGACCGCCGTTGTTCACGACGAGCGGGAGGTTGGTCTCCATCCCTTCCGCGACCACCGCGTTGAGCGCCGCGGGCGCAACGGTCATGCCCCAGTTCTCAACCTGGAAGTTGATCCCGCCGACGTCGGCGCCGGCGACGGCGACCGGCTGGACGGGCGGCGAGCCGAACGGGACGGGCGGGACGCAGCGGACCGTGTACGACGCATTGACGAGGCCGTCGATGCGGTACGCTCCGAGTCCATCCGACGTGCCCGACATCGTGAGCGCCGGATTGGTCGACACGGCCGTCACGACGGCCCCGGCGACCGCCGTGACACCGTTCGTGCCGGTGACCGTGCCGGAGATCGTCCGGCGCACGGAGCAGGTCAGCGAGAACGGGAACGACCACGCCCG
This sequence comes from Lentisphaerota bacterium, assembly GCA_016873715.1. Classification (GTDB taxonomy): domain Bacteria; phylum Verrucomicrobiota; class Kiritimatiellia; order PWTM01; family PWTM01; genus VGWF01. Next base: position 15,361 of record VGWF01000097.1, on the reverse strand, counting down.
GCCGACGTCCGCCGTGACGTTCAGCCGGAACGGCAGCACCGCGCCGTCGGCCACGCCGGGGCCGACCGAGATGCGCGGCATCGGGGGCTGCGGCGAGGCCCGGTCGCTCTCGTCGATGTCCGGCCACGTCGCGTCGGGAACGGTCACCGCCACGCCGGCCAGCGCGCCCTCGTAGACCAGGCCGCCGGCGACGTTGTACGCGGTGTCGCTGCCGCGATTGGCCAGCACGAGGTCCAGCTCCGGCGTCTCGCCGGGCTCGACGAACGGATCGCCGTCGTGCGTGCCGCCGGCCAGGGCCACGCTCAGGAGATTGAGGATCGGCGCCGCCCCGACGGTGAGCGTCACGGGGATGACGACCGGCTGGCCGCTGACGTCGTTGCCGTCGATCACGATCTCCGCGGTGTAGATGAAGGGATCGAGCCCGGTGGTGTCCACCGTCACCGCCAGCGCGTTGGTCGTCACGCCCGCCGGCACGGACCCCTGGCGGGTCGAGAGCGAGAGCCACGCCGTCGGGAAGCCCGGCGGGAAGCGGACGGTGGCCGCGTACGTGAACGCGTCGGGATACGGCGCGTTGGTGTTGCTCATCGTGATGAACTGGACGGCGGAGTCGTTGACCTCCATGACGAAGTCCAGCAGGGCCGGGGTCGATCCCGCGTAGGCCTTGCCCAGCGCGATGTCGATGCCGGTCGCGGGCGGGGAGGCGACGCGCGGCGCGCTGACGGAATACTCGCCCGCCTTGCCCGCGGTCACCTGGTAGGGCAGCCCCGGACGGCCGCCGTGCAGAACGTAGGCCCCCGTCCCGTCGGTCGTCGCGACCAGGTCGGGATACCAGCCGTACCGGCCGGTGACGGCCGCGCCGGCGACGGGCAGCGTCGACAGCCGGTCGGTCACCGTTCCGCGGATCGACTCCCGGCGCCCGATCTCCATCGTGAACGCCTCGCTGCTGGACCACGGTCCGTTGGCGTTCGTCGCCGTCATGTGGTGGAAGAACGTCGCCAGCGTCCCGTCGGCCACGCCGGGGTCGACCGTCACCTGGACCTGGTTGCCGCTGTTGGTGAACGCCTGCTGGTCGAGCGTGCCGTACCGCGCCACGGTCGAGCCGGCGGCGCCGACCCGGACGCCGGTGACCGGGCAGGACACGTTGGCCACGACGGAGGTGTACGCGTAGACGAGGTCCGCGTTCATGACATGGAAGCGCAGGATGAACGTCTCCCCCGCCTCCGGCTGTCCGTCGCCGTCGCCGCCGAGCATGTCGTCGACCTCGGTGCGGACCACGGCCGGCCCGAGCGGGCTCAGGTCGCTGACCAGCACGTCGTCGACGTACCAGCCGGCATCCTGGAACTCCGCGTCGGTCTCGACACGGAACCGGATGCGGATCGTGCGGTTGGCGAACGAGCTCAGGTCGACGGTCACGCGGTGCCACTCGCTCGATTCGCCCGCCACGTAGGGCAGCCCGACGGTGGAGAGGGCCGTGACCTCGGCCCAGCCCGACCCGTCGTTCACCTCGACCTGGCCGTAGTCCCCCGAACTGAACTTGTGCCACTGCATGAACGACACCCGCGGAACGTCGCGCACGGCGATCGGCGGCGACTCGACCGCGGCGCGGGCCAGCGCCGGATAGCGGCCGGCGAGCACGGTGCCCCAGCAGTTGCTCCCCGTCGCGGGGGACGAGGGCCCGTAGGACGGCGCCCCGAACTGCCAGACCTGGCCCGTGTAGAAGGCGTTCGTCAGGTTGTATGCGATCCATCCGGCCATGCCGTGGTCCATGTCGTTCATGTAGACCGTCTGGCGCACGCGCGTGACGAAGCGCAGGTAGTCGGCGGCGACGACGCTGGCGAGGTTCGTGGGCTGGCTGGCCTCGTTCCCGGCGAAATCGGCCGAGAGGACCGCCGCGAAGTACGGCGTCGACGGCGCCAGGCCGGTGAGGTCGACGGCGTGCTCGTAGTAGATGTTGGTGACGCCGCCGGCGACGTTGGTCGTGGGCACGTCGACGTAGACGCCGGCCGTGCCGATCTCCGGCTGGCCCGCGAGCGGGATGAACGTGGCCGCGAGGGCGCGGGAGTCGGCGGGTTCGTCCGTCCACCAGGCCACGCGGGCGGAATCGTCCGTGACCTGCGTGATCCGGGCGTTCGTGATGACGGGGGCGACGTCGTCGATGAAGACCGTCACGGCGGCGTTCGTCGCGGTCCCGGTGAGGTTCGTGTAGGCATAGGTCAACGTCATCCGGTCGCCGTGGACCGCCGTCACGCCGGAGGCCAGCGCCACCGAGCCCGTGAACGTCAGCGAGGTCTCGCGGTCCGCGAGGACCCCGTTGGTCGCCCAGCGCGGCACCCAGACCGGGTCGACGAACTGCTCGACGAGCACATCGTAGCCGACGGCCGTGGCCACGTTGTTCACCATCGAATCGCTGATCCGGACCCCGACGGTCGCGTCGGACCGGTAGCCGCGGCGGTCGAGGTCGAGCCGCGCGCCCAGGTAGGTCAGCGCGCCCATGAGGTCGAGCTCGGCGCCGGTCGTCATGCGGCCGGTCAGGGCCGGGTTCGGCCGGGCGCCCTGCAGGATCGCGTCCCGGATCACGGTGTACGGGGCAGCCGGGGCGATCGACCACAGCAGCGCGGCCGCGCCGCTGACGTGCGGCGTCGCCATCGAGGTGCCGTCCAGGAGCTCGTAGACCGGCCCGATGTAGGTGCTCAGGATGTTCACGCCCGGGGCGGCGAGATCCACCGTCGTGGCCCCGAAGCAGGAGAAGCCCGCGAGCGCGCCGGACTGCGCGATCGCCGCGACCGAGATGACGTTCGGAAGGTCGTAGTTCGACGGGTAGTGGGGGGTGACGTCGTTGTCCGTCCCCGAGTTGCCCGCGGCCGCGATGAAGAGCTGATTGGACGCGCCGGCCAGCGCGATGGCGTCGTACAGGGCCTGGCTGTAGCCTCCGCCGCCCCAGCTGTTGCTCGTCAGCTTGATCCCGAGCCGGCCGGAGTTCTCGGCGGCGTAGAGGACCGCGTCGACCGCGTCGCCGGTGTTGCCGAAGCCGTCGTCGCCCAGGAACCGGAGCCCCATGAGCCCGACGCTCCAGTTGACGCCCGCCACGCCGACCAGGTTGTTGCCGACGCCGCCGATCGTGCCCGAGCAGTGCGTTCCGTGCCCGTTGACGTCGCTCGGGTTGTTGTCGTCCATCGCGAAATCCCAGCCGCTGACGTCGTCGACATAGCCGTTGCCGTCGTCGTCGATCATGTTGCCGGGGATCTCGAAGGCGTTGGTGGTCATGTTGCCGGCAAGGTCCTCGTGCGTCGCGCGGACACCGGAGTCGATGACGCCGACGACGATGGTCGTGCTGCCGCGGAAGAGGTCCCACATTTCCGGCGCGCGGATGCGCGGCATGCCCCACAACTCGCCGTACCGGGGGTCGTTCGGCGTCGTGGGATGCGCGCGGACGATGTAGTTCGGCTCGACGTAGGCGACGGTCGGATCGGCCAGGTAGGCCTTCGCGACCGCCTGCATCGCGGCCCGCGGCGCGTTGCCCTGGACGCGAACCCGGTCGGCGGAGATGACGGAGAAACGGCGGACCACCTGCGCGCCCGCGCGCTGGTGGATCCCCTCCCGCGCGGCCGCCTGAACGGCGGGCTTGAACCCGACGATCAGCTCGCCGGGGACGAAGTCCTCGGTGAAGACCGGGTTGTTCCAGTCGACGCGCGTCTGCGGGGCTGCCGCCCACGCCCCGGCCGCGGACGCGGCGGCGGACAGCAGGACCACGGTGAACCGACGTACAGAGTGTGTCATGACCGTTCCCTCTAGTTCGGCGATGTTCCGCCTTCGGCCGCCTGCAATTGCTTTGCGATCGCCTCGCGCTCCGCCCGGAGTTTGCCCCGCTTCGCGCGCAGTTCGCTGGCGCGCTTCGCCGCGGATTCCGCCGACTCGCGGCTGGCCTTGATGCCCGGGTCCTTCGCAAGGGCCTTCTCGTAGTCCGCCTTCAGGCGCTGCAACTCGGCCCCGACTTCGGCAATCCGCCGCGCGATGGCCTGGGCCTCCTCGGGGACCGCCTGTCCGGCGGCGCGGAGATCGGCGGACTTTTTCTGCGCACGCATCAGGGCCATCGTGGCCGCGTCCGCCTCCTTGCCGACGGACTCGATCTCGCGATCGAGCGCGGCAAGACGCTCGCGCAGGGCCTCCGGCGTGGTCTTTGCGGGCGGCTCCGCGGGAGCCGCGGCATCGGCGGCGAACCCGCACGGGACGGAAAGAAAAAACGCGACGGCAACGACGGGCCGTGCCGCCCTCTTCGTCAGGCTCAGGCAACCCATTGCGAAACACCTTCCGCCGCCGGCCGCTTCGGGCACGCGCGTCCCGTCTGCAAGCCGATCCGGCTACTGATCGGTAGTATAGCGGGAGCCCCACCCCTTGCAACGCCAATTGTCGAAGGGAGGCCCGCCGGTGGCGGGACGTTTTCCTTGTCAGGGCCGGCAGGTCTATTCGATGCCGGCCAGCCGGATGTGGATGTCGCGGAGCTGGCGCGCGTCGACCGCCGCGGGGGCGTTCATCATCAGGTCCATCGCCTTCTGCGTCTTCGGGAAGGCGATCACGTCCCGGATGCTGGTCGCGCCGACCATCAGCATGACCAGCCGGTCGAGTCCCAGCGCGATGCCGCCGTGCGGCGGAGCGCCGAAGGAAAGGGCCCGGATCAGGTGGCCGAACCGGTCCTCGATCTCCGCGTCCGGAATGCCCAGCGCCTGGAACATGCGCTGCTGGACGGCCGGGTCGTGGATCCGGATGCTGCCGCCGCCGAGCTCGACGCCGTTGAGAACGATGTCGTAGGCGCGCGCGCGGATCTTCGCGGGGTCGCTGTCGAGCAGCGGCAGGTCCTCGGGATTCGGCGACGTGAACGGGTGGTGCATCGACTGCAGCCCCCCCTCTTCCGTCTTCTCGAAGAGCGGGAAGTCGGTCACCCACGTGAAGGCGAAGGTGTCGTCCTTGACGACCCCTGCCATCCCGCCGGCGAGCAGGCGCAGCCGGCCGAGCAGGGTGTGGACGCGGTCGGGCGCGTCGGCGGCGAAGAGCACGAGGTCGCCCACCCGGATGTCGAGGGCGGCGCGCAGCGCCTCCTTCTCGGCGTCGGAGAAGAACTTCACGATCGGCGATTTCCACGTGCCGTCGTCCTGCACGCGGATGAAGGCGAGCCCCGCGAGGCCCGCGTCTTTCGCGAGGACCGTCCACTCGTCCATCACGCGGATCGGCACGCCGGCAAGCCCCTTCGCGTTGATCGCCTTGACGACGTTCCCCTTCTCCACCGCGCCGGCGAAGACCTTGAAGGCGCTGCCGCGGAAGATGGCGCTGAGGTCCGAGATCTCCATGCCGAACCGGAGGTCCGGCTTGTCGCTGCCGTAGCGGCTCATCGCCTCGGCGTAGGTCATGCGGGGCAGCGGCAGCGACGGCACGGGACGGCCCGCGGCCTCGCAGATGGAGGCGACGAGGCCGTCGACGAGCGTCAGGATGTCCTCCTGCTCGATGAACGACATCTCGACGTCGATCTGCGTGAACTCGGGCTGGCGGTCGGCGCGCAGGTCCTCGTCGCGGAAGCATCGGGCGATCTGCACGTAGCGGTCGAGCCCCGCCATCATCAGGAGCTGCTTGTACTGCTGCGGCGCCTGCGGCAGCGCGAAGAAGGTGCCCGGGCACACGCGGCTGGGCACGAGGTAGTCGCGCGCGCCCTCGGGTGTGCTCTTGGTGAGGATCGGCGTCTCGACCTCGACGAAGCCGTGCCTGTCGAAGTAGCGGCGGGCGGCGAGCACGATCGCGTGCCGCTTCGCCAGGCGCTGCTGCATCAGCGGGCGGCGCAGGTCGAGGTAGCGGTAGGTCAGGCGCAGGTCCTCGGCCACCTTGCCGGCCTCCTCGTCGTCCAGCGGGAACGGCGGCGTCTGGCTGCGGTTGAGCACCTGGATGCGCGAGGCGCGGACCTCGATGCCGCCGGTCGGCAGCTTCGCGTTGACCATGTCCGCCGGGCGCGGCTCGACGACGCCGGCGATCCGGATCACGTACTCCGACCGCGTCGCCTGGGCCGTGTCCCACGCCTCCTGCGAGTCGCGCGGGTCGAAGACGACCTGCGCCAGCCCGTGCCGGTCGCGCAGGTCGATGAAGATCAGCCCGCCGTGGTCGCGGACCGTGTCCACCCACCCGCACAACTCGACGTGGTGGCCCGCGTGCGTCGGGCGCAATTCGCCACAGGTATGCGATCGCATCATGGTCGTGTTCCCCGCTGGTAGAGCGGCGCAGGATACGGAACCCCGGGGCGGACGTCAAACGGGCCGGCAGCGGCATCAACACCCAACAGCCAACATCCAACAGCCAACAACCAACGGATGGGTTTCGGATACGAGGCGCATGGTATCGGGCATCGGAGATTGGATGTTGGACGTTGGATGTTGGGCGTTGGATGTTGAGTATTGCCGCCCGCTCCCCGGTGCGGCACCATCCGGGGCCCGAGCAATGAAAGCGCCGGTCTTCGCCGCAACGGTCGCGCTGGCCTTCGCCGGTTCCGCGCCCGGGGCGGACCCGGCCCCGCACTTCTCGTTCCGCGGCACGGCGGAATCCGCCGAATGCGGACTTCGGATCCCGGTCTTCAGCGGCGCCCAGGCGCGCAGCCTGCCCGCCGCGGAGACCTCCACCTACCGGTCGGAGGCCGGCGACGTCCAGCAGCGGTTCGCCCCGCGCGACCTCTGGATGGCCCGCGCGTGGCGCGGCCGCTGGGAGGACCGCTCCGGCAACACCGTGCTGCTCGCCGAAATCGACCGCCCCCTTCCGGGCCCCTTCCCGCAGGAGCACGTGACCGCCGCCTTGTTTGAACAGGCCTACGGCTCGACGCCCGCCATGGCCGGCGCCAAGGGCCTTGTCGCATGGGCCGAGGCCTTCACCGGACGCAAGGCCGACGGCCCCCCGGCCGCGGTCCCCGGCGGCATGCGGCTGGCCGACGTCCAGGCCCTGATCTTCTCCGGCACCCCCGGACCCGCGGCGGGCTACGCCTTCCGCCTGCGCCCCGGCCCGATGGTGACGCAGGGCACCACGCTCTTCTTCCTGCTGGTCGAGTCGAAGGAGGGCACCGCCCAGGCCCTGCGGACCGCGATCGAGCGCGAGGTCCTGCCGGGCCCTTCCCCGATCGCCCGGCGCGCCACCGCCGCCGCGGACCACCGCTTCCAGAACGCCCAGACCGCCGCCGGCGCCGCACGCGACGCGGAGGCCGACGCCAGCCGTACCGCGGCCCTTCGAAGCATCGAGGGACTCAAGGGCTGGTGGCACGTCGAAACGACGAACTACGTGATCGTCTCCGACCTGCCGGGCGTCCGCGCGTCGCTCGTGAAGCAGATGCAGGCCGACGTCGAGGCGCTCCGCGGCGCCTTCACCGCCCTCCTCCCCCCGTTCGAGCCGATCCGCAGCCTGAGCGTGATCCGCGTGTTCAACGACAGCGACGACTACCTCGCCTACCTGGGCCCGGAGGCGAGATGGAGCGGCGGCATGTGGACCCCCGCCCGGCGCGAACTGGTCGTGCGGCCCCTCGAGTTCGGCTCCGTCCGCGAGCGGAAGGACTGGCTCCTCCACGTCGTCTACCACGAGACGCTCCACCAGTACCTCCACTACGCCTTCCGCGCGGCGGACACACCGGCCTGGTACGACGAGGGCCACGCGATGCTCTTCGAAGGCGCCGAGGTCGGACGCGACGGCATCACGATCGGCGAGTCCGAGCGGCGCGCGAAGGCGGTGGACGACCGGATGGCGGACGGCGGACTCGATTTCGCCGACGTCGTCGCGCTGTCCCACGAGGCGTTCTACGCCGCCACGGCGCCGGGGGCGAAGCTCCGGGAGACCCACTACGCGACCGCCTGGGCGCTGGTCTACTACCTTCGGAAGGCGGCCCCGGCCGGCCGCCCCTGGTCCGCCGCCCTCGACCGGTGCCGCGCGGCGATCCAGGGCGGGAAGAGCGAGGAGGCCGCCACCGCCGCCGCGTTCGAGGGCGTCGACATCAAGGCCCTCACGGAGGACTTCCGCGACTTCTGGACGTCCCCCAGCCGCCGGTCCGCCGCCCGCAGGCTCGATCTGCTCGCCCCGCGCTAAGGACAGCCGGAGAGCAGGGGGCTAAGAGCGCAGAGCGCGGAGGACAGGAAGCCTGCCCCACCGCGCCCTTTCCCAACATTCAGTGTTGGGCGTTCGTTATTCGGCGTTGGATGTTGGGTGTTGGCTGTTGGATGTTGGGTGTTGGCTGTTGGATGTTGGGTGTTGGCTGTTGGATGTTGGGTGTTGGCTGTTGGATGTTGGGTGTTGGCTGTCGGATGTTGGGTGTTGGCTGTTGGATGTTGGCTGTTGGGCGTTGGCTGTTGGCTGTTGGGCGTTGGCTGTTGGGCGTTGGGCGTGGGGCGTTCGGCGTTCGATGTTCGGCGTTCGATGTTCGGTGTTCGCCCACTACTTCCTCTTCCCCTCCGCCGCCTTCTTCTTCCCGGACCCCGGGCTCTGCCACTTCGGCGCGATGAGTTGGGCGTTCCACGCCTCGAACTTCGCGACCAGGGCCTTCACGCGGCCGCCCGCGGTGTCGCCGAGGGGCGCCGCCTCGCCGATGTCCTTGGCGAGGTCGTAGTGCTCGACGGCGGTGCCGTTCTGGACCATGACCAGCTTGTCGTCGCCGCTCCGAACGGCCCACGGCGCGTTGCCGTTCTGGCGCCAGAACAGGACCTCGTGCGGCGCGCCCTTCGCCTCGCCGAGCAGGAAGGGCATCAGGTTCACGCCGTCGATCGGGCGGTCCTTCGGCAGTTCGACGCCGGCGAGCGCGACGGCCGTCGGGAGAATGTCGAGCGAGACGACCGGCCGGTCGTAGGTCACGCCCGCCGGCAGGCGGCCGGGCCACGACGCCAGGAACGGAACGCGGATCCCGCCCTCGTAGGTCTGTCCCTTCGCGCCCTTGAGGGGATCGTTGCGGCAGTGGGTGACCGACGTCGGCCCGCCGTTGTCGGAGAGGAAGAAGACCAGCGTGTTGTTCTCGACGCCCGCCTCGCGCAGCGCCCCGAGCACGCGGCCGATCGCGTCGTCCATCACCGCGATCATCGCTCCGTAGACGCGCCGTTTCTCGTCGGCGATGCCCGCGAGCTTCGCGATGGCCGCCTCGGGCGCCTGCAGCGGCGTGTGCGGCGCGTTGAAGGCCAGGTAGAGGAAGAACGGATGACCCTTGTGGCGCCCGACGAAGGCGGCGGCCTCGCGGCCGAAGGCGGTCGTCAGGTACTCGGTCTCCTTCACGGTCTCGCGGTTCCGCATCAGCGGCACCGTGTACTCCGCCGTTCCCGTCAGCAGCTCCGGGAGGTACTGGTGCCCGCCGCCGAGGAAGCCGTACATCTCCTGGAAGCCGCGGTCGAGCGGGTGGAACGGGGCCGCCGCGCCGAGGTGCCACTTGCCGACGAAGCCCGTCGCGTAGCCGGCCTTCGTCATCAGGTCGGCGATGGTGATCTCGCCCGCCGGGAGGCCGACGGACGTGTCGTTGGGGAGGAACGCGGGGTTCGTCTCGTGGCCGAACCGCTGCTGGTAACGTCCGGTCATGAGGCCGGCGCGGGTCGGCGAGCAGAAGGAATGCGAGACGTAGCCGCTGGTGAAGCGCGTGCCCGAGGCGGCGAGCCGGTCGAGATGCGGCGTGGGGATGTCCCTGCAGCCGTGGAACCCGACGTCCGCGTAGCCGAGGTCGTCGGCCACGATCACCACGACGTTCGGCCGCGGGGCCGCCGCCGCCGCCACCGCCAGACCCGCCGCCGCCAGTCCGATCGCCATCGCCCGCATGATCCGGTCCTCCAAGGTTCCCTTCCGCCCCTTCCCGTCCGTTGTCCGATGCCCCGTGCTCGATACCCGAGGTTCGGTGTCAGGTGTGGGGTGTCAGGTGTCCAGTGTCAGGTGCCAGGTGTCAGGTGTCCAGTGTCCGGCGTTCGGTGTTGGATGTTCGGTGTTCGATGTTCGGTGTTCAGCGTCCGGTGTCCAGTGCCCAGTGTCCAGTGCCCAGTGCCCAGTGTCCATTGTCCGGCGTCCGGTGTCCGGCGTTCGGTGTTGGATGTTCGGTGTTCGATGTTCGGTGTTCAGTGTCCGGTGTCCAGTGTCCGGCGTTCGGTGTTGGATGTTCGATGTTCGGTGTCGGCTGTTGGATGTTGGTTGTTGGCTGTTGGATGTTGGTTGTTGGGTGTTGGCTGTTGGATGTTGGTTGTTGGGTGTTGGCTGTTGGATATTGGCTGTTGGATATTGCCCGTCCGTCGCCCGCCCCGCCTACGCCCCCCAGTCGCACAGCGACTCGACGTGCGCGGCGGAGCCGTCGCGGAGCCAGCCGTCGAGCTGGGCCTGGTCCTTGAGCTGCTGGCCGCGGGAGCGGGGGACGACGGCGAAGCGCGAGTCGAGGTCCGGCAGCGAGGTCATGTCGCTCCAGAGCTTCTCGAACTGCGAGACGGGGAAGACGTCCTCCTGGCCGTGGCCCCAGCGCTTCTTGACGTCCTTGAGCGTGATGTAGGTCGGGATGCGCGCGGCGACCTCGCGGATCGCGGCGGCGACGCGGGCCTCGTCGCGCAGGCTCCCGCGGTCGAGGCCGAAGAGCGCGAGGAGCCGGTCGATGTCGATCCAGGTGCTCTGCGAGTTGTAGAACGACAGGGCGAACTCGGCCTCCTCGCGCGGCATGGCGAGGCCCTCGACGAGCCGCACGCGGCCGTCGACGCGCGCGAGGCCGCCGCCGCGGTCCTCGATGCGGCGCGCGATGACCTCGAAGGTGAGCGCCGCGCCGGAGCGGATGTGGAGGCCGAGCAGCGCGGGGTCGACGTCCGCGCCGACCGTGTCGATGTTGTGGAGGAAGAGGTGCCGGAGCTGCGGCCGTTCCGCGAGCAGGCCGGCGAGCACGCCGTTGCGCAGGAGGTTCGGGATCTCGAACCAGTGGCCGACGGGGTGGAGGCACTGGAGCGGGAGGTTGTCGGTGTAGTCGGCGCCCTCCCCCGCCTGGCGCGCCCAGCCGATCAGGGCCTGGCGGAGGCTCTCGCGGACCTTCTGGGCCTGGTCGTCGAGGCGCTGCTGGGGCATTTCCTCCCACGCGAAGCGGAGGTCGCGCTCCATCGGCACCATGCGCAGGCCGATGGCGCGGCCGGGCGAGAGGAGCAGCGGGCCGGCGTAGCCGTGGTTCCCGCGCCGTTCGAGGTGGGCGCGGATCGGCTCGTGGGTCAGGTAGCTGGTCGTGAAGACGTGCGGAAGGTCCGCGCCGGCCCCGCGGGACACGCGGCGGCTCTTGGCGAGGTGAACCTCGATGAAGCTGCGGTGCCGTCCGCCGAGCCGGCAGAAGGGGTGGAGCGCCTTCACGACGCCCGCGCCCTGGGTCCAGCGGCTTCCGACGCCGGCGGCGAGGGTCACGACGGCGACGGCGCCGTCGCGCAGGGCGGCGCGCCCGGCGTCGGCGCACGCGGCGTCGAGGCCGGCGGTCGCGTCGGTGACGTCCTCCGCGCGGACGTCCTCGATCGTCGTGCTCGGCGGCAGGCGGTTCTGCGACAGGCCGAGCCGTCCTCCGCGCAGGTCGGCGCGGACGGCCTCGTGCAGTGCGGGATCGAACCCGCTGGCCGCGAGCAGCGCGGGCAGGCTGGCGCCGGCGTCGCGGTCCGCCGCCTCGCGCGGGAAGAGCCGGTCGAAGAGCGTCCCGACCATGCCCGCGAGTTCCGGGCGGACGCGGCACGCGGCGCCGAAGCGTCCGAGCTCGGCGTGGACGGAGGCCGGCAGCGCGCGCGGATCGGCGCGGAGCCAGCCCGGCACCATGCGCGCGTAGTAGCCCGGCGGCATCAGCGCCTCGCGGCCCTCGAGCCGCGCCGCGAAGGTGCCGCGCTCGTTGATGGCGAAGTCGTAGACGACCGGCTCCATCGCGAACGGCAGCGCGTGCTGCAGCTCGCGCTTGGTGTCGGACATCAGGCGGCCGAGGAAGCCGCGCGCCTCGTCGCGGCGGGCGGGGGCGAAGATGAAGCCCATGCCGCCGCCGGACATGCCGCCGAGCATCCAGAAGCCCCAGAAGTCGTCGCCGAAGGCGGCGCGCGTGCGTTCGATCAGCGTCGCGGTGTAGAAGTTCCCGGCCCACGGGATGATCGCCTGGAGGGGGCCCTCGAAGTTGTGCGTGGTCGCCGCGCCGATGCCGCGGACGTCGCCGCGGCGGAGGGCGTCGAGGATGCGGTCGAGGACGCGGATCGCCTCGCGGCGGCCGGCCCACGCCGCCTCGGACCGCAGCAGGTACTTCTCGGTCACCATCTCGAGGATCGGGCCGACGTTCTGCGCCATGCCGCCGTGGACGAGCACGAGGCTCCGCTGGAGCAGGTCGCGCGTCGCCGGCGAGGCGTCGGAGGCGTCGAGGATGCGGTGCTGCGGGAGCAGGCGTCCGCGGCTGACGCCGTGCTCCGGATCGCCGGGGCCGGCGGGCACGCCGGAGATCAGCTTCATGCCGGGCCACAGGCCGCCCGAGTCCTGCCAGCCGCCGCCGGACCCCGCGAGCCACTCGCCGAGGATCGCGCGCGCGGCGACGAGGCGCCGCTCGTTCTCGTCCAACGCGCCGGTCAGCGACGCCGCCTGCCCGGTCGCGCGCATGCAGACGGAGATCAGGCCCGCGAGCAGGTTCGTCGAGACCGCCAGCCGCGAGCCCTTCGGGATGCCGTTGACGCTGCTGACCAGCTCCAGGCCGAGGCCGGGGCCGACGACGCGCGCGAGGAGGTCCCTCAGGTCCTGGCCCGAGCCCTCGAGGCCCGGCGGCACGAGGCCGGAGGCGATGACGGCGGCCTTGAGCAGCCCGAGGTAGTCGCGGGCGAAGTCGAAGACCTCGGCCAGCGACGCGATGTCGGCGCTCGCGCCGAGGTCGACGCTGACGAGGCGCAGCACGGGCTCGTCGATGGCGCGCAGGTAGACCTCGATCGGCGGCCGCGGCGCGGCGTCGCGCCCGACGATGCCGAGGTCGATCGACACGTTGAGCACGCGCGCGCCCTCGGGAAAGTCCATCCCGAGGAAGAAGATGTCGCTCCAGGCGCTGTGGCTGAGGTCCATGCGGACCGGCGTGCACTCGCGCAGGATCGGGAACGGGCGGGCGAGAAGCTCGCGGCGCAGGCGGAGCGGCTGGTCGGCCGGGTGGCCGGTGCGGAACATCCACTGGTTCCCGCGGACGCCCCGCACGCTGCGGCGGACCTGGTTGACGAGCGTCTGGAAGCCGAGCCCGTGGTAGGCCTCGGCAAGCGCGCTGCAGAGGGTGTCGCTCGGGCCCTGGTCCGCCTGCGCGGCGAGGAAGACGTCGACCGCCTCCTCGAAGCGCCGGTCGAGCAGGTGCTCGTAGCCCGCGAACGGGATGCGGCCCGAGGCCGGCAGCCCGGCGAGGCGCGGCAGGTGGAAGCGGTGCGCGGCGTGGAGGAAGAACAGGGCACGGACGCGCTCGTAGAGGTTGGGGCACTCGCGGCGGAACGCGTCGAGCCGCGCGCACTGCTCCATCCACTCCGCGAGGCCGGCGCCGCGGCCGGCGGCCTCGAGCGGGAGGTCGCGGACCGCGGGGTCCGTCGCGGTGATGATGTCGACGAGGTCGCGCATGCGGCGGGTCACGCCTGGCGGGCGGCGAGGAGTTCGACCATCTGCGCGAGCACCTCGGCGCGGTCCCGGCCCTCGAGCGCGAGCGCGAGCTGGGCCTGGAGCATGCCGTACTTCAGGCCGAGGTTGTAGCGCCGGCCGGCGACCTCGAGCGCGAGGTGGCGCTCGCGCGCGGCCAGTTCCGCCAGCGCGGGCGAGAGCGCCACCGGCGCGCCGCCGGCGCGCGCGAGGTGCGCCTCGAGCAGCGGCATGAGGCCCGGCGACAGCACGTGCATGCCGAAGAAGCAGAGGTAGTGGCCGGCGCGGAGGCCCGGCACGATCAGCTCCTGCTCGGCCTGCGTCGGCGTCGGCTTCTCGCGGACGACCTCGACCTGGTAGAGGTTCGGGCTGCGCGGCACGCGGCGGCCGCCGACGGCGCCGTAGAAGGGCAGCATGTGCTCGCGCGTCGCCTGCACGGCGGAGACCGCGCAGTCCTCCGCCAGCGCCGCCTCGACGAGCTGGCGCGCGCAGCCCTGCGGCCCGGCGCTGACGTACAGGTGGTCGCCGACCATGTGCAGGAACGGCTCGCCACCCGTGAAATCGCGCGCGCAGAGCAGCGCGTGGCCGTAGCCGCGCGGCTCGGCCTGCGGGAGGAAGACGAGGCGGCCGGCGTGGCCGCCCGCGGCCTGCCGGTAGGCGGCCTCGTCGCCCGGGCGCACGACGACGCCGACGCTCTCGACGCCCGCGGCGAGGGCCTCCTCGACGATGATCTGCAGCGCGGCCTTCTCCGTGCCGTCGCGGTCGACGAGGACGTGCAGCGGCAGCGTCCGCTGCCCCTCGCCCGCCGCGGTGATCACGGCGCGCGCGATCCGGCCGCCGTGGGTGGGATGCTTCGTGGATTGCATGGGCTATTTCACCGCGCGGTGGATGACGGCGCAGACGACCGCGCCGATCAGGGAGAGTACGGCCAGGCTCTTGTTGAAGGGGTAGAAGTGCTCGTCCGGCGCGATGATCGCGATCGTGTCGCCCTGCTTCACCGCGTCGTGGCGGGCGCTCCGGACCTCCATGACGGTGCCGTCGGCGGCGTCGCCGAGCTTCCCGGAGCGGAGGTCGACCGGCTCCGGCGGCTGCGCCGCCCCGGCCGCGCCGGCGGGACGCACGCGCGCCACCACGTGGTTCGTGCTGATGTTCATCCCCGCGACGGCGTTGAGGTCCGCCACGATGCCGTCGACCGGCGACACGACCGCCACCTCGAGCGGGTGCCTCTCCAGCACCTTGGACGACGGAAACCAGCCGTCCTTGACCGCCCAGATCCCCAGGCCGAGCAGGAAGACCGCCGCAATCAGGAAGTCGTTCGTTCCTTCAACCGTGTAACGCCGCGCCATGCTGTTTCTCCATCCCGACGGACCGGCGGGAACTTGTACCGCGGCCGGGCCGACGGGGAAAGCCCGAATCGGCAATGCTGACGCATCTTGTTCCTGTCGAAACCGGGCCGTGTGCGCGGAATCCTCAGGATTCCCCTTCCATCGCCGGGAAAGGGAGATCTGAGCCGGACGATCCTCGAATCAAGGCCATGGCGCTGCCGCGGCGCGCACCAGGTGGCCCCGAGCCCTCGAGGGGCCCGGCCGGGAACGCGGCAGACCGCCCCGGATGCAAGGCGACGAAGGGGGCGCTGGACTCGTGTCCGCGCCCCCTTCGGCAACGCCGCAGGCGGGGCGGGATCCCGCGCGATCCGGCCGGCCTGGTGCGCGTCGCACCCCCGCAACCGCAAGGGCTCCAGCGTCCACCAGCCACTCCGCGCCCCGCC
>VGWF01000096.1 GCA_016873715.1 Lentisphaerota bacterium | reverse complement strand
GGCGCGCGGCGAGCCGCTCCATGGCCGGCGTGCGGTACCATTCGTTGAGCGGGTACTTCTTGGCCTTCCCCGCCTCGTCGGTAAGGAACGGAACGGACGTGTCCATCACGCCCATGTCGTCGACGAGGAAGATGACGACGTTCGGCTTCGCCGCCGCGGGCGCGGCGCGCGCGACCTCGGTCACCGCCGACAGCCCGGCGAGGACGGCGAGCACCGGGAGGCATCGGCGGAACGGGCGCGGCATGGTCATGGCGGTTCTCCTTCGGTCCGGTCGGTCATGCGCGCAAGGATGAACGCCGCCGCGCCGCCGATCAAGTCCCGGGAGCGGCGGCGCTCACGGGCGCATATCACCCGGCGCAAGACCGGCGGTGGTCCTGCATAGTAGTCATCACGCTCCGCGTGATGACGGTCCGGATTGCGGAGATGTCCTCACGCGGAGCGTGAGGACTACTTTGGCACCCGCCACCCGGCCTTCAGCCCGCGCAAGACCGGCGGTGGTCCTGCATAGTAGTCATCACGCTCCGCGTGATGCCCGTCCGGATTGCGGAGATGTCCTCACGCGGAGCGTGAGGACTACTTTGCCGCCCGCCTCCGCCCATCACCCTGCGCAGGACCGGAGATGCGCCCGGGGCTCACCGGCGTTTGCGCCGTTCCGCCTTGCCCGGGGCCTTCGCGTCGGCCGCCGGCGCCGCCGTCTGCCCTGTGATCGCCGCCAGTTCGGCCGTCATCGCGGCCACGCGCTCCGGTTGCGCGGCGGCCAGGTTGTTCGTCTCGCCAAGATCGTCCGCCAGGTTGAAGAGGGCGGGACCGCCGCCACCCTTCTTGCCGTCGCCGCGGGGCAGCAGCTTCCACGGGCCGTGGCGGAAGCCGAAGGGCGCCCCGCCGTTCGACTGCTCGAGCAGCGTCTCGCGGCCGGTTGCGTCGGTTCCGAGCAGCGCCGCGAGGTGGTCGCGGCTGTCCGGCGCCTGTCCGGCCGGGATCGCCTGCCCCGTCAGCGCCGCAAGGCTCGCAAGGAGATCCACCTGGCTCACGAGGGCGCCGGATACCCCGGGCTTCACCTTCGCCGGCCACCGGACGATGAAGGGAACGCGCGTGCCCCCCTCCCACACCGATCCCTTGGTGCCCCGCAGGGGGCCGTTCGGCGGATGCCCGTTCGTCCCGTCGGGATCGCCGATTCCGTGCGCCGCATCGGGACCGTTGTTGTCGTTCACGCCGCCGTTGTCGCTGGACAGGACCACCATCGTGGTCCCCGCCAGCCCGAGCGCGTCGAGCTTGTCGAGCACCTGGCCGACGATCCAGTCGAATTCGACGATCGCGTCGCCGCGGACGCCGCACTCGCTCGTCCCCTTGAACCGGGGGTTCGGAACGCGCGGAACGTGGATGTTGTGCGTGGCCAGGAAGAGGAAGAAGGGCGCCCCCTTGCTTTTCTCGATGAACTCGCACCCCTTTTGCGCGATGACGAGCGACATCTCGTCGTCCTTCCACAGCGCGGCCGTGCCGCCCGTCTGCCCGCCGATCCTCGGGATGCCGTTGACGAACGAGCCCGGGTCGCCGCGCCGGATGGAGTAGTCGAGCCGGATGGGGTCGGCGGGATCGAGGTTGACGACGCGGTCGTTCTCGACCCACACGCAGGGCACGCGGTCGCCGGTCGCGGGCAGAATCCACGCGGAGTCGAACCCGATCTCGCGCGGCCCCGGCCGGATCGGCGCGTTGTAGTCCGTCGGATTCGTCCCCAGGCCCAGGTGCCACTTGCCGACGACGCCGGTCGCATAGCCGGCGCCCTTCAGCATCGACGCCAGCGTCGTGCGGTTGGTGTGGATCAGGAGCCCCTCGATGCCCGACGCGATGCCGGTGCCCTTCTTGCGGAAGGCATACTCGCCGGTCATCAGCGCATAGCGCGACGGCGTGCAGACGGAGGCGACCGTGTGGGCATCGGTGAACCTCACGCCCGCGGCCGCCAGCCGGTCGCAATGGGGGGTCTTCACCTTCACGGCGCCGTAGCACGACAGGTCGCCGTAGCCGATGTCGTCGGCGTAGATCAGCACGACGTTGGGCCGGTCCGCCCCGTGCGACGCGCCGGCCGCCAGGGCCAGCGCGCCGGCCGCCGCCAGCCGCCGCGTCATGATCCTCCGTCCCCTGCCCGTGTTCATGGAGTCCCCCTCTTCTTCGCGCCCCCGGCCTTCTTCGGCGGTGCCGCCGTCACCGGCCAGTTCGGATCGTCCGCGTGCTCCTGCTTCATCAACGCGTCCGCGCGGGCCACGATGTCGGGATGACGCGCGGAGAGGTCGTCGGACTCCGCCCCGTCGCGGGCCAGGTCGTACAACTCGATCGGGCCGCCCGGGCGGTTGCGCACCGCCTTCCAGTCGCCGAAGCGCACCGCCTGGATGAACCCGCGCTCGTGGAGCTCCCAGTGGAAGCACTCGCGCCGCGGCGCCGCCCCGCCCTTCAGGAACGACACGAGCGACCGGCCGTCGGTCCTGCACGCCGCCGGGATCTTCGCGCCGGCGAGCTCGGCGGCGGTGGGCAGGAAGTCCCAGAACGCCCACGGCTCGTCGCTCACGCGGCCGGCGGGCACGACGCCGGGCCAACGCGCGATCGCGGCCTGCCGCAGACCGCCCTCGTACATGGAACGCTTGAAGCCGCGCAGCCGGCCGCCCATGGACTGGTCGAAGAACCGGCCGATGTCCGACGTCGGATCGAACGACGACCCGTTGTCCCCCGCGAAGAGCACCAGCGTGCGCTCGTCGAGGCCGAGGTCCTTGATCAGCCCGAGCAGCGCCCCCACGTCGGTGTCGAGCCGCGTGACCATCGCCGCGAAGGTCTTCTGCTGCTCCGTCCATCCCTCGCGCCCCGCGTACTCCCCGAGGTCGTCGATCTCGTAGTTCCCGTGCGGAAGCGTGACCGGGTAGTAGAGGAAGAAGGGGCCGGCCTTGTGGCCGCGAACCCAGTCGAGCACCTTCTTCTGGATCAGGTTCTGGGCATAGGTCTTCCCGTCCAGCGGCACGCGACGGTCGTTGTCGTCGAGGTACGGCGGGAAGTAGCTGTGGGCCTTGGTTTGGCAGTTGTAGCCATAGAACCGGTCGAACCCCTTCTTGAGCGGGCTGCCCGTCGTGTCGAAGTAGCCCATCCCCCACTTGCCCATGCAGCCGGTCGCGTAGCCCGCGCCCTTCAGGATCTCCGCAACCGTCGGCACGTCCGCCGGGATCGGCCACTGGCCCTCGACCGTGCCGGCCGGCTTCCTGTTCCCGCGCGACGGCGCATGCCCGGTGTGCAGGCCGGTCATCAGGGACGTGCGCGACGGCGCGCAGACGCTCGTCCCGCTGTAGGCCTGCGTGTAGCGCGTGCCCTCCGCCGCCATGCGGTCGAGGTTCGGCGTGCGGATGCGCTTCTGCCCGTAGCACCCGAGATCGCCCTGGGCCAGGTCGTCGGCGAGGATGAAGACGAGATTGGGCTGCGGGGCGGCGACGACGGTCGAGGCAAGCATCGCCGCGATGGCGATCGGGCACCACGCGTTCATGTCTCGGTCTCCGTGAGGATCCGCATCACAGCATGAAGATCGCAATTCCGTTGATCAAGCCGTGCAAGACGACCGGCAGCCAGAGGCCGCCGGTCCGGAGGCGCAACCAGCCGCACACGAGGCCGATCCCTGCGACCGGAAGCGCGGCGGTGAACCCGTGGATGACGCCGAAGAGCGCGGCGGAGATCAGGACCGCCATCCACGGGCGAAGGCGACGCGCCAGCCAGTCGGTCAGGAACCCGCGGAACGCCGTCTCCTCGACGATCGGAACAAACACCGCCACGCCGGCGAGGAGCAGGATCATGTCCGCCGCCGTGTCCGCGCGCAGGAACACCGCGACCAGCTGGAGATCCGGCGGCCGGCCCGTCCACCGCGTGTAGACCTGCTCGTAGGCCAGGTTGAACGCGAAGACGAGCGCGAGCCCCGCCGCGAGGCCGAGGATCGGGCGCGCCGCCCCGGCGAACGACGCGAAGCGGAGCGGAGGGAAGAGGCGGAGGCGGACCGCGGGATGCATGGCCAGGAGGATCGCGACGGCAAGCATCAAGCCCGTGATCGCCGCACCCGCCGGGTGAAGGATCCCGACCCCGAAGATCAGGGCGTGGAATCCGACCCACCCGCCCGTGAGGAACCAGCCCGGTCCGCGCGCGCCGCGACGGCGCGTCAGGAAGGCCCACAGCGCGAGCAGTCCGGCGGCGAGGAGCATCCCGATCACGGCGGCCACGATGCCCGCGATCCGCGCGGCGCGCCGGGGCAGCATCGCCGCGATCTCGCGCACGTCGTCCCGGCCGAGTTCGGCAACCCGTCCGGCCTTCTGCGCCGTCGAGACACGGATCAGCCGCGCCATCGCGCGCGTCTTCGCCGGCACGTCGGGCAGCGCGAGCACGCGCGTCGCCAGCCGCCAGGCCTCCGCATGGTCGCGGGCCTCCATGCGGGCATCCGCCAGCTCCATGAGGGCGTCCGCATTGCCCGGCTCCAGCTTCACGGCCTGGCGCAGGATGCGTTCGGCGAGATCCGCCGGGAGAAGCCGTTCATCGATCAGCCGGCGTGCCACCCACCGCAGCGCGGGCCGCTCGCGGAGTTTCGCCAGCCAGAGGCCCAGCGACACGGCCGGCTTGTGGCCCGCCTCGAGGGCGGCGAGGGCCAGGGCGCCCGCGCGGGGGAGATCGCGGGACACGCCGGGCCGGGACTCGCTCAGATACGAGGCCATCCAGTGGAGACCCTCGGGACGGCCGAGCCCGGGGCCGATGCGCAGCCGCGCCTCCGCCTCGGCGAGATTCTGCGTCATGCCGATGCCGAACAGGTGGAGATACCCGAGTTCGAAGGCGCTGGGGCGATCGCCCCCCGCCTCCTGGCGTTTCAGCGCCGCCACGCCGAGTTCCGCGCGGGCCTCGTCGCTGACGGCGTCACGGAAGGCGTTGCGTTCCGCCACCGGCGCGGTCCACTTCACCGTCCAGTTCGTCCACCCCCCGTCGCTGTGGAGCGAGAAGGAGACGCGCGCGGGCTCCGCCGCCGCCGGCATCGCGCCGGCGAGGACGATCGCCGCCACCCGCCGCGGGACCGGGATCCTCATGCCGGCTTCCTCATCGCGACGCCCCCGCGGCCTCGTTCCATCGCCGGTTCGCCTCCGCGACGAGGCGCAGGAGCCCCGCGCGCGGGCCGCCGAACGTCAGCGTCCAGTCCGGCTGGTTCGCAAGGTCGAAGACCCACACGGCCGCGAGGTCGACGCCGGTCCTCTCCATCGCGTCGATCAAGCCGACGAACTTCGCCCGGATCTCCTCCTCGTCGCCCTTGTACGGAAGGCCGAACTCGCCGATCCAGACCGGCCGCTTCAACGCGCGGGCCTGGGCGACGACCGGGCCGAGGTAGTCGACGTGGTTCGTCGCCCACCCGGCGAGTTCCTTCGTCACGTCGTGCGTTGCGTAGACGTGCAGGCTGTGGGTGTCGAGCGGCTCCGGGTTGTCGCGCCGGATGATCTCGAGCGTCTGCTCGCGCGAGTCAGGCTTCCAGCTGTTCTCGGCGGTGTTGTGCCAGGCCGACGCGCGCGGGTGCGAGTGGCCCGCGAAGACCGGCCGCTCCGGATCGTGACGGCGGACCTCCTTCGCGAACCCGGCGAGCATGACGACCATGTCCTTCGACCGGACGTCGTCGCGCTCCGTCCCGCCCTTCTTGCGGAACTGCGCGGCGTTGGGCAGGTCGGCGGCGAGATTGGGCTCGTTGCCGAGTTCCCAGCCCCAAATCGCGGGCGAGGCGCGGTAGCGTTGGACGACGTCCGCGACGAGCCGCCGCATCCGGCGGTGCGTTTCGCTGTCCGGGTTGCCCCACTGGTCGCGCGGCTCGCCGGCAAGGTCGGGGAACTCCTTGAAGGTCCAGAACATCGAAGGGATGAGCCCGACGCGGTTCGTCTCGGCGCAGCGCACGACGGTGTCGAGGGCTGCGAGGTACGCCGCCGGATCGTCGAAGTACCGCTTCAGGTCCTTCGTGCCGTAGCCCAGCGAGAAGCGTGCGAACGGAATGCCGCTCTCGCCGAGAGCCTTGAGACCGGCGAGGCTCTCGGTGTTCGTAGGGGCATTCAGCACGCGGATGAACAGGTCGAAGTAGTTGACCCCCACCCCTCGGTACGGCCGGCCGTCGCGCACGAACCGGCCGTCCTGGACCTTCAGCGGTGCAGGCAGGTGGGCCTGCCCCACTGCCGCCGCCGGCGCGCTCCGTGGGGCGGGCACTCCTGTCTGCCCCCCACCCCCGGATCCCGGCCGGATGATCTCTTTCAGCCGCTTCTCCATCGCCGCTGCGCGGCCGGGATGGGCGGAGATGACGTTCGTCGTCTGGTTCCGATCCGAGGCGAGGTTGTAGAGCTGCGCGGCGGGCGCGCCGGGAAGCGGGCGTCCGTCGGGACCAATGTCGCCGGTGGACTGGCCCATCTTCGGCCACGGCAGGCCCCACGGCTTGCCCTCGGGCACCTGGACCGTCATGCCGCACGATCCCTGCTTGGGCAGGTAGATCCACTCGTCCTGCCGCAGCGCGGTGCCGCCGGTGCCGAGGAAGATCGTCTCGCGCCGCTCCGCCGGCGCCCCGGCGGGATCGAGGAACGCGGCCAGGTCGCTCGCGCCGTCGGGCGACGCGCCCGCGGGCAGGGCGATCCCGGCGGCCTCGGCGAACGTCGCCATCAGGTCCACCTGCGTGAACAGGGCCTTGCGCTCGCTGCCGGCGGGGATGCGGCCGGGCCAGCGGGCGATGAACGGCACGCGGTGGCCGCCCTCCCACGCATCGGTCTTCTGGCCCAGCAGCGAGGCGTTGGTCCGGTGGCCGGCCTCGACCGCCTCGCGCGTGACGACGGCTCCGTTGTCGCTCGTGAAGACGACGAACGTGTCTTGCGCCAAGCCGGCCTTCTCCAGCGCGTCGAGCACGATGCCCGTGCAGTGGTCGAGCTGCTGGATGAAGTCGCCGTAGAGCCCGACCCCGCTCGTGCCGCGGAACTCCGGCGCCGGGTTGATCGGCACGTGCGGCGCGGCGAAGGCGACGTAGAGGAAGAACGGCCGGTCCGTCGGCTGCGCCGCGAGAAACGCCGCGGCCTTCTCCGCCATGACGAAGTCGATGCGGTCGCCCGGCCGCGCCGCCGCCGCCCTGGCGCCGCCGAGCATCTCACCGTGCGGACCCTTCGTCTTGTCGATGCGGATCGGGTCCGCCGGGTCGAGGCCGACGATGCGGTGCCCGTCGACATAGACCAGCGGCGGCTCGTTGTGCGTCTTCGGCGTGCCGAAGAACGAGTCGAACCCGATCTCCATCGGCCCCGGCCGCAGTTCGGCATTCCAATCCGGATCGCCGTCGCGCCCGAAGCCGTTGTGCCACTTGCCCAGCGCGGCGGTGCGGTAGCCCGCGGACTTGAGCAGCGCGGGCAGCGTCACCTGCCCCTCGTGGAAGTAGAGCGAGTAGTCGTTCCGCCGCTTCGCGTGGCACAGGTGCGTGCCGCTCAGGATCGAGTAGCGCGACGGGTTGCACACCGCGCCGGTGGAGTGCGCGTCGGTGAAGCGGACCCCCTCGGCGGCCAGCCGGTCGATGCGCGGGGTCCGGATCTTCGTCGCGCCGTAGCACCCCGTGTCGCCCCAGCCGAGGTCGTCGGCGATCAGGAAGAGGATGTTCGGCGGCCGGGCGGGGGCGGCGAAGGCGGCGGCGGCGAGGAGGACAGCCATCGCGGAGGGCCGCAGCCCCGGGCGGGCCGCACTCCGGGCGACCGCGGTCGCGCCCGCCTTCGCACGCGCGCCGCGAACGGTCGCGCGGCGCGCGACCCTCCCGCCCCCCGCGACCCGGGGCGACCTCACGGCCGGCGGCCCCGCACGGGGCCCGGGACGCGCGTCGCGGGGCCCGGCGGCACGGCGGGGGCGTTGGGATCCTCGAAATGGAAGGAGACCTTCCGCGAGTTCAGCGTCTTGGAGAGGTTGTAATGGAAACCGAAGCCGTTCGCGGGGATCGTGCCGCCGTATTGCCAGAACTGGTAGGTGTCGCTCTTGGAATCCACCTTCCCGCGCACGAGATAGCCGTCCCAGAGGCCGCGAACGACCCACTCGGGGCACGGAGCGGGCCGGCCGGCCTCCTCGGCGAACCCCAGCGTCGTCGTGGTCTTCGGATCGGGCATCATCACGACCACCTTGCCCTCGCAGACGGCCGCGACGTCGACGTTCGTGTCGACCGCGCCGGTCTTGAGGCCCGGCAGGTTGAGGAAATACGCCGACGGACGCAGCGTGGAGATCTCCCCCGAGGCGGTCGGCCGGAACTTCACGTCGACCGAGATCGACGACGGGCCGAAGACGAACTCGACCGATCCCTTCGCGTCCTTCTCCATCCCGAACGAGAACTTCACGGGCTCCTTCGGCTGGAGGGCCGGCATCGCGGATTCGGGCTCCATGATCTCCGGCTCGTCCTTGAAGACGTAGCCTCCCTTGACGTCGCGGCCCCAGAACGTCGCGTTGAAGAGCCGGAACGTGGGTCCCGCCGGCTTCCCGCCCTTCTGCAGCGTGACGCTGAGGTAGCCGTTCGGCGACAGCCACGCTTCGTACACGTCATTCGTGTAGACGACACTCTTCCGCTTCGCCGGACCGTCGGCGAACGAGGGAAGGGCATTGGTCGATTCCTTGGAGCCGGGCCGCCCCGGCGCCGCGGCGGCCGGGAGGATGCCCGCAACGCCCGCCGCCAGGACGGCAGCCCCGAGGACCCATCCGCGCTGAACCATGCTCATGGTGCCTCCGACTTCGCCGGCCATCATAGGCAACCGGCACGCGGCGGTCCACCGGCGAAATCGACCCCATGCGCAACGATGACGAAGAGCCTCGCCCGGGCCTCCCGTTCGAGGGATCCCCGACGCCAGGCGGACCCGGCGATGCTCCCCCCCGCCCCGCGCGCGGGCCCTCACGACCGCTGCACGGTCTCGATCATCGCGAGGACGTTCTCGACCGGCGTGCCGGCCTGGACGTTGTGGCAGGAGCAGCAGATGAAGCCCTCGCGCCCCGCGCCGAGCGTCTCGAGACACCGGCGCGTCTCGGCGCGCACGTCGGCGGGCGAGCCGAACGGCAGCACGCTCTGGTTGTCGACCGCGCCGTGGAAGATCACCTCGCGCCCGAACTCCGCCTTGAGTTCGGCGAGGTCCATGCCGGGACACGCATGCTGGATGGGGTTGAGCACGTCGATGCCGCAGTCGACGATCGGCCGCAGCAGCTGCCGGGCCGCGCCGTCGGTGTGGTAGAAGACGCGCAGGCCGTGGGCGTGGACCAGGTCGCACCAGCGGCGCATGCGCGGCTGCAGGTGCCGCGCCCACATCTCCGGGCTCATGATCAGGTTCGTCTGGCCGGCGATGTCGTCGCTGATGAAGACCAGGTCGAGCGCGCCCTTCACGCGGGCGAAGAAGCGCTTCATCATCTCCGTCTGGATCGCCTCGATGCGGTCGAGGACGGCGTCCACGTAGTCCGGGTCGAGCGCGAGGTCGATCATCGACTGCTCGAGCCCGCGCATCTGGCAGTAGATCTCGAAGAACGAGACCCACGGGCCGATCACGGCGAACTCGGGCGCGGCCTCGCGCGCCTTCGCGACGGCGCCGTCGTAGTCGAAGCGGTCGACCGCCGGCCACCAGGCGTAGTCGTCGAGGGACGCGGCCGTGTCGAAGCCCGCCAGCGGCGCCTCGCCGAACTCGGCGTAGTGCGCCGCGCCGGCCTCGACGTCCTTGAGCGGAACGCCCCACATCGTGCGGCTGCCTCCGCTCTCGGCCCCGGCGCCGGACTGCGCGCCCGCGCGCTCGCCGACGTCGGTGCGGTAGTCCATGAAGACCCAGACGATCTTGTCGAGCTTGAGCGCGCGGTAGAGGTCGAGGTCCGTCGTCACCCCGCAGTGCGCGCGCAGCGCCGCGCCGATCTCCGGCGTGTGCCACAGGTCGACCGGCAGCCGGTCCACCGGCCGGCGGTCCAGTGCCGCCAGCACCCTTTCCCTCGGCTTCATGCCCATCGTCACGGCCCTCCGGCGCCCCCGCGCCCTCCGCGGATCATAGGCGTCGACGGCTGCGCCGTCCATCGGGAGCAGGCGGCGGCCCCCCTGGCGGGCACAGGGCTGCTCCGCAGGGCCGGGGTTCCGCGACGCCCGGTCGTCGGATGTCCGGCGGACGGAGGATCGCCACGGCGGCTCGCCACGGACGAGGGCGGCTGCATGGCACCGGAAGAGGGACCCCCGCCCGGTCCCTTCGGCTGTCCCCATCCGGTTGTCACCCGCCGGGCCGGTCCCGCGGGTCTGCGATGCTCAAAAAGATGAAGATTCCTGCCGTGGCAGGCGTATGATGGGAGGAATCGGGACGCACGCGCAGGCCGGTCGGCCGGTGCGGGGTGTCCGCCATGCGGAGGATCGGGCCATGAAGAACCGGTTTGGGGCGCTTCTCGGGATCGGACTGGCAGCCGCGGCGACGGCGCAGGAGATCGGGTACATCGAAACCTTCAGCCTCGCGCCCGACCGCGAGGCGGCGCTGAAGGAACTCGTGCCGGGCACGGACGACTACTTCTATTACCACGCCCTCCACGCCCAGAACCTCGGCCAGGCCGAGCGGTTCCGGAAGGTCATGGACGACTGGATCCGCGAGCGCAAGGGCGTCACGGTCGGCACCGCCCGCGAGCTGCTCAATCGCCAGGCGCTTCTGGATTACGGGAAGGACCCGAAGAAGTCCCTCGACTACCTCCGCGACCAGCTCAAGCTGACCTTCCCCCACGCCCGCAAGACCGGCGAGCGGCGCAGCGACGCCCCGACCGCGTTCGACAACGCCCGCATCTCGACCGGCGAACTGATGAAACGCGCCCTCGCCGCCGACGGGAGCAGCCTGGAGAAGGTCGAGGATGCCGGCCTCGAACTCGCCGCCGGCCAGCCGATCAACGACGAACAGCGCCGCAACCTCCTCTCGCGCCTCCAGCGCCCCGACCTCCCCGGCCTCGTCGACCGGATCGTCGCCGACCTCGCCTTCCGCGAAAGCCGCGGCTTCGGATCCATGGAGATCCACCGCCGCCTGACCCTGGCGCAGATGGACGAACTCCTGCAGAAGAAGCCCGACCTGCGCAACCAGTCGAACTTCGTCACCTCCTACCTCCTCCGGCTCGCGCCCGAGGACGAGGCCGACCTCGAAACCGAGCCCGCGGTCCGCGAGGCCTTCTACGACCGCGCCTGGGCCTTCGTGAAGACGCTGGACCCCGTCCACAACTCGCTCAAGGCCTGCATCCTCTACAACCGCCTGATGCACGACCGGAAGGCGGGCGTCCTCGACCGCGCCCGGTTCCTCGAGTACGTCAAGCTGCCGCGCAACGTCTGGTACCTGCGCGACGAGATCCGCCGGAACCTGCCGCGCGGCGATCACCTCGCCCGCCTCGACCGCGACTTCCAGATCGCCGCCCTTCCGCCGATCGCCAACGAGGAGCCGCTCGTCCGCGCGATCCTGCTCGACCTCCTCCGCGACGCGCCGGGCTTCGACGAGTTCACGCCGTGGCTCCGCGACGACTTCCTCAAGCGCACCTTCGCCGAGTCGAAGATCGTCCACGGCGTCGGCGATCCGCAGCAGTGGTCCGCCCTGCTCTCCCCCGAGGATTTCCGCCGCCTGAAGGAGCGCGTCGACATCGACTTCGCGCCGGACAGCCCCGACACCATCGCCCCCGACGCGCCCGTGAAGCTGACCGCGTTCGTCAAGAACGTCCCGGCCATGCTCGTGAAGGTCTACGAGATCAACACGCTGAACTTCTTCCGCGAGACCGGCAACCCGCTCAACCTGGCGATCAACCTCGACGGCCTCGTCGCCTCGTCGGAGAAGCGCGTCGAGTACAAGGAAGCCGCCGAGCGGCGCGTCGCCCGCACCTTCGAGTTCCCCGAGCTCAACCGCCGCGGCGTGTGGGTCGTCGAACTGATCGGCAACGGCAAGAGCAGCCGCGCGCTGGTCCAGAAGGGCCGCCTCGGCGTGCTGCAGGAGGTCACCGCCTCCGGCCATGCGTTCACGGTCCTCGACGAGGCCAGCCGCCGCGTGCCCGACGCCAGCGCGTGGCTCGCCGGCCGCGAATTCGCGCCGGGCAAGGACGGCCGCATCGTCGTCCCGTTCAGCACCGCGCCGAAGACCGAGACGCTCGTCGTCCAGCAGGGCGGTTTCGCCTCGCCGGTCCGCTTCGAGCACCTCGCCGAATCCTACAACCTCCACGCCGGGCTCTACGTCGACCGCGAGTCGCTCCTGCGCCGCGAGAAGGCGGTCGCGCTGCTCCGCCCGGTGCTCAGCGTCAACGGCCAGCCCGTCAGCCTGAAGCTGCTGGAGGAGGTCCGCCTCGCGATCAGCGCCACGGACCTGCAGGGCATCTCGACCGAGAAGGAGATCCCCGCCGTCGCGCTGCGCGAGGACGCCGAGACCACGGTCGAGTTCGCGGTGCCCGAGCAGACCGTCAGCCTCGCCCTGACGCTCAAGGCGCGGGTCCAGAACGTCAGCCGGAACAAGAAGGAGGACCTTGCCGACAGCGCCTCCTTCGCCCTCAACGGCATCGACCAGGCCGAATCCGTGCAGGACCTCCACGTCACGAAGACCGCCGCCGGCTACGCGGTGGATCTCCGCGGCAAGAACGGCGAGCCGCGCGCGGGCGAGCCGCTCTTCTGCACCTTCAAGCACCGTCTGTTCCGCGACGAGGTGAACGCGGAGCTGAAGACCGACCCGCAGGGCCGCGCCCTGCTCGGCGCGCTGGACGGCCTCGAGTGGTTCCGCGTCCGCGAGCCCGCGGGTTTGGAACGCACGTGGCCCGTCGCGCGCGGCGCCTGCGCCCGGCCGCCGGCCCTCCACGGCCGCGCGGGCGACGCCATCCGCCTCCCGCTCGCCGAGGCCGGCGGCGCGGACGCCGCGGCGGAGGCCTCGCTGCTGGAGATCCGCTCCGGCGCCTTCGTGAAGGACTGGCGCGCGGCCCTCGCCGTCGCGGACGGCTTCCTCGAGCTGCGCGGCCTGCCCGCGGGCGACTACTCGCTCTACCTGAAGCCCGAGGCCCGGGAGATCGAGGTTCATGTGACCGGCGGCGAGGCGCGCGACGGCTTCGCCTTCTCCCCGCGGCGCGCGCTGGAACTGCCGCGGCTCGCGCCGCTGCAGATCGCCGCCGTCGAGCCCGGCGCCGACGCGGTCGCGGTGCGGCTGGCCAACGCCTCCCCGTTCACGCGCGTCCACGTCCTCGGCACCCGCTACCTGCCCGCCTACGATGTCTTCGCCAGCCTCGGCTTCTCCGGCATGCCCGGCCCGCGCGCGCAGCCGTGGACCGCCTCGCGCACGTTCTACGAGTCCGGCCGCGACATCGGCGACGAGTACCGCTACATCCTCGACCGCCAGTCCGCGAAGAAGTTCCCCGGCAACATGCTCGACCGGCCCGGCCTGCTGCTGAACCCGTGGGAGCTGCGCGACACGCAGACCGAGGCCGAGTCGCTCCAGGGCGGCGGCGCGTACGCCGGACGCAGCGGGGCCATGGGCGGCGCGGCCGGCGCGCAAGCCGCCGAAGCGCTGGGGGTAGCCTGCCCGGCGCCCGAGCAATCCTCCTCCCTCGACTTCCTGAAGTCGCCGGCCGCGGTGCTGGCCAACCTGAAGCCCGACGCGAAGGGCGTGGTCTCCATCCCGCGCGCGGCGCTGGCGGGGCGGCCGTTCGTGCGGATCGTCGCGGTCGACCCGACCGCCACCGTCCTGCGCAACGTCGCGCTGGAGGACTCGCCCGTCGAGACCCGCGAACTGCGCCTCGTGACGCCGCTCGACCCGGCGAAGACCTACGCCGAGCAGCGGATCGTGACGCCCGTCCAGGCCAAGGCAAAGCTCGCGATCGCCGACGCGACCACCGCGCGGTTCGAGACGATCGACACCGTCGCCAAGGCCTTCCGCCTGCTCTCCACCCTCGCCGGGAACAAGACGCTGGAGGAGTTCTCCTTCGTCGCCGGCTGGCCGGACCTTCCGGCGGCGGAGAAGCGGACGCTCTACTCGAAGCACGCCTGCCACGAGCTGAACTTCTTCCTCTCGCGCAAGGATCCGGAGTTCTTCAAGACGGTCGTCGCGCCGTACCTGAAGAACAAGAAGGACAAGACCTTCCTCGACCTCTGGCTGCTGGGCGGCGACCTGAAGCCCTTCCTCGACCCGTGGCGCTTCGCCCGGCTCAACGCCGTCGAGCAGATCCTCCTCGGCAGGCGCATCGCGGAACAGGAGGCGTCCGTCGCCCGCGACGTCCGCGAACGCGCCGACCTGATCCCGCCGGACGTCGAGGACTTCAGCCGCCGGTTCGACACCGCCGTGCAGGCCGGCGCCCTGGAGTCCGAGGGCGGCGTGCGCGACGAGATCGCCACGCAGGCCCGCAAGCAGGTCGAGCGCGGGGCCGTTGCGCTGAAGTCCATGGCGACCAGTGATCCCGTCCCGACCGCCGCTGCGCCGCGGGCGGCCGCGCCGCCGCCGTCCGCCCCCGCGCCCGCCGCCGCCTTCGGCGCGGTCATGCTGGCCGAGGCGGACGGCCTGGTGGTGGACGCCGCCGCCGACAAGCCGATGGAGATGCGCGCGCGCCGGGCGCTCGCCCGCATGGATGCCGCCGCGTCCGACCGCGAATCCGAGGGCGCCAACAGGGCCAAGCTCGGGGAACTTGCTTTCTTCGCCCAGGAGAAAGCCGAGCGCCAGAGCGCCCGGCGGTTCTTCCAGAAGCTCGACCAGACCAAGGAATGGGCCGAGAACAACTACTACAAGCTGCCGATCGAGAAGCAGCTCGCGGACCTGGTCACGGTCAACGCGTTCTGGGCCGACTACGCGGCGCACGACGGGAAGACGCCGTTCCTGTCCAGGTCGTTCGTCCTGGCCACCCGCAACTTCACCGAGCTGATGTTCGCGCTCTCGGTGCTCGACCTGCCCTTCAAGGCCGGCGCGCACGCGGAGAAGCTCGACGGCCTCGCCTACGTCCTCGACGCCGCGACGCCGCTGGTGGTCTTCCACCGCGAGATCCGCGAGGCGGCCCGGTCGGACGAACCCGCCGGGGTGCTCGTCGCGCAGAACTTCTTCCGCTCCGACGACCGCTACCGCCACGAGGGCAACGAGCAGTTCGACAAGTTCGTCGCCGAGGAATTCCTCCCGGGCACCGTCTACGGCGCTCAGGTGGTCCTGACGAACCCGACCGGCAACCGCCAGAAGCTGCAGGTGCTGCTGCAGATCCCGGCCGGCGCGATCGCGGTCGCCGGCGGCCTGCCGACGCGCGGCGTCCACGTCGACCTCGAGCCGCACGGCACCGAGACGGTCGAGTACTTCTTCTACTTCCCGGCGGTCGGCCGCTACGCGCACTACCCGGTCACCCTCGCCCGCAACGACAAGGTCGTCGCCGGCGCGGCGCCGTTCACGTTCAACGTCGTCGCGCAGCTCACGAAGGTCGACAAGACGTCGTGGGCGTGGCTGTCGCAGAACGGGACCGCCGAGGAGGTGCTGGCGTTCCTGCGCGAGGCGAACCTGCACCGGCTGAAGCTCGTCGAGATGGCGTGGCGCATGAAGGAGGCCGCCTTCTTCCGGCCCGCGGTCGACCTGCTCGCGTCGCGCCATGTCTACGACCACGTCCTGTGGTCCTACGCCTTCCTGCACAACGACGCCGCGGCGCTGAAGGCCTACCTGGCGCACTCGCCGTTCGCGGACCGCTGCGGCCTGCTCCTCGTCTCGCCCCTGCTCGTCCTCGAACCCGTCGAGCGGCTGGACTACCAGCACCTCGAGTACTCCCCGCTGGTCAACCCGCGCGCCCACGCGGTCGGCGAGAAGCGCAAGATCCTCAACAACCGGTTCCGCGAGCAGTACCAGCGGCAGATGAAGGTCCTCTCGTACAAGCCGGCGCTGGCGGACGTCGACGAGCTGGCCGTGGCCTACTACATGACGCTGCAGGACCGGGTCGCCGAGGCGATCGAATGGTTCGCGAAGGTCGACCGCAAGGCGGTGCCGGAGCAGATCCAGTGCGACTACCTTGCCGCCCACCTCGCGTTCTACCGCGGCGACCTCGACGGCGCCCGGGCGATCGCCAAGGCGCGCGCGGAGGAGTCGGTCGACCGCTGGCGCAGCCGCTTTGCCCAAGTCCTCGCGCAGCTCGACGAGGCCGCCGGCGCGGCCGCCACGGCGGCGGACGCCGAGAACCGCGACCAGGCCCAGGGCGCGCTGGCCGCCACCGAGCCCGCGCTGGAACTGCTCGTCGAGGGCGGCAGGATCCGCCTCGACCACCGCAACCTGAAGACCGTGACGCTGAACTTCTACCCGATGGACATCGAGCTGCTCTTCTCGCGCAGCCCGTTCCTGCAGGAGGGGTCGGCGCAGTTCTCCTACATCCGGCCGGTGCTCGCGCAGCCGGTCGCGCTCGCGGCGGGGAAGGACTCGACGACGGTCGACCTGCCCGCGCAGTTCAAGGCGAAGAACGTGATGGTCGAGGCGCTCGGCGGCGGCGTGCGGAAGACGCAGGCCTACTATGCCAACACGCTCAAGGTGCAGATGGTCGAAGCCTACGGCCAGGTCGTCGTGACGCACGCCGACACGCTCAAGCCGGTCGCCGGCGCCTACGTGAAGGCCTACCTGCGCACGAAGGGCGGCGAGGTGAAGTTCTTCAAGGACGGCTACACCGACCTGCGCGGCCGCTTCGACTACGCGTCGGTCAACACCAACGAGCTCGACGACGCCGCGCGCCTCGCGGTGCTGGTGCTGCACGACGAGCTCGGCGCCGTCGTCCGCGAAGCCGCCCCGCCGAAGAAGTAGGCCGCACACGGGCGCACGCCCGGCCGGGACGACCCGTCGCGGCCGCGGGCGTCGGCCCCAGGGCCATGGCCTGCCGTGACCGCGGCCGCCGGTCGCGGCCGCGCGCCGTCCGCCGTCAGGCGGCGTTCCAGTAGGACGCCAGCGACATCAGGTAGACGAGCCGCGACATGTGGTTGCGCGCGCCACTGCGGTGCTCCGCGACCCAGGAGCGGACGACGTCGGGGCGGACCACCTCCCGCACGAACGCGGAGTCCGCGTCCAGCAACAGCCGGCCGGCGGCCGCATCCCAGTCCGGATCGGCGAGCAGCCACTCGTCGAAGTTGCTGAAGTGGCGCTCGTAGGAGACCCCGGTGCGGTGGCCGAGCCAGGCGGCGCGCAGCGTCCGTTCCTTCTCCGCCTCCTCGCGCGCCCCGGCCTCCCACTCCGCGAGCGGCGCGGTGGCGGGGCGCATCGTGCGCTGGTAGGGCACGGCGGCGAGCGCGGGATCGAGGCGCATCAGCAGCGCGCGGAACAGGCGGTTGCCGCGCTTGCGATCCTCGGGGATGGAGCGCATCGCGAGCTGCAGGGGCGGGTCGTAGAAGGGCAGCAGCGTCTCGAGGTGCCCGCGGATCATGCGCGCGCGCAGCATCAGGAGCCGCCGCTTCTCGAACGACTGGATGAACCGGAGGTAGGTGCCCTCCGGCGTCGGGGCGGCGGCGGCGCGCAGGCACTCGTCGAGCAGCCCCGGCGTGGGATCCGGCGCCGCGGCAAGGAACTCCGGCCGCAGGAGCGCGGCGAGGTCGTCCGGCGAACACAGCCCCCACTTCTTCGCGATCAGCGCGCGGACGTCGTCGGGCGAGGTCATCGCCGCCGTGGCGGGCGACGTGTAGGTGCCGCGCAGCTCGACGTCGACGTCCCATCCCGTCATCAGCCCGTCGGCCCGCTCCGCGGCGCGGCGGTGCATGGCGCCGGCCGCGCCCTGGACGAAGATGTCGAACTCCTCGTTGCGCCGCCTCGAGAGCGCCTCGTTCCGGATGAAGTCGGCCGGACCGAGCGGGACGACCTCGCAGTCGCAGCCCGCGACGCGGGCGGTCTCGACGGCCAGCGTGACCTCCTGGCTGCGCGGATTGCCGGCGGAGAACAGCGCCACCTCGCGCCGCCGGCCGGGCTCCATCGCCGCCAGCAGGAGCCGCGAGTCGAGCCCCCCGCTCAGCGCAAGGGCGGCGCGCGGGACGCGCGCAAGGCTCCGGGCGACGGCGGCGCGGACGAGGGGGACGAGACGGTCCACCCACTCCGCCTCGTCGCGCATCTCCGGCTCGATCCCGGGCGGCGGCAGCGGACGGACGTCGCGCCGGCCGTCGGGCCGGTAGCGGACGAGGCTGCCGGGCGGCACGACCTCGACGCCGTCGAGCAGGGTGCGGTCGCCGAGGCGGCACTTGTTGAAGCGGAGGAGCGTGCTGACGTAGCCCGCGTCCATCCGGCGCCGGCACAGTCCGGCGGCGAACGCGGCGTCGAGGTCCGAGACGAGAAGCCAGCCGTCGTCCGCGCGGACCTGGTAAAGCACCCGCGTGCCCCACGGGTCGGTGACGACCTCGAGGCCGTCGCGATCGGGGCGGTGCAGGACGGCGACGAAGTGACCGGCGCAGGACTCCGACGCGACGCGGAAGGCGTCGGCGCCGTCCAGCGGGCGGCCGTCCCAGCGGCAGGCGGCCCCGTCGATCCGGAGCCGGGCCCCGGAGGCGGGATCGTCGATCCGGGACGCCGAGACCGGGGGGCCCACCGTTGCGACGCGGACGCCCGGCCGGGCGTCGTCGGTGACCGTCCACGCGGCGTCCTCCCGCATGGCCCGCACGGCCGCGCCGAACGCGGCGGGGGCCTCCCCGCGCCCGCACCAGGCGAGGAGTCCGATCATGCGCGAACCGCGGCGCGCGAAGGAGATGCCGGCCTCATGGCGCCATCCTATCGATCCCCCGTCCCCGCGCAACGGCAAAGCGCCGGCTCCGGCAGAAGCGGGTTTCCGCTTGTGCCCAAGCCGGCCGCGGCGTCGCTTGGTATCCGCGCCGGCGGGATTCCCGGGCGCACCGACGGCCGGAGACGGAGGCAGGCGGAGGATCCATCAGGCGTCGTTCGTCGTCGCCGAGTTCGTCGCCATCCCCGAACCGGGTTCGGCAGTGCTGATTCTGTCCGGCGCGAC
>VGWF01000095.1 GCA_016873715.1 Lentisphaerota bacterium | reverse complement strand
CTGCGGCACGATCTTCGCCGCTTGCCGGCTGACATCTCGCGCGTTGAGCGGCGCGGGCGCAGGCGGCAAAGTTTTTCCTTTCGGCATCTCGCCGAGCACGACGCGGAAACCGACCCACGGCAGCGACGAATCCGGAACCCAGCCGCCACGGTTTGCTGACCGCACCAACTGCGCGAGCATGGAATGCCCGCCACTGCGGAACACGCGGAAATCGCCCTCGCTGCGGCCCAGCGGATCGGTTTGATCGCCGCTCTCATACGGGCCATACCAGTCGAGGCACCACTCGGCCACATTGCCGTGCATGTCATGCAGCCCCCACGCATTGGACGTCGTCTGTCCCACGCGCGGCGACGACGCGCCGTCCTGCCACGCATATTCGGGCGGGAACTTGCCGTCCGGGAAATACAGACTGCGCCGTCCCTGTTCGCCAAACCACTTCTGATGTCCTGCGGGCAAGCTCTCGCCCGTGTGGAAGATCGACGTCGTGCCCGCACGGCAGGCATACTCCCACTCCGCCTCGGTCGGCAGGCGATAGGTCCTGCCTTCCTTCTTCGACAGCCACTCGCAGAACGCGGTGGCTTGCGTCCAGGTGACTCCGCTCACCGCCTCATCGTCCACGGCTTTGCCCTTGCGGAAATCAGGCATGAACTGCCGGAACTGTCCCAGCGTGACCTCGGTGACGCTCATGTGAAACGGCTGCATGAGAGTGACGCGATGCGCCGGCTTCTCATCCCAATCCGCGCAACGAAACTCGGTGTGATGCGTGTCCATTTTGTCGTTCCCCGAGAGCGGCGGCCCGTCCTGGCCCATCGTGAACGTCCCCGGCTCAATGCGCACGAGCTTCATGCCGACCGTGTTCGTGACTGCTTCAGCAGCGTGGAGCGCGGCCAGCGGCGCGAGCAGCAGGGCGGTGAGGAGGGTGAGCGTGGGTTTCATGTTCAAAGTGCTCCTCCTTTGCTCACGAGCTTGCGATTCGCCTTCACGCGGGCGGCGGCTTCGTCATTGGCGGCGAGCACGTCCTCTTCGCGGAAGGTGGTCATGAGGATGTCCTGATCGCGGGAGCGCATGAAGTCCCAGATCATGTAGAGGGTGCCGTCGGGCGTTTGCTGGATGTCGGGGTAGGAGCAGCCGACGCGTTCGTCGATGACGAGGCCGCCGGTCCAGGTTTTGCCGTCGTCTTTGGAGAGGAAGGCGGTGAGTTCGCGGCGCTGTTTGCCTTTGCCGGCGGACAGCGGGTCTTCGTCGATGCGGAGGTGCTTCACGAGCAGCAGATTTCCCGATTGCAGCCTGCCGATGTAGAAGCGCGACGAGGTGTGCTGGATGGCGGGAACCTTCAGCGGGCTCCACGTCGTGCCGCCATCGTTGGAGACGCTTTCGCCGATGCCCTTCGTGGTGCGAACGAGCATCCAGAGCGAGCCGTCCTTGCGCTCCACCGCCATCGGCTCGGACGGGCTGAGGTCCCAGCTGGCTTCGATTCGTCCTCTCACGGCGAAGGTGCGGCCTTGGTCGCGGGAGACGTGCGAAAGTATCGCGCCCATGTTTTGCGGTCGCCGGGCATAGGTGGGGAACAACCAGTCGCCGTTGGCAAGCACGGTGGGGCGGTTGAGCAGCACGCCCTCGAAGACAGGACGCGGCGGCGACCACACGGGGCTTTCTTGATCGCCGTCTTCGGCCGTGATGGCCCAAGCGTGCTTGTGCAGGGGAAAGGGCAGCGTGAAAAAGACCCACAGTTTCCCGTCGGGATCGATCCACGGATGCGGGTCATAGGCTTTGAGCGGCCCCGCGCCATCGGGATCAATCGCGAGCACTTCCTTCCACGTCTTCCCGCCGTCGCCGCTCGTGCTGACTACGACGTAGGCGTGCGGGCAGCGCTCGATGATCTCGCCGGGTGTCGTGCCGGAGAACCAAGCCGCCCAAAGTCGTCCACCGCGCGAGACAGCGAGGCTCGGCACGCCGGAGCAGGTGCGTTGCGCACGGGCATAATCCTCGGTGCTGTTCGGATTCGGAATCAGACGCGGCGGGACCGTCTTCTCAGGTCGCGGCGCCGTGCCGTCGTCGGGATCAACGCCTGCGAACTGGTCGGGGTTTGGTTTCGCAGGTTTGTCAGCGGCATGCAGCGCGGCCAGCGGCGCGAGCAGCAGGGCGGTGAGGAGGGTGAGGGCGGGTTTCATCGTTTGCTTTCCGGTCACTTTCGCGGGCCGACGGCGGAGATGTCGATGGGCTGAAAGCCGAGTTTGAGCGCGGGCGAATCGGGCGGGAGATGGAAGTCGTCCTGTGCGGGGTTGCGGAACTGCGGATCGGCTTCGACGCTGTGCTGTTCGATGCCGAAGGGGCGCTGGGCGTCGAGATGCCTCCGGCCCCAGCCGGGTTCGGCGGTGTTGAAGTAGAGATTGTTGTCGGCCTTGCAGGTCCGCAGCACCGCGGGCGCCGTCAACTGGGGTTTCTTGGCGACCGGCTTTGTGCGCTCGGACAGCAGTGTCTGCCCGGCAGTTCGCGAGACGACAAGGTTCCGCTCGACGATCGAACCATCCACCGGCGACGACGGCATCACGAAGTAGCCGCGCGTGTGGACGCAGGGCTTGCCGTCGGGCGTCGTGTCGCGGATGTCGTGGAGGATGTTGTTGCGGATCGTGTTCCTGCCCTTCCAGATGATGCCTTCGCCGCAAACCCGCGTAATGACGTTGTTCTCGATGACGGTCTCGTGCTGGTCGTCGTCGCAGCGGATGCTGGCGTTGATGTTCTGCGACGGGATGTCGTGAATGAAGTTGTTCAGCACGCGGTTGTTCCTGCCCGCTCCGGAGACGTAGATGGCGTTGCCGTCGCCCATGATTTCCATGCAGTGATGCAGGTCGTTATGGGCGATGAGATTCTCGCGGGCGTGCATGAGCGGCTCGCGCCGTTGCCAGTCGGGGCGTTCCTTGCCCAACACCGGGTCGGCCTCGCTCCAGCGCACGGTGCGGCTGCATTCGGCCTTGCCTTGGCGGTCCGGAATGGTCCGGCCCGTCGCGAGGATTCCGGTGTAGGGCGTGTGATGGACGTGGTTGTGCTCGATCCGGTTGTGGCCGCTCTGCCAGGCCCAGATTCCCGCCGAGTGCCAGAGCAGCCGGCCGACGTGGTGCACATGGCAGTCGGTGACGGCATTGTCGCGGTTCGCGTCCTTGGTGCCCATGCCGTAGCCGGCCAGCAACACGCCGGCGCCGCCGAGTTGCGCCAGTTCGCACCGCGTGACGGAGATTTTCTGGCAATGCAGATCCAATCGCACGCCGGCCGACCCGCTATTGACGAACCGGCAGTCCTCGACCCGGCAGGATTCGGCTCCGCGAAAACGGAGCATGGCCGTTGGACGGTCGAACATCTCCCAGTCATGCTGCAATCCCCAGCCCGTCTTGGCCGGCTCCCACGGCCAGCGGTCGCCCTGCGTGAACGTGAGTCCGCGGAAGACCACGTCGCGCACCGGCGTGTCCGTCGGGCCGTCGTAATCGATCTTCCCTTCCACGCGGATGAGTTCGGTCAGGCGCGGCGCCACAAGGTCGTCGCCGGGCTTCCTGCCGTCGCGCGGCCAGAGGTAGAGCGTGCGGGCGTTCGCATCCAGCACCCACTCCCCCGGTTCGTCGAGCGCCTCCGGCACGTTCTCGATCCAGACGGTGCCGTCCGGAAAGTTGGCGAAGTTCGGCTGGCTCAACGTGTAGGTTGCCGGCACCGCCGTGCGCACCAGGCCGGTGGACCGATTCACCTCGGACATCGGCAGGATGTTCATCACCCACGGGAAGACGGGCACGACAACCATCTCCGCCCCGGCGAAATCGGCGACGCCCTGCACCGCTTCCGCCGGCAGGTAGAGATGCTGCAGCGTGATGGCCGGCCCGCCGGCGGGAGGTTGCTTGAGTTGCCGGAACCCGCGCGTGCGTGCCCGCGGCAACAGCTTGTCGCCTTCAAAGAGGGTGCGAAACACCGGCCACTCCTCCGGCACGTCGGCGACCCAGACGCGACCGCGCGCCTTCTCCGGCAAACGCGCCAGATCGTGCGGCGCGGGTCGCCACCCGCCCGGCAGCGGCGCGGCGCCGCTGAGGACCGGTCTCTCGTTGGCTGCGGCGGTGATTTCGACCGCACCGTCGCGGAGGTCGAGCACCAGTGTTCGCTCGAAACGATGGGTGCCCGCGCCCAGGATGATCCGGCACGCCGACTGCGGCTCGGCAGCACGATTCGCGCGGACGGCGTCCCGCGCCCGTTCCAGGGTGGCAAACGGCCGTGCCTTCGTACCGGGATTCGCGTCGTCGCCAGTCGGCGCGACGTGGAACTCCGCAGCGTGCAGCGAAACCAGTGACGCCAACACCAGGGTGCCTGCCATGGTCTTCATGATTTCAGAGTCCTTTCTGGTCGCCCTTGAAGCCGGGACGGCCGGAACAGCCCCGGACCCGGTTGCCCGCGTTCTTCCCCGCCCTTGCGGTGCGCAAACGGCACCTGTCGCGGCAGCCGCCGCCGGGACGCCTCCGGCTCACGGTCGCGCACCCGGGCTCGCGAGCAGCTCGTCGTCGACCGCGACCGCGAAATCGCGAAGCCGGAAGTAGGTCGCGCGTCCCTCCGGGTCGGGGAACTCCGTCAGCGTCAGCTCATGGTCGGCCTTCGCCGAGAGCCCGAAGCCCGGCTTCCAGGCCGTCACGCGGCAGCCGATGCCGCCGGGGCGCACCGCGTCGCTCGGAAGGGGATCGCCGAGTGACGCCGGATCCAGCGCGAGGTAGCCCAGTTCGACCCCGTCGCGCTTCGCCAGCGCCGCGTCCTGCGCCGGGTTCAGGCAGAAGACCTGCGGCCCGCGCATCACCGCGACCCGCCCGGCCTGCCGCTGGCGGCCCTTCACCAGCCGCCAGCGCATCGGGAAGTCGATCTCGATCCGGTCGCCCGCCCTCCACTCGCGGCGGACCTCGAAAAACGCGCCGGGCTTCACCTCGCCGGCCGCAGGCGCCCCGTTCACCGCGACCGTCGCGCCCGCCGCCCACGCGGGGATGCGGCATCGCACCGGGAACGACGCGGGCGCCGGTGGATCGAGCGTCAGCCGGATCTTCCCGGAATTCGGGTAGTCCGTCTCCTCGCGGACCGTGACCGACGCCCCGCCGGCCACGGCAACGGTCGCCGTTGCGGGCGCGTAGAGGTTCGCAACGAGGCCGCCGTCGGCCCGGTAGAAGACCATCGACGGCAGCTCGGCGACGATCCGCCGGAAATTGCAGGGGCAGCAGTAGGTGTCCGTGCTCCAGTAGGTCCGCGGCCCCTCCAGCGGCGCGAAGTAGCGCAGCCGCCGGCCGTCGGGCGACTGTGACGCGAAGAGCGCGTTGTGGATCGTCCGCTCCATCAGGTCGCCCATGCGCGCGTCGCCGCGCAGGCGCAGCAGGCTGTCCCACACGCGGATCTGGTAGGCCAGCGCGCAGGTCTCGCCGACGTCGCCGCGCGCGTCCTGGTCGTCCGTCCAGATCTCGCACTGCCCCGCGCTGCCGGTGACCAGCAGCCCGTCGCGGCGCGTCATGAAGTCCAGCGCGCGGTCCGCCGGCCGCAGCAGCCGCGCGTCCGGCTGGAGCCGGTGCAGTTCGAGCTGCGCAAGGCAGCGCGCCATGTAGGCGTAGACGTGCCCCTCGATTCCGGCGCGGCGGCCGACCACGATGCCGAGATCCCATTCCGGCAGCGCGCGGGTCTTCACCGCGAAGTCGAGGTACGACCGCTCGCCGGTCGCGCGGTGCATCGCGAGCATTGTCCGCTCGATCCCGGTGAACGCCACGTGCGGGGCGACGTCCTCCCCGCGGCCCCAGTCGGCGGGCAGCCGCGACCAGCCCTTCACGAGCCCGTCCGCCGCGCGCCGGGCCGCGTCGAGCGACGCCGCCTCGCCGAACTGGCGGTGGTCCTCCAGCAGCCCGAGGATCACGTAGCCCATCTCGTGGACGTCCCAGATCTTCACGACGCGATCCTTCGGCGCGAACGTCCCGATGTAGCCGTCCGCCTCCTGTGCCGCGCGGATCCCCTCGACGAGGCGCCGCTTCGCCGCCACCGCCGCGGGGTCGCCGGTCGCCGCCGCCAGCTTCACCGCCGAGTCGAGCAGCATGCCGAGCCCGATGAACTTCCCGGTGCGCGGATCCGCCGTGAACTCGGGCAGGAAGTCGCGGTCGAGGTCGAGCTTGAGCAGGTTGTTCGTGACCGTGACCGCGATGCGCCGCCCGATCTCGCCGCCCACCCGCACCTCGCGCAGCCCCAGCGGCTCCATCCGGTCCGCCGCGCGCGCGGGTTCCAGGGGTTGGAAGGCCAGCGCGAGCAGGGTTCCAAGGATTGGAAAGAAGTTGGATTTCATGGCTTCCCCTGGTTGCGGTCACTTCTCCGAAGGACGCGACGTCCCGCGGATGGTTGCGTAGAAGGCGCCGCACAGCGGCGCGCCGTCCTTGTCGAGAAGGGTCGCCTCGACGTCCGCCGGCCCGGCGCCGACCTCGATCGAGAACCCCGCCGCCGTGTCGGCCCCGCCGACCGCCGCCTCCTGAATCCGGTCGCCGATTCTCAGCCGGGCGCGCGCCACGGGCAGCGCCCTCGGCCGGCCGCCGTAGAGAAGGCCGTCGACCGGACCGCCGGCCAGATGGGCGTCCGCGGCCGCGCCGCCCGCGGGGACGCCGGCCATCGGGGCCTCCACCTCGCGCGGCCAGCGGCGGATCTCGACGCGGTAGGTGCCTGCCGCGGCGAACCGGACCGGCCAGCGGCCGAACAGCGCGCCGCCCCCGGCGACGGCGGACTGGTTCCACGGGCAGCTTCCCTGCGTCGGATACCAGTCCTCCGCGCACAGTTCGACGTCGCCCCCGTCCGCGGCGCCGACGACCGGCCGGCCGCGCCAGCCCTCGTCGTTCGCGCTGACGTCCGTCCAGTAGCGCTCGTACGCGGCGCGCAGTTCGGAGACGACCCCCGGCCGTTCGGCGGCGACGTCCCGCTGCTGGCCGGGATCGGCCGCGAGGTCGTGAAGCTCCCGGTTGTTCACCAGCCGCCAGCGGTCGGTCATCACCGAGCAGTTCACCCCGTGCCGGGGCGGCGTGGGGTTCGCCGCGACCTGGTTCTGCGGCGTGCCCAGCACGAGCGTGCGATCGGGCCACGCCGCGCGCGGATCGGCGAGCAGCGGCCGCAGGCTCACGCCGTCGAACTTCACCGGGGCCGGAAGGCGCAGCGCGCAGAGCTCCACCAGCGTCGGCAGCAGGTCGATGTGCGCGGCGAGACGGTCGACCGTGACCGGCCGGTCGAATCCGCCCCCGGGCCAGCGGAGGAAGCAGGGCACGCGGTGGCCGCCGTCGTACGGGGACCCCTTCTTCCCGCGCATGCCGGCGTTGAAGACCTTCTCCCCCTCGGCGGTGCCGTTGTCGGTGAGGTAGACGAGGACCGTGTCCCGCTCCAGCTTCCGGTCGCGCAGGAACGCACGCAGCCGCCCGAGGTTCTCGTCGACGCGGGCGATGCTGGCATAGAAGTGCGCGACGCCCGCGGGCACGCGGCCGCGGTAGGCTTCGGCCCACTGCGGGTCGGGCAGGCTGCAGGGCGAATGCGGCGCGTAGGTGGCGAGGTAGACGAAGAACGGCCGCTGCCGGTCCTCGCCGATGAACTCCATGGACGCGTCGAAGAACACGTCGGTTTCGTAGCCGGGACGCGCCCGGTCCTCCCAACGGCCGTTGCGGAGATAGCGGTCGTTCACGCGGTCGTTGCCCCAGAAGTCCGTCGTGCAGCCGGTGCCGCCGTCGCCGTGGCCGAGCCACTCGTCGAACCCGCGGTCGATCGGCCGGTACGGAGCGCACGTGCCGAGGTGCCACTTGCCGAAATGGCCGGTGCGATAGCCGTTGTGGCGGAAGACCTCCGCCATCGTCACCTCGCCGTCGCGGAGCATGTTGCGTCCGCAGACCGTCCCCCACCCGCCCACGCGGTGCGCGTAGCGGCCGGTCATCAGCGCCGCGCGCGTCGGGCTGCAGTAGCTGTCGACGTGGAAGTTGGCGAACCGCACGGACTCGTCGTGCAGGAGGTCGAGGTTCGGCGTCCGGACGACCGGGTTGCCGTGGCACGCGAGATCGCCGTAGCCCTGGTCGTCGGTCAGCAGCACGATGACGTTCGGCCTCGCCGTCGCCGCCGGCGCGACCGCGGCGCGGACCGCGGGCGACGCCGACGACGCGGCGGCCAGCAGTGCGACCGCCAGCCGCGTTCCGTTCGCGAAACGGGCCTTACTTCCAGGCATTGGAAACTCCCGCGTTGCGCTCTTCCAAGGGTTGGACAACGGGCGCGCCGGCGTCCGGCGCGCGCAGGGCCGCGAGGGCGTCGAGCCGCGACGTGTCCGGCCTGCCGTCGGCGCCGAGCGTCGGGCAGAGCCATCCGCCCTCGTCGTGCTCGTTCCACGCGTAGATCAGCACGGCGCGGGCGGGGCACCGGTCCGGGTGCGCGTCCACCCAGTCCGACGCCTCGCGGACGTGCGCCGCGAGTTCGGCCGGCGTCGGCGACGCGTAGTAGCGGTCGAGGCCGTCGCCCGGCTTCTGCCACGTCTCCCACGGCACCGGCTGCTCGACGCGCGGCCGGCGATCCCAGCCCGCCATCGCCAGCGGCACGAGCGCGGCCCCCGCGCGGGCGGCTTCCTCCCAGAACCGCCGCGCCGTCCGGGCCAGCTCGGCGTACGGCGTGCCGTTCGTCCCGCCGTTCCCCGCGACCGCGTAGTCGCCGATCGCGTCGGCACCGATGACGCCCGCGATCCGGCGCCCCTCGGCCGCGGAGTCGTTCATCGCGACGAGGTACGGATCGCCGCAGCCCGCGGCGACGGCGGCCGCGCGCAGGGCGTCGAATCTCGCCCGCGCCTTCTCCGGCCCGCCCCACGCCCGGACCGAGGCGTCCGTCACGCGGAACGCGAAGAGGAGCGGACGCCCGCCCGCGACCTTCACGTGGCAGGCCTGCCCCATCAGTTCGACGAGGCGCGACGGTTCCCGCTCGAGGGTGGCGGTGCCGGCGATGGCGCAGAACCGGACGTCCGCCCGCCGCGGGCTCGCGAGGTAGAGCGACAGCGCCTGGCTCATCGGATCGTTGGTCGCGTAGAGGAGGAAGGCCCAGTAGTCGAGCCCGCCGGCCTTCGCGAAGGCGATCTCCCGGTCGACGATCTCCGCCGTGTACCCGTTCACCCGGACTTCGCCGTCGGCGACGGCCGTCGCGAAGAACGGCAGCCGGTGGTGGTAGCGCGCCGGGGCCAGCGACCGTTCCATCGCGCGCACCGGCCACGCGATGCCGTCCGCGGGCACGCGGTGCCACGCGTCCCAGCGGATCGCGCCGACCAGCGGGCGTCCCGCCGGGGCGGGGGGCTCGCCGGGGCTCGCCGCGAGCGGCAGGATCGCAAACCCGACCCACAGGAGCCACGGCCTCATCGCGCCGCCTCCCGCCCGGCGCCGCGCGTCATCAGGGCCTTCAGCGCGTCGAGGTGCTTCTCGTAGACGCCGCGGGGCGTCGTGCCGTGCTTCGCGCAGAGCGAGGCGGCCATGCCGACCACCTCGCCCATCATGCCGCCGGTGCGCATGACGCGCACCGTGCCGAGCGCGACGTGCGTGACGCTGATGTCGCGGCCGGCCATGAAGAGGTTGCCGACGTTGCGGGAGTAGAGGCAGCGGTACGGGATCGGGTACGGCTCGATCTCCAGGTGCCGCGCCTCGGACCGGAACGCCTCGCAGGCGCAGGCCGCGGCCTTCGGGTAGTGGAGGTCGATCGTCCAGGT
Source organism: Lentisphaerota bacterium (assembly GCA_016873715.1). Classification (GTDB taxonomy): domain Bacteria; phylum Verrucomicrobiota; class Kiritimatiellia; order PWTM01; family PWTM01; genus VGWF01. The sequence continues at coordinate 9,775 of VGWF01000095.1, read as the reverse complement.
CGTGGTGACGCTCGCATCCGGGAACTCCCGGCGCCCGACGATGTCCTGCTGGCACAGGATCACATCGCCCAGCAGCCGCCGCGACTCCCGCTTGCCGCCGATGCACGCGACCCACGCCAGCCGCCGCCGCGCGAAGGTGTCGCGGAAACGGGGGTCGTTCTTGAGCACCGCCCAGTTGCCGTAGACGACGCGGAGGGCGTAGTCGCGGATGCGCTCGATCTCGGCGACCTGGTCGCGCATCGCGCCGGTCTCCCAGTCCCAGTCGCCGCGGGTCGCGGGGATGCAGGTCGTCGCGTCGAACCGCACCGCCCACGGGCACTCCGGGAACGACGAGGCCGCGGGCTCTTCGTCCGCGTACCACTGCACGGACGTCCCCATCACCAGCTTGTCGCCGGCCTCCGGCGCGAGATCCTCGCCGGTTTCCGCCTTCGACTCGCGGCCCTCGCGGAAGTCGGCGCCGGCGAGGGCGCCGAGGTTGCCGTCGCCGGTGCAGTCGGCGTAGAGCCTGCCGCGGAAGCGGCGACGTTCGCCCGTGCGGATGTCCTGCGCGACGACCGAGGCGATGCGGCCGCTCTCCATGGCGACGGCATTGACGCGCGCGTTGAGGACGAGCGTCACGTTCGTCTCGGCACGGACGACATCGATCTTGCGCCGGTCCTCGTAGTTCGACGCCGGCCCCGCGTTGTGGGTCTTCTTCTCGGGATGCGCCGCGATAACCTCCAGGATCCTCCGGCTGCGCGGCGCGTCCGGCGCCCGTTTCGCCTCCCACAGGTTCCAGTGGCCGACCGGGCCGAGCTCGTCGACGAGGTCGCCGAGCCGCGGATAGGGCGCCTGGTGGATCAGCCCCGAGAGGCCGACGCGGACCTCGGAGCTGTTGTTGCCGCCGAGCACGGGGCGGTCCTGGATCAGCGCGACCCGGCAGCCGAGCCGAGCCGCGCCCACCGCCGCACAGCAGCCGGCCATGCCGCCGCCGGCGACCACGAGGTCGTACGTCCCCGCGTCCGCCGGTTCAGCCGGGTACCCCGACAACGCGCGGCGCAGGCGATCGAGGTCCGGGCCGCCGTCGGGGGGCGCGGGCGAGTCCTTCGCGCGGAACAGGATCGCGTCGCAGCGGCCGGCGAAACCCGTGAGGTCGCGCAGCGCGAGGGCGACGCGCTTCGAACCGATCTTCGCCAGCCCGCCGTCCTGCCAGTGCCACGCGGCGCCTTCGGTCCCGAACTTGGCGGCGAGTTCGATCCCGTCGACCGCGAGGCGGAACATTCCCGGGGTCCCTTCCGCCTTCATCGCCGGCGGCGTGTCGGGCGTCTTCCACGGCGCGGTCCAATCGCGCGTGCGGACCCAGACGCGGTACTCGCCCGCCGCCGGGAACTCCACCGACGTGGTCGCGTCCGCCACCGGAACGCCGAGCCCGTGCGCCAGCAGATAGGGCGAGCCCATCGCGTCCATGCTCTGCTGGTCGACCGTCCAGCCGCCGGTGTCGGCGAAGGCCTCGGCCTCCACGAGCACGTCGGCGCGGGCGGCCGCCGCGAAGGAAAGGGCGGCGGCGGCCATGACCCGCGCGGCTGCCATCATGGCTTGGCTCCCGCCACGCCGAGCAGCCGCCCGATCTCCTGCAGCCGCAGCACGGACGCCTCGGGCAGACGGCCGGTGTTGTCGGGGGGCACGTTGAGCAGGTAGTTCGCGCGTCGCTCGTTGCTGAGCCTCAGGCGCGCCACGGCCTCCTCCGCGGGCATCAGTTTCGATTCGTCGCGCCGGTCGCTCCAGAACCAGCCGGGGCCGAGCTTGTCGCAGACCTCGGTCGGCGCCGTGTTGGTCGCGGGCAGAACTTCCGCCAGGGTCTTGCCCCGGAAGATCGGCAACTCGAAGCCGAGGATGTCCGTCTGCCGGAAATCGTGCGCGTTGTTGGCGAGCACGATGCAGTCCGGCTGGCGCGCCTTGGCGTGATCCTTGATGGCCAGCCAGTCCTTCCCGGTGTACTTGTTGCCCCACTGGTCGATCCAGAGCAGATCGATCGGCCCGTAGTCCGTCAGAAGCTCGGTGAACTGCTTCCGGATGAACCCGGTGAAGTCGCCCTCCGCCTCCGGCGGCAGGCCGTGCAGGTCCGGCTTGCCCTCGGGCAGCGTGTTGCCGTACTTGCCCGTGTAGGTGCCGGGCATGCAGTAGTAGAGACCGACCTTGAGCCCGCGGGCGCGGAAGGCGTCGACGAACTCGCGCACGACGTCGCCCTTGCCGTCCTTGAAGTTCCTGAACGCGGTCGCGTCGTGCGCCGTGTGCCGGCTGTCCCACAGGCACCATCCGCCGGTGTGCTTCACCGTCAGGACGGCGTACTTCATCCCCGCCGCGCGCGCGGCGTCGGCCCACTGGCCGCAGTCGAGCCGCGACGGCGCGAACGTCGCCGGGTCCTCGTGGCCGTTGGCCCACTCCTGGTTGTTGAAGGTCGCGACGTTGAAGTGCAGGAAGAGCCCGAACTTCCAGCGCAGGAACTCCTCCTGCAGCGGCGTTGCGGCGGGCGCCTCCGCGGCGGGCGCGGACGGCGCCGGCGCGAGCCAGACCGCCGTCAGTCCCGCCGCCGCGAGGCACCGCCGGATGCTGCGCACGATGGACAGGTTCATCGTCTTCTCCTCCTGCGCCGCGAGTCAGGGCCGCGTGCGGCCCTCCTTGCGGGCCTTGTCGAGCGCCGCCGCGAGACGTTTCACAACATCGGGGTTCGCGGCGGCCACGTTGTTCGTCTCGCCGGGATCGGCGGCGAGGTCGTAGAGTTCGTCCGGCTTCGCCTTCTTCCCGTCGGGCATCTCGATGAACTTCCACGACGCCGAACGGACCGAGTAGATCCCGCCGCCCGAGTGCAGCACCAGCGCCGGGTGGATCGGCGCGGCGGACGGCTCTCCCAGAAGCGCCGGCAGCATGTCGAACGAGTCCTCGCCCGCCCCCTCCGGCAGCGTCGCGCCGAGGATGCGCGCGAGCGTCGCGAGCACGTCGCCGAGACACACGGTCTCGCCGCCCGTCGTCCCCGCCGGCACGCGGCCCGTCCATCGCGCGATGAACGGCACGCGGTGCCCGCCCTCGTACGGGCTGCCCTTGCCCTCGCGCAGCGAGCCGTTCGTCCGGTGGCCCGCCGCGCGCGCGTCGCGCTTGGCCGTGCGGCTCCGCGCGCGCACGTCGCCGGACTCGTCCGCCAGGTTCAGGTTCTCTCCGGCGTTCGTGAAGTCGCCCAGCGCGCCGCCGTTGTCGCTGCTGAAGAGCACGAGCGTTCGGTCCGCGATGCCGTGGCGGTCGAGCGCATCGAGGACGCGGCCGACCTCCGCATCGAGCTGCTGCATGTAGTCGCCGTAGAGCCCCGCCCCGCTCGTGCCGCGGAACTTCGCGGCGGGCGTGATGTGCGTGTGCGCGACGACGGACGCGAAGTAGAGCAGGAAGGGCGACGCGTGCGACTCGTCGATGAACCGGACGGCGCGATCGGCCAGCGCTTCCTCCACGAGGTCGTCGACGCGCGGCTGCGCGAGGCCCGCCGGGATCGGCTGACCCTTGACCATCGCGAACGGCACGCCCGGTTTCCGTCCGGCCACCTCCCGGCCCTCGACGAAGCAGCGCAGGGCGTCGTTGTGGTTGTTCGGGACGGCGAAATGGACGTCGAAGCCGATCTCCAGCGGCCCCGGCACGAGCGGCGCGTTCCAATCGGTCTTCGGCGCGGCGCCATAGCCGAGGTGCCACTTCCCGATCGCCGCGGTGCGGTAGCCGTGCGCCTTCGCCAGCGAGCCGATCGTCAGGCGGTTCGTCTCGATCATCAGCGGCTCGGTGGACCCGGCCACGCCCTTCTGAAGGTGCGTGCGCCAGCAGAACCGTCCCGTGACGAGCGCATAGCGCGTCGGCGTGCAGACCGACCCCGGCGCGTAGGCATTCGTGAACCGCCGCCCCTGCGCCGCGAGCCGGTCCAGGTTCGGCGTGCGGATCTTCTCCGCCCCGTAGCAGGACAGGTCCCCGTACCCGACGTCGTCGGCAAGGATGATGACCACGTTGGGCTTCTCCGCGGCGGCGGATGCCGCGAAGGCCAGAGCCGCAAGAACGAGCGAAACCGCGAGGTTCTTCATGTTCATCTCTCCTGCCCGTCGGAAAGCGGAATCAGGACCAGGAACGACTCCGTCGCGCCCCGCGCCTTCGCCGCGAGGCTCAGCAGGCGCGGGCGGCCATCTTCGACCAGCAGCTTCGGCATCTCAAGCCTCTCGAACTCCTGCCGTGTGCCGTCGGCCCATGCGATCGTGAAGTCCTTCACCAGCGCGTGCCGCGAGGGCCGCCACGCACGGCCGTCGGGCGACTCGAAGAGCAGCAGGCTGCGCCCGTGCGGTGTCAGGAACGGCGCGTCGTGGTCCTTCACGATCGCGTACCAGCGGCCGTTCTCCATCCACTCGAAGTGGTCGTCAATGTGGAAGTTGAAGCGCTGCGTCGCGTCGCCGAGAAGGCGGTTCTTGTCGACCATCGGCTCCGGATGGCGGACGAACGGGCCGAGCGGGCTGTCCGAATCGGCGCCGTAGTGGAACACGCCGCCGCCGAAGCGGCCAGGGCCCTCGGCGAGCGTCTTGTAGTAGAGCCTGAATCCGCCGCCCGGCTTGGCGGCAACGTTCGGCACCGCGACGATGCCCTGGCCGAAGCCGGGGCCGACATCGATCAGCGGCCGGTCGGACCGCACCCACGGTCCGCCGGGTTGGTCCGCCGTGGCGACGCCGATCCGCTGCGCGTTGCGCTGCGTCCACCAGGCCTCCGACGACACCGGGATCCGCCGGTCCGGCGCCCAGTCCGCCGTGCCGCGGTTGCCGGTGTAGTAGAGGTGGTACTTCGGTCCGACGCGGATGACGCACGTGTTGTAGACCGAGTGGCCGTCCCAGAACGCCGCGCCGCGCGACGGCAGGACGACGCTGCGAAATGCGTACGGCCCGGCGGCGTTCGTCGCCGTCGCCCACGCGATCTCCGCGTGCGTGCACCATGCGTCGAAGCCGAGCGCCGCAGGCCAGCGGGAGTAGAGAAGGTGGAAGAGGCCGTCGTCGCCGCGCACGACGCAGGGATCCCAGAGGCACCAGCCCTCCTGGCGGAAGGCCGCCGTCGGCGGCAGGACCTGCGGGATGCGCCGCGCGAAGTCGGGGCCGTCGTCCGCCGCGCCGAGGCGCACGTGGCGGAACTCGATCGGGTCACCCTCGGCGGTCAGGCAGATCCGCCCCGCGTTCGTGTCGCAGCCGGCGGCGCGGTTGACCTCGACGCCGTTGATCCGGAGCGCGACGACCCCGCCGCGCGCCTCGATCTCGTAGAGGTTCCATTCGCCCTGCGCCTTCTCGGGGTCGGATGTGCGCGCGAGGTTGGTCAGCCGGCCCTGCTCGGGATGGTCGACCGTCTTGCGCCGCTCCGCCGGACCGTCGAGAGCGAAGCCGCCCAGGCCCCAAAAATCGCCTGCCTGCCCCGCGTTGAGCTGCGCCTCGAGGCAGCGCGGCCAGATCCGGTCGGGCCCGGTCGTGCGGACCAGCACGCCGGCCTTGCCCGGCTTCGCGCCCGCCGGCCGCCGCCATTCGAGGCTCAGCGTGAAGTCGGCCGGAGCGGCGTCCCATGACAGGTATCCCCGCGGCGTGCCGCGACACGACAGCACGCCGTTCGTGAGCGTCCAGACGTCGCCGAGCTTCGTGCCCGCCACCTCGGATACGTGCTTCCACCCGCCCTCGGCCTCCAGCGGCCGCGCGAGCAGATCGGCCCCGTCGCCGGCTTGCGCCGCAGCTGTCAGTTGCGCGGCCAGCGCCGCCAACTTCGCAAGTGCCCGGATCGCAGTCCGTATCGCCCTGGGTTGCGTGTTCATGATTCCCCGTGCCCTACTGCGTCCTCTTTTTGCCATGAAAAAGCAACTCGTAACGATGAATCTTCATGGTATGATCCCTGCGTCGATGAACCCAAGAACCGAAGAAGTCAAACTCCTGAAGGCCCTTGTCGCAAGCCACCCGGTGGTCGGTATTCTGGGCGCCCGACAGGTCGGGAAGTCGACGCTGGCGCGATTGCTGGCGAAGCAATGGCCGGGCCGGACCACGTTCTTCGACTTGGAGGACGACGACCACCTTGCGCGCCTGACCGACCCGATGCTCGCGCTCCGGGGACTCCGCGGTCTTGTGGTATTGGACGAGGTCCAGCGGCGGCCGGATCTGTTCCGTTCCTTGAGGGTGCTGGCCGACCGCCCCGGAACACCGTGCCGGTTCCTGATCCTGGGCAGCGCGGCGCCGGAGTTGCTGAAGCAGTCGTCGGAATCGCTCGCGGGCCGGATCCTCTACCACCATCTGGGGGGATTCGCGTTGAGGGAGGTCGGCGCGGGCTCCCTGAACCGCCTCTGGGTCCGGGGCGGATTCCCCCTGTCGTTCCTTGCGCCGACGGAAGCCGCCAGCTTCAAGTGGCGTCGCGCGTTTCTCCGGACGTTCGTCGAACGCGACCTTCCGCAACTGGGCGTGCGGCTGACACCTCAGACCTTGCGGCGGTTCTGGATGATGCTGGCGCACTATCATGGACAGATATGGAATGCGTCGGAATTCGCCCGGTCCTTCGGCGTGTCCGACATGACGGTCCGCCGCTACCTCGACACCCTGACGTCCGCCCTCGTCGTTCGGCAACTGCAGCCATGGCACGCGAACACAGGGAAGCGGCAGGTCAAGGCGCCCAAGGTCTATGTGGTCGACAGCGGCTTGCTGCACGGCCTGATGGACCTCCCCTCGCAGCGCGACCTTGAGGGTCATCCGAAACTCGGCGCATCCTGGGAGGGGTTCCTGATCGACCAGATCGTCACCCACATCCGTGCCGAGCCCGACGAGGCGTTCTTCTGGGCCACCCACACAGGCGCCGAGATCGACCTCGTGATCGTCCGGGGCCGGATCCGCAGGGGCTTCGAGATCAAGCGGACCTCCGCCCCCGCCGTCACGCCCTCGATGCGCTCGGCCCTCAAGGATCTCGACCTGGAATCGATCGAGGTCATCCACGCCGGCGACCACACCTTCCCGATGCACGAACGGATCCGCGCCGTCAGCGCCTCCCGGCTGTTGACGGACATCGAACCGCTGCCGGACTGAGGCCCGCATCGCCGCACCCTATTCCGTCTTCCGTTTTCCGTCGTCCGTCCGCGCGCCCGCGCGGCGGCGCCGGCCGACTTCCTTCAGCGTCGCGATGTCGTCGGGATGGATCGAGCCGTCCGGCAGCGGACCGACGTTGAGCAGGAGGTTCGCGCGCTTCTCCCCGGCCTCGGCGAGCATCGTCATGACCTCGTCGGGCGTGACGTGGTCCGCGCCGTCGAGCCAGCCCCACAGCGCGCCCTTCGGCGCCTTCGCCGAGTGCTTCTGCATCGTGCGACAGATCTCCATCGGCTTGGTCCCGCGGTTCGCCATCGCCTTCTCGATCTGCGGAAGCTCCGGCGCCATGAAATCCTCGAGTTCGGGGTGGAGGCCCGACTTGTAGCCGATCAGCGCCTGCGGCTGGAGTTCGCGGATGCGTGCGTAGAGCTCGGGGGCGCGGAACAGGGCCTTGTCGCCGCTCAGGGGGACCGCGATGCCGTCGAGCCACACGCCGGCGATCGGGCCGTAGTTCGCGCACAGCTCGCTGACGCCCTGGTAGGCGTAGGCGACGTACCTCCCGAAGTCGTACGACTCGCGCGGCGCGTAGAACGGATCGGGCGGATCGTAGGCGGGCCGCACCGCCCTGCTCTTCCAGTCCCACGGCGCCGGGCCGTGCGGATGCCGCCAGTCGAAGCCGTGCTCGTAGAACGGGAAGAAGCCGAGCCCGCGCGCGCGGCACGCGGCGGCCATCTCGGCGACGAGGTCGCGCCGCGCCGGCGAGTTCACGCTGTTGAAGTCCGTGGCCTTCGTGTCCCACAGGCAGAAGCTGTCGCAATGCTTGCAGACCATCGTCACGTACCGCATGTCCGCCGCCTCCGCGAGCGCGGCGATGGCGGGCGCGTCGAACTTCTCCGCCGTGAAGCGGTCCTTGAGCTTCGCGTACTCGGCGATCGGGATCCGGTCGTGGAGCTGCACCCACTCGCCGCGGCCGGTGAGCGAGTAGAGCCCGTAGTGGATGAACAGCCCGAAGCGCGCCTCGCGGAACCAGTCCAGCGCCGCAGCCTTGAGATCGCCGGGGTGGCGTGCCGCATGGTTCCGGAGATAGGACGGCACCGCCGTCGGCGCCGCGCGCGCGACCCGCGCCAGCCCCGCGGCCAGCCCCGCACCGCCGGCCACTGCCAGGAACGCCCGCCGGTTCATCGTGCCCATGCTCATGTCCGCACCTCCCCGCCCCTCGTCCCCCGCCCCTCGTCCCGGGCCTCCTCGAATTCCTCCAGCCGCAGCGGATACCGCCCGTACTCGCGCACGAGCTTCACGATGAGGTCGTAGGTCCGCCCCGGGACGGCGCTGGAGACGGAGTGATCGCTCTGGAAGATCATCCCGCCGCCGCGCGCGGCGTTCAGCTTGCGCAGCACCTCGCGCCGCACCGCCACGGGATCGCCCCCCTCCCACACCTGCATGCTGCTGTTGCCGCAGAAGCCCATCCGGTGGCCGTACGTCCTCCGCAGGTCGCACACGTCGAGCCCCGCCTTCGCCTCGAGCGGGTTGTAGGCGTCGAGCCCCATCTCCACGAAGTCCGGGAGGATCGCCTTCACGTTGCCGCACCCGTGGTAGATCACCGGCAGGCCGTGGCGGTGGCACAGGTCGATCATCGCCTTCACGCACGGCTTGAAGTAGGTCCGCCAGTAGTCCGGGTCGAAGAACAGGTTGTTGCGGTAGGCGACGTCGCCCCAGATGACGAAGCCGTCGAGCAGCCCCTCCGCCGCCGCGATCGCGGCCTCCGCGGAGCGCAGGTAATGCCCGCCGATGCGCAGCACCTGGCGCCCGAACCGCTCCGGCTCCTCGCCCATCCAGGTGAGGTAGCTCATCTGGCCGATCATGCGGGTCAGGCACTCGGAGGCCTCGATCATGCTGCCGTAGACGGGGAAGTCCGGCCGCAGGGACTTCACCGTGTCGACCCACGGCGGCGAGTTGCGGGTGAATCCGTCGCCGACGCCCGCGATCTGGTTGTCGCCGCCGCGGAGGAACCGGCGCGGGTCGTCGGGCGCGTCGAACTCGAAGGCCTCGAGCTTCTCCAGCGTGTCGGTCTCCCAGCTCTCCTGCTCGGGCATCGGCATGTCGAAGCGCTTGCGGAGCGTCGTCTCGAAGCCGGTCCGGACCACGACCTCCTCCGCGTCCTCGCGGAGCGTCTCGAAGGGCCGGATGTGCGGGTCCATGTTCGGCACCGTCACGATCCAGTCGAGGTCGTAGTGCGTGTAGGGATTCGCGTCGGGCGCAAGCCCCAGCTCCTCGCGCCAGCGCCGGATGAACCCGCCCCAGAAGAAGTCGCTGATGGGCACGCGGTCCGGTTCCTCGTGCCGGAGGGCCTTGTTCATGCGGTCGAGCTTGCGCAGCGTGTTGGGCTTGCGGCCGGCGGCGGCGCCGATCGGACGGATGGGATCAAACATGCTGCTCATCGGCTCGCCTCCCCCGTGATCACGTCCGCCCGGCGCGACTCCGGTGTCACCTTCAGGCCGGCCAGCTTCCCGTCGACCACCGTGCCCTCGACCGTCGTGCGGTACGGGGCGTGCAGCTTGAAGTCCGCGTTCCAGTCCTTCGGCCACGCGGGCAGCAGGCGGATCGTCCGTCCGTCGGTCTGGATCAGCATCGCCTGGAGAGCCTTCATCAGCACGCCGCCGTGGTCCTGGTCCGGGATCCAGTCGTAGTTCGGGCCC
>VGWF01000094.1 GCA_016873715.1 Lentisphaerota bacterium | reverse complement strand
GGGGCGCCTGGTAGGCGGCGTAGTCCGCGGGCCTGAGCTTGTCGCCGTACTTCTTCTGCAGCGCCGCCTCGGCCGCGTTCGTCGGCTCGCCCTTCGGCGCCGCGGGGGCCTCCGCGCCCCGCGCCCCGAGCGCCCACACCGCCCCGCCGACCGCCACCGCCGTCCATCCCGTGGATCTCATCGCCCGTCACCCCCCCCTGCGTCGGCGCCGGTGTCGGCCCGGCGGCATGAACGCGGAGCATATACGTCCGCCAAATCCTGCGACAAGCGGTTTCCGGTGAATCGCTTCGGTGGGAAGCGCGAATCCTCGCCCAGGCCCCGACGACCCGGGACGGGATCCTCCGGAGACGCGTCGCGCTTTCCGCCCGGGGCCCGCGCCGCTATGCTCTCCCCATCGCAAAGGAGTCCCGCTCGTGAAGCTGCATGTTGCCGTCCCGATGCTGGCCGCCGCCGCCGTCTCCCTTTCATCCGCCGCGGACGCTCCGGCGCGGCGCGAGTGGACGATCGACGGGACGCAGCGCGTCGCGCTGGTCTGCGCGCCGGCAAAGGCGTCGACGAATCCCCCGCCGCTCGTGTTCGTCTTCCACGGCCACGGCGGCTCGATGGAGGGCGCGGCGCGCATGTTCGGCATTCACACCGTGTGGCCCGAGGCGGTCGTCGCCTACCCGCAGGGCCTCAACACGCCCGGGCGGCTGACCGACCCCGAGGGCAAGCGGCCCGGCTGGCAGCACTCGCCCGGGGCGCAGGGCGACCGCGATCTGAGGTTCTTCGACGCGATGCTGGAGGCGATGCGCAAGGACTTCCGCATCGACACGAACCGCGTCTACTCCACCGGCCACTCCAACGGCGGCGGCTTCACCTACCTGCTCTGGCTTGCGCGCGGCGACCGGCTCGCCGCCATTGCGCCGTCCGCCGCCGCCGGAATCCGCAATGCGGATCCCGGGAAGCGCCCGCAGCCCCTGCCGGTCCTGCACATCGGCGGCACGGCGGACCCGCTCGTGAAGTTCGCGTGGCAGCGTGCCGCGATGGACGCGGTCCGCACCCTCAACCAGTGCGGCGAGGGAACGCCCTGGGCCCCGATGTGCACGCAGTACGTTTCGAAGGTCGACGCGCCGCTGGTCGAGTTCATCCATCCCGGCACCCACAACTTCCCCGCCGCCGCCCCGCCGCTGATCGTGCGGTTCTTCCGGGAACACGCGCGGAAATAGCCGGCACGCAGCGCAGCCGCGACGCTTCACGGCCCCGGCCCGGCCAGCACGCTTCGCGCGAAGGCGGCGAAATGGCCCTGGAGGTCCTTCGCGTAACCCTCGAGCGCGGCCCGGCCGCGGCCGTCGCGATCGCCGCAGCGGACGAGCATTCCGGCCACGAGCAGTTCCTTGAGGGCCGCGTTGAGTTCGTCCTGCGTCCGACGCGGGACCAGGACCCGCTCCGTTCCGTCACGCGCCGGGCGCACGGCCTCGGGGACGGCGTGACCCGCGAACCCCGGCTGGTCGAGCAGACGCATCAACGGGCCGACGCCGCCCTCCACGCGGCCGTGCCGGCGCATGGCCATCGCAACCGCATGAAAGTGCGAAGCCTCGGACGCCGGCGTCAGCTTGCCGAGCTTCGCGACGATCGGCGCGACGCCCTCCGGCGCCCCGCCAAGGCCGAGCGCGATGACGAGCCGGTCGAGTTCGCTGAACGTGTTGTCCGTTTCGCGCGCGGAGGTCAGCGCATAGCCCCGGTCCCATTCCGCGTGTCCATCCACCGCCGCCGCGAGATCCCCGGCACCGGCGCGGTCGCCAAGGACCCCGAGGATCCGGGCGTAGGTCAGGCGCGCCCCGCCCGCCGGCGCTTTCGCGTGCGCCTCGCGCAGCAGCGGGAGCGACGCCTCCCGGTGCGCCACGACGGCGGCCAGCGCGAAGATCGCGGGATCCTCCACGGTCCGCGACTGGCGGATCTCGCCGCGCAGCGCCCCGGCCTGTTCGACGGCGCGGGCGAGCGCGTCGCGACCCAGCGGGTACGAGTCCTTGTCCGTCAGAACGCGCGCCTCCACAACGCGCGCGTCGGCCAGCGCCGCCTGGAGCTGCCGGATGTCGACCGACCTCGTGCGACCGCCGAGTTCGGCCGCCATGGCCGCCGCCAGCCCCGCCGCGTAGCCCTGGTTCTGGAGGTCCGGCTGCATTCGGACGAGCGTCATCGCGTCACGCTCGACGCCCGCGCCGAGGCCGGTCACGAGGAGGCCGTCGAGCCCGCGCGGCAGCAGGCTGCGGTACGGCAGATCGGTCTCGAACGCGGGCCCCTTCATGTCCTTGATCAGCAGCATCGCCGTCGTCGGGAACGCCGCCGCGTCGAAGTTGCTGCGGTGATGGCTGATGGTGTCCGGGAACGTGCGGCGGTTGAGGATGTCCGCGGCGGCGAGCATGAAATCCGCGACGATCCGCCGCCGCTCGCGCGAATCCGGAAGCTGCCCCGCGTCGTAGACCTTCGCCGGGTCGGCGGCGGCACGGGTCGAGGCCATCAGGTGCCACACGTCCCGCGCGTCGGTATCGTCCAGCAACGCGAAGCAGGTGTTCACGTAGTTGTCGCCGAGGTTGCGCCTCGGATGCCCCGCAAGCTGCGCCGACGGCACGCCCTCCTCCGACAGGCCGAACTCCGTCGCCGCGCCGGCCGCCACGGCGATATCCGCGTTGCCCGTCGCGTCGACCACCGCGCCGGCCTCCACGAGGCCCGGACCGAAGGGCGTGGCGACCTCGATCCCGGCGACCCGGCCGTTGGTCACCACCGCACCGTAGGCGAAGGTCTCGAACCAAACGTCCGCCCCCCCGCGCCCGAGTTCGCGCCTCAGCCATTCGGCCTTTTCGACGGTGTTCCAGCTGTCCTTGCCGCCGAGCGCCTCGTCGATCTCGCGCGTGAAGCCATCGCGCCGCCCGTACCAGTACTTCCCGATCAGCCCCGCCGTTCCGACGCCGCCGAGTTCGTCGAGATACTCGACCACGAGCGTCCGCGCGCCCGCCCGCGACGCGGCGATGCCGGCCGGCGCTCCGGCGGTCCCTCCGCCTGCGACCACCACGTCGTACCGGCCCAGCACCGGCAGCGGTCTGCCGGCGTGGGCGGCCGCCACCTCCCCCGCCTCCGTGGCGAGGGCCTGCGCGGCGGCCAGCCGTCCGATCCACTCCCCGACAGCGATCGAGGCCACCGGCCGCGCGAGGCGCCGTTGCATCAGCGGACCGAGGTCCGCGGACCCGCCCAGGACGAGGAGGCCGCGGACCCCGCGGGGCCGGAAGGCGCCGGCATCGCCCGCCTCCGCGCCGGGCCACGGGCCGTCCATGCGCGCGTCGCCCACCATCGTGCGGGCCTCGAACCCATGGGCGTACTCGGACGCGTCCTTCACGCCCGCGCCGCAGACCGCGTCCCGAACCTGCCGCTCGACCCCCGCGAAGGCCGCCATTCCGTCCGCCTCGAGCGGGACGCGGACGCGGTAGCGGAAGACCGGCCACTCCGCGCCCGGCTTGCCGCCGGGATTCCGGAGAATCGCATCCGTCGCCAGGCACACAACGTTGGTGCCGGTGCGCCTCTCGCCGCCCACAACGGTGAATTCGAAGTCGCGCTCGCCGGGGTCGAACGGTCGGAAGGACGCGCCGGCCAGCCGGGCGACCACGGCGTGCCGCGTCGCGTCGATCACGACCCGCGCGCGCACCTCGTGACGGCCCGAGCGGTCGACTGCGACGACGCCCGCGATCCTCCCGTCGGCACGACACAGGACATCGACGGGATGGGACCCGGTCAACGCCACGACACCCCGGCGGAGCAGGGCCTGATCCAGGACCCGCTTCACGACCAGCGGGGTCGTGACCCGCCCCGCCGGGAAAAGGCTCTGCGCGAGTTCCGTGTCCGGTGTCTCGCCGGCCTCCAGCCAGAGCTGCTGCCGGCCGCAAAGGTCGTCCCCGAGGTACGGCCGCGGCGCCAGCAACCGCACCGTGGCCCCCTGCTCCGCCGCCGCGGCGGCCGCCGCAACCCCGGCCACCGACCCTCCGACCACCACGACATCGCAGGATTCCCCGTCCGGCCGGTCGGCCGCACCGGCCCCGCGGAATGCCGCGGTGCCGATCCACGCCGCCAGCCACACCGGCCACCCCTGCTTCCGCTTCATGTCCGGAAGGATGGCGCAGGCGGCCCGGCCGGGCAAGGGTGCGCTCCGGGTGAACCCGGGATTGACTCCGCGCGGCCGCCGCGGTGTCATCGGCGCATGGGCGCGACGCGATCCGCGATCCTGGCCCTCGACCAGGGAACCACAAGCTCCCGGGCGGTCGTCGTCGACCGCGCGGGCGCGATCCTCGCATCGGCACAGCGGGAGTACCGCCAGATCTACCCGCAGCCGGGCTGGGTCGAGCACGACCCGCGCGAGATCTGGACCACGCAGCTCGACACCGCGCGCGAGGCGCTGGCAACGGCCGGGCTCGGCGCCGGCGACGTCGCGGCGATCGGCATCACGAACCAGCGCGAGACGACCGTCGTCTGGGACCGCCGCACCGGCGAGCCGGTCGGCAACGCGATCGTCTGGCAGGACCGCCGCACCGCCGGCTTCTGCGACGAACTCGTCCGCTCCGGCCGCGCCGCGGAGGTGCAGGCGAAGACGGGCCTCGTGGTCGACCCCTACTTCTCCGGCACCAAGCTGCGGTGGATCCTCGACCAGCTGCCGGGGGCGAGGGAGCGCGCCCGCCGCGGCGGCCTCGCCTTCGGCACCGTGGACTCGTGGCTCGTCTGGAACCTGACCGGCGGCCGCCTGCATGTCACCGACGCGACCAACGCCTCGCGGACGCTGCTCTACAGCCTGCACACGGGCGGCTGGGACGACGACCTCCTCCGCCTCTTCGACATCCCGCGCGAGATGCTTCCGGAGGTCCGGCTCACCAGCGAGGTCTACGGCGAAACCGATCCCGGGGTGCTCGGCGCCCCGATCCCGATCGCCGGCATCGCGGGCGACCAGCAGGCCGCCCTGTTCGGGCAGGGCTGCTTCGAGCGCGGCCTCGCGAAGAACACCTACGGCACCGGCTGCTTCATGCTGATGAACACCGGCCGCGCGCCGGTCCCCTCGAAGCACCGCCTTCTCACGACGGTCGGATGGCGGACACGCGCGGGCACCGCCTACGCGCTGGAGGGCAGCGTCTTCATCGGCGGCGCCGTGGTCCAGTGGCTCCGCGACGGGCTCGGCATCCTCCGCTCGTCCGCCGAGGTCGAGGCGCTCGCCGCCGGCGTGCCCGACTCCGGCGGCGTCGTGCTCGTCCCCGCCTTCGCCGGGCTCGGCGCGCCCCACTGGGACGCCTACGCGCGCGGCACGATCGTCGGACTCACCCGCGGCACCGGCGCCGCCCACATCGCCCGCGCCGCGCTGGAGGGCATCGCGTTCCAGGTCGCGGACGTGCTCGACGTCATGACGGCGGACTCGGGGATCCCCGTCACCGAACTGCGCGTCGACGGCGGCGCCGCGGCGAACAACCTGCTGATGCAGTTCCAGGCCGACATCCTGCAGGTGCCCGTCGCCCGGCCCGCCTCGGTCGAAACCACCGCGCTCGGCGCCGCCTTCCTCGCGGGCCTCGCCGCCGGCACCTGGAGGAGCCTCGAAGAACTCCGGGGCCTGCGTCGAGCCGGACGGACCTTCGAGCCCGTCATGCCCGCCGCCGAGGCCGCCGCCCGCCGCGCGCGCTGGGCCGAAGCCCTCCGCCGCGCCCGCGATTGGGAACCCCATGAACCCTGACGACCTCCGCACCGCCGCCTTCCGCCGCGCGACGGAGCGCGCGGAGCCGTGGGACCTCGCCGTCATCGGCGGCGGCGCCACGGGGGCCGGCATCGCGGTCGACGCCGCCGCGCGCGGCCACTCGGTCGTGCTGCTCGAACAGGCCGACTTCGGCCAGGGCACGTCGAGCCGCTCGACGAAGCTCGTCCACGGCGGCGTCCGCTACCTCCAGCAGGGCAACGTCCCGCTCGTCATGGAGGCCCTCCGCGAGCGCGGCCTGCTCGCGCGCAACGCGCCGCACCTCGTGCACGACCTCGCCTTCGTCGTGCCGAACTACCTGTGGTGGGAGGCGCCGTTCTACGGGATCGGGCTGAAGGTCTACGACCTCATGGCCGGCCGCCACGGTTTCGGCGCGTCGCAGAGGCTCTCGACGGAGGAAGTGCTCCACCGGATCCCGACCCTGCAGCGCGACGGCCTGCGCGGCGGCGTGCTCTACCACGACGGCCAGTTCGACGACAGTCGCCTCCTGATCAACCTCGTCCAGACCGCCGCCCGGCTGCACGCCTGCGTCCTGAACCACGCCCCCGTCACGGCGCTCGCGAGGAACGGCGACGGCTACCTCTGCGGCCTCGCGTTCCGCGACGCGGAGACCGGCGCGGAGCACGCGCTGCGCGCCCGCTGCGTCATCAACGCCACCGGGCCCTTCTGCGACGCGGTCCGGCGCATGGACGACCCCGCCGTCGAGCCGATGATCGCGCCGAGCCAGGGCGTGCACATCGTGCTGGACCGCTCCTTCCTCCCCGGCGACACCGCGATCATGGTCCCGCATACGCGCGACGGCCGCGTCATGTTCGCCATCCCCTGGCACGGCCACGCGGTGGTCGGCACCACGGACACGCCGGTCGACGCCCCCGACCTCGAGCCCGCCGCCTTCGGCCACGAGGTGGACTTCATCCTCGACACCGCGGGCGACTACCTCGCGCGGCGTCCGTCGCGCGCCGACATCCTGAGCGTCTTCACCGGGATCCGCCCGCTCGTGCGCTCCGGCGATGCGTCGTCCACCGCCGCGCTGTCGCGCGACCACACGATCACGATCTCGAAATCGGGCCTGATGACGGTCGCCGGCGGCAAATGGACGACCTACCGGAAGATGGCCGAGGATGCCGTCGACCACGCGGCCGTGCTCGCCCATCTCGACGAGCGCCCCTGCCGCACGCGTGTTCTGGAGATCCACGGCAGCGGCCCGGCGCACGCCGCCGGCCCGGACCTCGCCGTCTACGGCACCGACGCGGAGGGGATCCTCGCGCTCGAACGCGAGCGCCCGGAACTGGCGGAGCCGCTGCACCCGGCGCTGCCGGTGCGCGGGAGCTGGATCGTCTGGGCCGCGCGCCGCGAGATGGCCCGCACGCTGGACGACGCCCTCGCCCGCCGCACCCGGGCCCTCTTCCTCAACGTCCGCGCCGCCCTCGCGATGGCCCCCGCCGCCGTCCGCCTCCTCGCCGCCGAACTCGGCCGCGACGACGCCTGGCAGCAATCCCAACTCGCCGCCTTCCGCCGCCTCGCCACGCGGTTCGCAGTTCCCGCCGACCGGGGATCCCTGTAGCCGCCACGGCTGGTCGCGGCAATGCGTACCGGGGCGAAACGCCCACCGCGACGGTCCGCCTTCGCGCCAACGCTCCGGCGCGACAAGCCCGTCGCGGCTGCAGCGGACGGACACCACCATGCGGCCCGCCCTGACGTACGGATGATCCCGAAGCAGGGGGCGGCGCTTCAGGGCTTGGCCGGCAGCATCGACCCCAACGGCACCGTTTCGATCCGCACGTTGTCGAGCGGCGCCGTCTGTTCGACGAGGTTCGTGCAGCCGTCGTAGCCGGCGATGTTCCGGAGCACCGAGTTCCCGAGCGGGCCCTGGATCTTCACGGCGGTGCGGCCGCGGGTGAGGATGGTGTCGGCGAAGACGTTGAAGGTGTCGCCCGGCCGGCTCTGCGACATCGACCAGTAGCGCGTGTCGCCGATCTTCAGCCCCGCCGCCACGCGGGCGTCGCCGGGGCCGGAGGCGTCGAGCACGTCGCGGATGAACACGTTGTAGAGCCGGATCCCGTCGTGGTTCAGCAGCCGGACGATGTGATGGCCGCCGGCGATCCTCACGTGGACGTTGCGGATCGTGATGTCGTGGATGTCGTCGTCGGCCCGCGGCGCGCTGCCGCCCACCTGCATGCCCGGCGCGCCGCCCGGCCGCGGCGTGTCGCGACGGAGGCCCGTCAGCGCGACGGCGTCGTCGCCGGTGACGCCCGTGATGTTCTCGATCGTGATGTGGTGGCAGCCCTTGCGGACGTCGACGCCGTCCTGGTTCGGGTACTTGTTCGTGTTCCGGAACTCGAGGTTGGCGATGCGGCCGTGGGCGCAGCCGTTCTCGACCGACACCGCCCACGCCTGGGTCTCCTCCATTGCGAAGCCCTCGACCGTGAAGTGCTCGACGCCGCAGAGCAGGACGCCGATCGTCCGCCAGCCGCTCCGGTCGCCGGGCGGATCGAAATGAGCCTCCAGCCCGCCGCTGAGCACGGCGCTGCCGGCGCCGAGGATGCGGATGTTGCGGTCGCCCCGCACCGGCGCGTTCGTCGTGCCCGCGTTGCGGATGAGGTTGTCGCGCGTGCCGGGCGCGAGACGCACGAGGCAGTCGCGAAGGACGAGGGTGAAGTCCGACGGCAGGAGGATCGCCCGCTCGATCAACCAGAGGTCCTTCCCCGTGCTCGCGTTTCGCCGCGGGATCTCGATCGATCGCGCCCCGGTCTCCACCGACCGCGCGATCGCCGCCTCGATGCGGTCGCTGTCCGTCGCGCCGGCGACATCGTTCGGGGTCACCGCCGCCCGCGCCGCGCACGCCGCGACCGCCGCCGCCGCCAGGATCCCGAGCGTCTTCATGGACACCTCCCCGTTCCGCGCGCTACTTCGCGTCCGGACCGCGCACCGTGTCGACCACGCCCGCGCCGAAGGTGCCGGCCTTGCCCTCCACCGTGTTCTCCTCGACGACCGCGACCGCCGCCGCGTCGTCGATGCGGAAGCCGGCCGGCGCGTTCGTCGAGAGGCTCACCGGGTACCAGAAGTACGCGTGGTTGCGGCGGAAGACCGTCGCATCGGCCCCGGGGCCCGCGCGGTAGCCGGTCATCGCGTCGCGGACGACGTTGAACTCGGCGATCGTCCCCGCGATCGCGGAGGACGCATCCTCGCCGGGCTTCCGCCCGCGCGCGGCGACCCGCACGCCCTCGTCGCGGCTGCGGAGGAACGAATTGTGCCGGAGCACGTTCCCGAGGGCGCGGGGGAACTCGACCGGCAGCCCCGGCGACTCGCCGCTGGTCACGAGCGCGCCGACGCTGCACTCGTCGCACCGGTTGCCCTCGGCGACGTTCCAGAAGAGCGGACTGATCCCTCGGTTCCACGTCCGCGGCATCGAGGAGGCCAGCGTCGTGCCGTTCGCGTAGAGGAAGAGCCCCGGCTTGCGCTGCCGCTCGACCGTGTTGCCGGCGACGATGTTCTCGATGCACGAGATCCAGAGCTGGACACCGGTCATGCCGTCGGGCGCGTGGTTGCCGACGACGTGGTTCCGGTGGAAGGCGGTGCCGATCGCGACGACCGAGCCTTCCGCGGGCGGCACGCGCCACGGGTGGTCGACCACCCACCGGTCGCCCTCGCGGCGGACGACGCGCCGGGTCTGTCCGCGGCCGGCGCCGGAGAAGACCGTGACGAAGTACTCGCCGACCGGCGGCTCGGGCGATCCGTCGTCCGCATCCGGCGGCAGGAACGGCGTCTCGCGGCCCTCCGCGTCGTGCGCGAGCTGTTCGCGCTTCACGCTGCCGAGGCGGGCGTCGGGCGTCGCGGGCACCGTGCGAGGCAGGGTCACGCCCAGCGCGTCGGCACCCGCCAGCGGGCCGAAGTAGGCCGTGCGGTGGTTGCCCTCGAAGAGGATCATCTCGCCGACGTTCTGCTCCATCCCCGCGACGCCCCCGAAGCGGGGCTGGCCCGCGGCGCCCGGGTTCTCGACCCCGTTGCCGGCGATCCAGTTGTTCGCGACCGAGCCGTGGCCGGTGGAGACCCACACCATGCGGCGCGTCGTCGGCCCGCCCGCCGCCGCGCCGGGCGGCGAGGCGAGGAGGTTGTCCTCGATGATGCACGCCTCGAGCGGCTCGCACCGCCCGAGAATCGCCGCTTCCGCGTTGCCCCCGAAACGCGTCGAGGGCACGAGCCGGTTGCGCGCGAATTCGCAGCGCCGGACGCCGCCCAGGAACAGCGGGGTGCGGCCGCCGAGTTCGCTGTCGAGCACGGCGGCGCCGTGGGCGTTGCGGAGATGGACTCCGCAGTTCTCCGCCTGCTTGCCGTCGCAACCGGACACCCGCACGCCGCGGACCGAGCATCCGCGCACCCACGCGAGGGGCTCGCGCGAGCGGATCGCGATCCCGAGGTTCGCCTGCGCGTTGCCGAGGATCGCGAGGTCGCGCACCGCGGCGCCGTCGCCCGCGAGCCACACGGCCGCGCGGTCGCCGCCGGGGAGCAGCCCGTCCTTCGCGACGAACCTCACGCAATCCTCGGCCTGCAGGATGAGGGCCGGCGGGGTGCCCGCGGGCGCACCGGGCCGCATCAAGGCGTCGGAGGGAACGAACGCGGGATCCGCGCTGAACACGAAGGCGTCGAGCGAGACGCCGCCGCCGCGCAGGTTCCGCCACTCGATCGAGCGCCGGCCGGCCGCGAGGTCCAGCGTCGCCGCGCGGGACCACGCGAACGCCCCGAAGCCGCCGGTGTTCGTGAGGTGGTCCAGCGGGATCGGCGCGCCGCCGTCGACGGACAGCGCGTGGTTGCTGGTGACCCCGGTCATCTTCCACGGCGACATCTCCGTCGCGTAGCGGAGCCACACCGTGGTGCGGGCCGCCCGGGGCACCTCGACGGAGTAGCCGATGCGGTCGCCCACCGTGTGAATCGACGAGGGCCCCTGGTTCCACCCGCTGCCCGCCAGCGCGGCAAACGGCGCGGCCGGATCGTGGTCGAGCACGAGCCGCGTCGCGTCCGCCCCCTCCCCGGCCAGCGTGACACCGGCCGGGATCCGGAGCGTGCCGCCGAAATGAAACTCCCCGGCGGACAGCGTCAGCGTCCCCCCGCCCCGTTCCGCGAGCCGCGCGATCGCGCGGCGGAGATCCTCCGCCGTCGCGTCCGCCCCGAGCCGGACGGACCCGCCGGGCGCCTTCGGCGGCGCGGCGACGCGCATCGCGAGCGGCTCGCTCCAGCCCCACTCGCCGCCGCTCCCGGCGTGGACGCGCAGCTCCCACGCGCCGGGATCCAGATCGGCCGGGAGCCGCAGCGCCAGCGCATACGGGCCCGCCCCGACGACCTCGCACCGCGCGTGCCGGCGGTCGCGCGAGACGAACGCGAAGGCGCGGTCGGCATCGGGCCGCGCCGCGAGGTTCCGGCCGAAGACGCGCACGATGCCGCCCGGCGTCGCCGTCTCAGGCGTGCACCACCACGCCTCTGGACGGTTCAGCACGATCGGCGCCGAGGCGCCCGCGGAGTTCGTGACCCGGACGAGGAAGAGACCGTCGCTGGCCTTCTCCGGCAGCGTCGCGGCCAGGAGCCCGTTCGTGCAGAACAGGACGCGGGATGGCCAGGGCTGTCCGTGCGGATCCGCGGGGCCGGCGCCCCACACGACGACGTTCGGCTCCAGCCGGTCGCCCGCGAGGAGGAACGTCTCGTCCGGCCCGGCCGTCGCGGTGTACTCGCACACCACCGGGGCCTGCGGCGATGTCGGGAGCGCGGGCGGGGCCGGCGGCGCGCCCGGATGCGGCGGAAGACCGGCGGCGGCGAGGCAGGGCACAACGGCAGCGAACGCCAGGATTCTCATGGCCGCAGTCTATCCGGCCGGGGCGCGGGTCGCGACATCAACCGCCGGAGCGCGCGGCGCGCCGGCTCACGCCCCGATGTCCTTCAGTTCCCATCCCTTGCGGAACACCGGTCGGATGAACCCGTTCGCCTTCTCGTTGTTCGTGAAGCGCAGGTTGGGGCCGTCCCAGAGCAGCTTCTCGCCCGGGAACCGCCAGCTGATCGTACCCAGCAGCAGCCACTCGACGTAGGGGCCCGCGATGCCGAAGTGGGAGCAGGCGGGCGGACCGCCCTTGCACGCGCGGATCCAGTCCGCGTGATGGCCCGGCGACCGCTCGATCACGGGATCGGGCTTCACGAAGCCCTGCATCGCGGTCTCCGGGACGCGGCGCACGCTTTCGCCGCGGCCGCCGGTGGCGAGGAGCCCCTTCGAGCCGACGAAGACCTCGTTGAACCCCTTCAGGTCCGTCGCCGTCAGCCCCCCGGGCGGCGCGAAGCGCCGCGCCGCGGCACCCTCGTACCAGTGGATCGTCACGGGGGGCATCGTCGCCGACGGCATGCGCGGATGCGGCCGCGCGGGGAAACGGATCTTGCAGGAGTAACTCGGATAGGTGACCGGGTTCACGCCCTCGACGAAATCGCACTCGACGCTCTCCGGGTGGCCCAGGTTCAGCGCCCAGTTCGCGGGGCCGCAGATGTGGACGCCCCAGTCGCCGACCATCTGCGTACCGTAGTCGAGGAATCCGCGCCAGTGGACGGGGGCGATTTTCGAACTGTAGGGACGCTCCGGCGCGCGACCGGTCCAAAGGTCCCAGTTCATCGTCTCCGGCACCGGCTCCGTCGCCGGCCACGCGGTGATGCCGCGGGAGAAGCCGCCGCCGTGCATCGCATGCACGTCCGCAATCTCGCCGATGTCCCCGCGCCAGATCATCTCGCACGCGATGCGCGTCGCCTCGTGGGAGTAGCCCTGGTTGCCCATCTGCGTCGCGACCTTGTACTTCCTCGCCGCCTTGGCGAGCAGCCGCGCCTCCCAGACGGTCTGCGTGAGCGGCTTCTGGCAGAACACGCCGAGGCCGCGCTCCATCGCCCACATCGCGACCGTCGCGTGCATGTGGTCGGGAATCGTGATGGTGATGCCGTGGAGATTCCCGTGCTCCTTGTCGAGCATCTCGCGGAAATCGCGGTAGAGCT
This sequence comes from Lentisphaerota bacterium, assembly GCA_016873715.1. GTDB lineage: Bacteria > Verrucomicrobiota > Kiritimatiellia > PWTM01 > PWTM01 > VGWF01. The sequence continues at coordinate 6,794 of VGWF01000094.1, read as the reverse complement.
TCGCGGAGGGATGCAGCGCCGCGGCCTTGCCGAGGAAGCCCGCGTCGACGTCGCACAGCGCGTAGACCGTCTGGCCCGAGACGGCGCGGACATCGCCCGCGCCCATCATGCCCCCGACGCCGACGCAGCCGATGTTCATCTTCTCGCTCGGCGGAACGTGCCCGGGCCCGCCGAGGACGTTGCGCGGAACGATCTGCACCGTCGTCGCCGCCGCCGCCGAGAACTTCAGGAACCGCCGCCGGCTGATCGTTTCACGCTCGTGTCTCAAGGTCTTCATCGTCCCGCTCCTTCGCTCCGAGTCCGTTCCGCCCCGGCAACCCGCCCCATTAGGCTCCCCCGCGACCCGTTTCGCAAGCGCAGGATGCCCCCTCCCGCCCCTGCCCGTCCCGGGCTGCCGTCCTTGACGGCAGGGACGGCTCTGGGAGATGCTGGGCAGCGAGCGGGGACTCATGACATGAAGGACTCGACCCAGGGAGGCGCGAACCCGGCCGCGGTGGCGGAATGGAACGAGGCCGCCGTGGAGGCCGTGGTCGTCGAACGGTGCAGCGGCGTGGTCCCGCTGGCGGGCCGGCTGCTGCGGGCCTTCATCCGGCAGACCGCCGAGGATGTCGCCGCCATCGAGGCCGCCGCCGCGGCGGGGGACGCCGTGGCGATGGACCGGGCCGCGCACCGCCTGAAGGGGGCATCGGCCAGCCTGGGCCTGGAGACCTGCCGCGCGGCCGCCACGGAGATCCTGACCCTCGCGCGCGCGGGACGCACCGACGGCGCATCGCCCCACGTCTCGGTGGTGCGCGCGGAGGCGGCCCGGATCGCGGCGATGCGGCTCGCACGCGAGGCCGCGGCTGACGCATCCCATTCCGGCCGCAACGGAGCCTGAACGCCTCCGGTAGATCCCGACGAAGCGGTGCCGGGGGCGTGACTCCTCCCGTCCGGGGCGCGCTTGGACGGGCGGGCCCTTTCGACCATACTCTCCCGAAACGGAGGACCGGAATGAGCCGGACGACTCGGGCCGTGGCGGCGGCGATCCTGGCGGGCGGGCTGGCGGCGACCGCGGCGGAGGATGCCGTGCCGCTGCGCGCGGCGGCCGAGTGCACGCCGCGAGGCGGGCTGCCCGTCTTCATCGCGAAGGCGAAGGCAGGCGGCGAACTGCGTGTCGGCTACCTCGGCGGCAGCATCACCGCGGCGGCCGGCTGGCGGCCGAAGTCGCTCGCGTGGCTGCAGAAGGAGTACCCGGCCGCGAAGCTCTCCGAGATCAACGCGGCGATCGGCGGAACGGGATCCGACCTCGGTGTCTTCCGCGTCGGCCAGGACGTGCTCCGCCACAAGCCCGATCTGCTCTTCGTCGAGTTCGCCGTCAACGACGGCGGCTCGGCCCCGGAGCGGATCCACCGGGCGATGGAGGGCATCGTGCGGCAGACGTGGACGGCGGATCCCGCGACCGACCTCTGCTTCGTCTACACGGTCTCCGAACCGTTCCTCAAGGACCTGCAGGCGGGGCGCTGCTCGCGCGCGGCCACCGCGATGGAGCAGGTCGCCGACCACTACGCGATTCCCTCGATCCACCTCGGCCTCGAGGCGGCGCGGAAAGTCACGGAGGGCACCCTCGTCTTCAAGGCCGGCCCGCCGAAGGACCCGCCCCTCGCGGGCGCACCGATGATCTTCTCGGCCGACGGTGTCCACCCCCACCCCGACACCGGGCACGAGCTCTACCTGGAGGCGATCCGCCGCTCGTGGCCGGCCCTCGCCGCGGTCGCGGCCGCGCCGGCCGCGCATGCGCTCAAGGCTCCGCTGCGGGCCGACAACTGGGAACAGGCGAAGATCGTGCCGTTCGCGCCGGCGATGATGTCCGGCCCGTGGCAGAAACTCGACCCCGCCGCCGACGGTCCCGCGAAGAGCTTCGCCACGCGGATGCCGGACCTCTGGAAGGCCACCGCGCCCGGCGCGTCGATCTCGTTCGCGTTCCGGGGAAGCGCCGCCGCGATCTACGACCTGCTCGGCCCCGACGGCGGCATCGTGGAGGTGAAGATCGACGACCGCCCCGCCCGCCTCGCGCCGCGGATCGACGGCTATTGCACCTACCCGCGCATCGCGAAGCTCGACCTCGGCAGCGACTTCGACGGCGGCACGCATCGCGTCGTGCTGACCCTGAAACCGGACGCGCCGGACAAGGCGAAGATCCTGTTCGAGCGCAACCGCGCCGACCTGGAGAAGAACCCGGCGAAGTACGCCCCGAACGTCTGGCACGCCGCGTCGATCCTGCTGCTCGGGGACATCGTTCCGTAGCGCCCGGCAGCCGCGGCCGCCGGACAGGCACCCCTGCCCTCCGCGTGCGTCCGCCGTTCCGGGATCGGGCCGGACCTCCCGCCCGACGTCACCGGGCACGCAAGGCCTCGACCACGGCGGCGTGCCCCTTGTTCGCCGCGAATTCCTCGGCGCGGTCGCCGTCGACGTCGCGCAGGTCGCGGTTGGCGCCCCGGGCAAGAAGGAGCTTCACGACATCGACATGCCCCTCGGCCGCCGCGAACATCAGGGCGGTCCACCGCTCGTTGCCGTCGATCGCGTTGACGTCGGCTCCGGCATCGAGAAGCACCCTCACGGTGTCCGCCGCCGGCCCGGTGGACGCGTACATCAGCGCCGTCCGGCTGATCTGGTCCTTGAGATCGACCCGGGCCCCGACGCCGATGAGGCGACGGACCAGCGCCGCATGCCCGTTGAACGAGGCAAGCATGAGCAGGGTGCGCCCCTCCGGTCCCGCGGCATTGACGTTGAGCCCGCCCTTGATTGCGCGATCGACGACCGCCTCCTGCCCGTCGAGAGCCGCCTGGAACACCGCCTCGTCCCCCGAGGCCGCAACCGGAGCCTCCATGGCGACCGGCGCGACAGCCGCCGCCGGCGCGGATGCGGACGGGGACGGCGACGCCGCGGGCTCCGACACCGCGGGCGCGGCAGGCACCGCGGGCGGTTCGGCCGGAGCGGACGGGACCGCCGGCTTCTCCTCCCGCGCACCGCGCCCGCACCCGGCGAGCAGACCGGCGGCGAGCGTGGCGACAAGGGCGATGGGGGCACGACAAGGACCGGCTTGAAGCATTGGCGGGATCCCTTCCTGATTCACGGGATCAGCCTACGGACCGGCGGGCCGGCACACAAGCCCGACCGCGGCGCCCGGCGTCCCGGCTCTCGAATCCGACCGTCGGAGGGTCCGGTCCCACCGGGCATCGCTCCCGCGCCCGGCCATCGGGAGGTCCAGTCCCACCGGGCATCTCTCCCGCATCTGGCCAGCCGGTCCCACCGGGCTTGCCCCGGTGGACCGAAAAAGCGGCGGAGCGCCGCTTCCACCATGGCATCCGATCTCTCCACGGCCTCCGCGTCCCCGGGCTGCCCCGGCCCGCGCGGACTATGCGTCCTGATTCACGTGCAGCACCTTCGCCGGCGGGAAGCCGTTGAAGGAGGTCGACGATGCATGGCTGTAGGCGCCGATGTTCGGCGCGTAGACGAATTCGCCCAGCTCGAGTTCCGGAAGCTCCTCGGCCAGCGAGATCGTGTCGAGCGCGTCGCAGGTCGGCCCGAACACGGCGCAGAGCTGTGTCGCCCCCTTCTTGAACGCCCTCACCGGGTACTTCATGTGGTCGCAGATCACGCCGGAGAAGGTGTGGTAGACCCCGTCGTTGATGTAGTAGCAGCGTTTCCCGTCGCGGTCGGCCTTGCCGATGACCTCGGCGACCAGCGTGGCCGCCGTCGCGACGAGGAAGCGGCCGGGCTCGGCGAGGATCGCGACGTCCTTCGGAAAGAGCCTCGGGATCTCCGCGTTCAGCAGCCGGCCCAGCTCGCGGATCGGCCGCACGTTGTCGTCGTAGGGCGCCGGAAAGCCGCCGCCGATGTCGAGCTGGATCATCTTCGTGAACCCGCGCGACCGCGCCTCCTTCAGCACGCCCGCCGCAAGCTGGAGCGCCTGCGCGTAGTTCTGGAAGTTGGTCGTCTGGCTGCCGACGTGGAACGAGAGCCCCTCGACCGTCAGCCCGCGCGCGTGCGCCGCCTCGATCAGGCTCACCGCCTGCCCGGGGTCGCAGCCGAACTTGGACGAGAGCTCCACCATCGCCCCGGTGTTCGGCACCTTGAGCCGGAGCACCAGGCCGGCCTGCGGCGCGTGCTTCGCGATCTTGCCGATCTCCTCGAGGTTGTCGTACGTGACCAGCGGCTTGTACGGATTCAGCTTCCGCAGCGTGTCGTTGGCCTTGATCGGGTTGGCGTAGATGATCTTGTCCCAGATGTAGTCCTGCCGCTCCTTCGCGGGCAGGTCCTTGATGTTCTCGTGGACCAGTTCGAACTCGGGCCACGAGGCGACGTCGAAGCTCGCCCCCGCGCGGTAGAGCGTCCTCACGATCTCCGGATCGCTGTTGGCCTTGACCGCGTAGTAGGGCTGCACGCGCGGGAGCCACCGCTTGAACTCGGCGAGGTTCCTCCGCAACTGCGCGTGGTCGACCACGAACAGCGGCGTGCCGTGCTGCTTCGCCAGCTTCTTCAACATCGATTTCGAGATCATCGCCCCGTTCTCCCGCCGTTCGCGCATCCTGCCGTGACGGCGCGCACAGCATGGGCCATGCGCCCGCGAAATCAAGTCAGGGTTGCACGCCGAAGTCCGGCCCCGTGCCCGGGCGCTCCATTTGCGCCCCCACCGGGACAAGCCCGGTGGGAGGCCAACGACGCGGATTACATCGGACGCCCGCGCGATCGTGCTCTGGCCGGGCCGAACCGGGACAAGCCCGGTGGGAGGCCATCTTCAATCGTCTGGGACGAGCCCGGTGGGACGCCAACCTCATCGGCGTCGCCTCGTCGTGTCGTCATTCCACCCGGCCGCGGATTGCATCGTACGCCCGCGCGGTCGTACTCTGGCCGGGCCGGCGGAACGGCGGAGGACGACATGAGCGCATTCGCAGACACGAAGCGGTACCTGGCGGGCGCGGTGGAACCCTGGTTGCAGCGCCCGGTGGTGCGGCTTCAGCCGCTGGTGGCGACGGTCGGCACGCCGAACGTCGATCTCGATGCGCTCGCGAGGCAGGTCGAGGGCGTCGCGGTCGTGCTGCCGCCGATCGCGATCCGTAGCGCCGCGCACTGGACCAAGACCGTGCTGGGGCTCGGGAAGGACGTCGACGCGATTCTGCCGGTCAGCATCACCTCCTACCCGACCGAGTGGTGGAACTCGCACCCCGAGCCGCTGGTGAAGCGCGGCCTCCCGTTCATCTTCTGGCCGATCATCGCCTACGACGAGCCGGACTTCTGGCGCTGGTCCGCGACGGACATGCTCAAGACCGTCGGCGTCGAAACGCACCTCGTCGAGAACACCCGCGCGGGCCTCGCCCTGCTCCGCGCGCTGGGCATGCGGCGGATGCTGAAAGGGTCGAAGATCGTCGTGTTCGGCGGACAGAACTTCCCCTGGAACGCCCACGCCGCCGGCCGGTTCGTCACCGGGAGCCTCGGCACGAGGATCGTCGTGCGCACGATCGAGGACATCCGCCGCCGCGCCGCCACGGTGTCCGACGCCGCCGTGCGTGCGTACTGGGCCGCGCGCAAGGCCCGCTACGTCGAACGCGGCGTGAAGCCGGAGGAACTCGCCACTGCCGTGCGCACGACGCTCGCCATCCGCGGGATCCTGCGGAAGGAGCGGGCGCTGGGCTTCGGCCTCAACTGCTTCGGCGACCTGATTCCGAAGGGCGGCCGCGACGTCCCCTGCCTGGCCCAGACGCTGCTTCGCGAGGAGGGCTACATCGCCTCGTGCGACGGCGACTTCCTCGCGATGATGAGCATGGTGCTGACCACGTACTTCCTCGACAAGCCCACCATGATGTCGAACATGTACCCGCTCCGCTACGTCGGCGCCCTGACCGACCATTTCGGCGGCAACCCGCTGTCCCCGGGCCGCAGCCACCCGCGCGCGGAGTGGAGGAACCTCGCCCGCCTCGCCCACTGCAGCTCCGTCGGCGTCGTGTCCCCCGAGATGACCCCCGAGGGGAAGGTCGAGTTGAAGGACTGGGGCGGCACGTGGGAGATCAAGCGCGACGGCCGCGGCTGCGGCAACGCCGGCCGCCTCGCCGCCGGGGAGAAGATCACGGTCATCGAACTCAAGTTCGACGGCAAGACGCTGCTCGTCGCCGACGGCGAGGTCTGCGAGACCACCGACCACAAGGGCATGCCCCACTGCGAACGCAGCGCGCTGCTGCGGTTCCGTGACCTGGAAGCCTTCGTCGCCGACATCTCGCGCGAGCACACGGTCGTCGTCTACGGCGACCACATCCCGGAGTTCCGCGTGCTGGCGAAGACGCTCGGGCTGACAATGAAGGAGTTCTGAGGCGAGGACGGGGGCGAGCGGCGAGGCAGGCGGTGTCGGGGGGCAAAGGTCGAGTGCCGGCCGCTTCGAACCCGCGGAGAGCTTGCCGTACGCCTTGTCGTCCGGCGAGGCTTCAGGCTCGGAGTTCCAAGGTTTGGAAACCAACCCGCCACCGGCATCCAACCCTCGGACGAATCGGCGGCGGCATGGATCGGCCCCGCCCGTGCGGGAGAGCCAATCGTAACCTTCGGCCGGATTGCGTCGGGAAGCCGGGCAGCCCTATTCTGGCAGGCAACGGATGAGGGGATGACGGGATGATCGGATGAAGCCGGTGGGCGGACGGCCTTCGGCATCCATCCAACCATCCATTCCTCCATCCGACCGTGCTTCGACCATGCACCTTGGCATCGACATCGGAACCACGAAGGCGGCGGCGGTGATCGTCGCGGCGGACGGGCGCGTACGGGCGGCG
>VGWF01000093.1 GCA_016873715.1 Lentisphaerota bacterium | reverse complement strand
CTCGCCCCTCCAAGAACCAGCGACCAACACCCAACGTCCAACATCCAATGATGGAGGGCCGAGCTATGCGAGGCCGAAGAGGGTGTCATGGACACGGCGAGCGGGCTCGCAGTAACTCGCCCCTCCAAGAAACAGCGACCAACAGCCAACACCCAATGATGGAGGGCCGAGCTATGCGAGGCCGAAGAGGGTGTCATGGACGCAGCGTTCGGGCTCGCAGTAGCTCGCCCCTCCAAGAACCAGCGACCAACACCCAACGTCCAACATCCAATGATGGAGGGCCGAGCTATGCGAGGCCGAAGAGGGTGTCATGGACACGGCGAGCGGGCTCGCAGTAACTCGCCCCTCCAGGAACCAGCGACCAACAACCAACACCCAATGATGGAGGGCCGAGCTATGCGAGGCCGAAGAGGGTGTCATGGACGCAGCGAGCGGGCTCGCGGTAGCTCGCCCCTCCAAGAACCAGCGACCAACAGCCAACGTCCAACATCCAATGATGGAGGGCCGAGCTATGCGAGGCCGAAGAGGGTGTCATGGGCGCGGCGAGCGGGCTCGCAGTAGCTCGCCCCTCCAAGAACCAGCGACCAACACCCAACGTCCAACATCCAATGATGGAGGGCCGAGCTATGCGAGGCCGAAGAGGGTGTCATGGGCGCGGCGAGCGGGCTCGCAGTAGCTCGCCCCTCCAAGAACCAAAACCCAACAGCCAATGTCCGACGCCCGGCGGCGGGTGCGGTGCCGGGCGCCGCCTGGACTCCGCCGGGGCCCGTGCTTCGTGCTTTCCCGTCCGGCCCGCGGCGCGCTATGATGGCCCGAAGTCCGCGTCAACGAACCCGCGGACGCGGAGGCATCATGCACGTGTCGCGTCGTGACTGGCTGAAGAACAGCGCCGCCCTGGCCGCCCTGGCGGCCCTCGGAATCCCCGAGCGCCTGCGGGCGGCGGGTGCGAAGATCCCCATCGGGCTGCAGCTCTACTCCGTCCGCAACGAATGCGGCCAGGACCTCCCCGGCGTCCTGAAGGCCGTCGCGAAGATGGGCTACAAGGGCGTCGAGTACGCCGGCTACTACAACCGCAAGGCCGAGGAACTCAAGAAGCTGATGGACGACAACGGCCTCGTGTGCTGCGGAACCCACGCCGGCTGGACGACGATCCAGGACAACGAGCTCAAGGCCACCGTCGAGTTCAACCGCACGCTGGGCAACCCCTATCTCGTCGTCCCCGGCATGCCCAAGGAGCGGCTGGCGAGCATCGAGGCGTGCAAGGAGACGGCGAAGATCCTGACCGCCCAGGCGGAGAAGGTCGCGTCCGAGCGGATGTACGTCGGCTACCACGCGCATGGCGGCGACTTCAGGAAGTTCGACGACGGCAGCACGCCGTGGGAGGTCATCTTCTCCAACGCCGGCCCCGGCGTCATCATGCAGCTCGACACCGGCAACTGCCTCGGCGGCGGCGGCGACCCGATCGCGATGCTGAAGAAGTACCCCGGCCGGTCGCTGACCATCCACCTGAAGGAGCACGGCGGCCCGAAGAGCGCCCCGGTGGGCGAGGGCGAGGTGAAGTGGGACGAGGTCTTCGCGATCTGCGAGTCCACGGGCGGCACGAAGTGGTACATCGTCGAGCACGAGAGCGGCGAGAAGCCGCTCGAGAGCGTCGCGAAGTGCCTGGAGAACCTGAAGAAGCTCGGCAAGGCCTGACCGCCGTCGCCGGCGTGCCGCGCGGCGGGGACGTCCGGCCCGCCGCGCGGCGGCCGGTCGCGGCCGCCCCGGCGCCCCGCGCGTATCGCCGGACCTCGCGCGGAGGGTGGCCGTGGCGGGCCTGCAGGATCCTCGAGAAACGGGACGGATGAGGAGACGGGCGTGAACCATCGCGAGCGCATCGACGCGGCCCTGAACCACCGCCAACCCGACCGCGTTCCGGTCGATTTCGGCGCCACCGCGGTGACCGGGATGCACGTGTCGGCGGTGACCCGTCTCCGCCGGGCCGTGCTGGGCGATCCGGACTGGCGGGTCAGGGTCGTCGAGCCCTACCAGATGCTGGGCGAACTCGATCCCGAACTGCGCGACGCGCTGGGGATCGACACCGTCAGCCTGCCGCCGCGGACCACCATGTTCGGCTTCGAGAACCGGGACTGGAAGCCGTTCACGATGTTCGACGGCACCGAGGTGCTCGTCGCGGCGGACTTCCAGACGACGCTGGACGAGAACGGCGACCTGCTGATCCATCCCGAGGGCGACCGGTCCGCGCCGCCGAGCGGGCGGATGCCGCGGACGTCGTTCTTCTTCGACTCGATCATCCGGCAGCCGCCGGTGGACGAGGACCGCCTCGACCCCGCCGACAACACCGAGGAGTTCGGGCTGCTCGACGCGCGGGCGCTGGCCTACTACGAGCGCCGGATCCGGGAGCTGCACGAGGGGACCGATGCCGCGATCGTGCTGACCATGCCGGGCGTCGCCTTCGGGGACATCGCCCTCGTGCCCGCGCCGTGGATGAAGCACCCCCGGGGCATCCGGGACATCGAGGAGTGGTACGTGTCGACCGAGATCCGCCGGGACTACGTCCGCGCGGTGTTCGAGCGGCAGTGCGAGGTCGGGCTGCGGAACCTCGAGACGCTGATCGGGCTCCTCGGCGACCGCGTGCAGGCGGTCTTCATCACCGGCACCGACTTCGGCACGCAGCGCGGGCCGTTCATCCCGGTGGAGACCTACCGCGATCTCTTCAAGCCGTACCACGTCCGCGTGAACCGGCTGATCCACACGCGGAGCCGGTGGAAGACGTTCATCCATTCGTGCGGCGGCGTGGCGCCGCTGATCCCGGAGTTCATCGACGCCGGCTTCGACATCCTGAACCCCGTCCAGTGCTCCGCCGTCGGCATGGACGCGCGGACGCTGAAGCGGGAGTTCGGCGGGCACCTGACGTTCTGGGGCGGCGGGGCGAACACGCAGGAGACGCTCCCGTTCGGCACGCCGGAGCAGGTCTACCGCGAAGTGCGCGAACGCATCGAGATCTTCGGCGAGGGCGGCGGCTTCGTCTTCGACGCCGTGCACAACGTCCAGGCCCAGACGCCGACGGAGAACCTGCTGGCGATGTTCCGCGCGATCCGCGACAGCCACGGCGGCGCGCAGTAGAGGGCGGGCCATGATCCGGCCGTTCCCCGCAGGCGCCGCCGCGACGGTTCGTCCAATCCTTGGAAGCCTGGTGTTGCTGGGCGTCCAAGGATTGGAAGCCCGCGCGGGCGATGCCGCGGCGGCGGCGTGCCGTTTCGCCTGCGTGGACAACGGCGCGAACCGTTTGCTGCTGGTCGACCCGCGGGCGCCGTCGAACGGGTGGAGCGTGGCCATCCCGGCCGGCTCGCGTGATCTGCAACGGCTCGAGGGTGGGCGTCTTCTGGTGAGCCACGGCAACGGCTGCGGCATCCACGACCTGAGGGACGGCCGGTGCCGGTGGCGGATCGACGGGTTTTCCGGCGTCCAGAGCGCACGCCACGTCCCTGCGCGCGACGAGATCATGCTTGGCGCCGCAGCGGCCGATGCGGTTGAGTTCCATTTCCTGGTGCGCGACGGCGAGGGGTACCGGAGGGGCGGCCGCGTCGTGCGTGCGACCGGCGTCGATCCGGCATTCCTCCGGCTGGTCCGCTTCACGCCCGAGGGCCACGTGCTGTTCACGGGCGGGGCCCCGTACCGCGTCATCGAGTGGGATCTCGAGGCGAACCGCGAGGTCTGGTCCGCCCCGCTCCCCGGCAAGGGCTACGTGGCCCTCCGTCGCGCGGACGGCACGACGGTGGCCTCGACCGGCGGCGCCGTCTCGGTCGTCGAACTGGCCCGCGACGGATCGGTCGTGAAGACATGGCTCGGCGAGGCATGCCGGAAGCCGATGCGGCTCGACTGGATCTCCGGCTTCGATCCGCTTCCGGGCGGCCGCATGGTTGTCGCCAACTGGCTCGGCCACGGCGCGCACGGGACGGGTCCGCACGTGATCGAGGTCGATGCGGCGGGCCGGACCGTGTGGTCGTGGGAGGACCATGCGGCGGCGAGACAGGTCACGAACCTCCTGATTCTCGGTGACGAATGAGCGTTGGGTCGCCCCGTGGCCTGTCGCCGGCCGCCGCGATGACGGCGGTCCTCGCGCTCGCGGCCGGCGCGGCGGTGACGGGGGACGCGTTGAACCCGTACGACCGGCAGGTGGCGGAGCATGGGGGGCGGCTTGGCGATCCCGCGCCGCACGTCCGCCAGCGCGCGGCGGAGGCGCTGGGCTTCCTGCGTGCGTACGCGGCGGAGGCGGCGCTCCAGGCGGGGCTCTCGGATGCCTCGCCGGACGTGCGGAGGCAGGCCGCGCTTTCGCTGGGTTGGTGCGGCGGCCGCGCGTCGGTGGAGCCGCTGCTGGCTGCGCTCGACGATCCCGACTGGACGGTGCGGCAGGCGTCGCGCGTGGCGCTCGAAAACGTCACGGGGATGGTCCTCCCGTTCGATGCGCTGGCGGCGGAGGATCTGCGGGGCCGCCAGGCGGAGGCGTGGAGGGCGTGGTGGCGTCAGGCGCCCGCGGACCGGCCGCCGGCGGACGTCCTGGCGCTGGTTTCGGAGCCGTCGGCGCCCGCAAGCGGGTGGAAGGCGTCGGCATCGACCACCTACCGCGGGCCGCCGGGGGTGCTCGTGGATGGCGATGCCGGGTCGGGCTACTGGCAGACGAAGGGGGTGGCGCCGCCGCAATGGTGCCAGGTCGATCTCGGCGGGACCTGCGGGGTCCGGCAGGTGACCGTCCACCAGTATGGCGCCGGCATGTGCATGGCCGGATACGAAATCGGCACGAGCCTCGACGGTGTCGCGTTCGACTGTGCGGTGCGCCGGCAGGGCGCCACGCCGGTGCGGCTCGTGGTGGACTTCCCGGAGCGACCGGCGCGGTTCGTCCGCATCACGAGCCACGGCGCGGAGAACCCCAGGTACGCCGCGACCTTGCGCGAGATCGAGATCAACGGCCGCCGGGGCGGGGCGGGCGACGGTCCCGCGGCCTGGGCGTGGGAGCGGGGACTGCGCGCGCTGGGTGCGCTGGGTGGAGCCGGGGCGTCGGAGGCGGTGCGCGGCGCGCTGGGCGGGGCGCCCCTCGAAGCGCCGGCCTGGCGTCCGACGGTCCGTGCCGGCATCCGGGCCGTCGGCCGGCTGGGAGGCGACGCGGGCCGCGACTGGCTGGTGCGGCTGCTCGAGAACCCGATGTGGGCCCGCTGCGCCGCCGAGGCGCTCGGCGACCTGGGCGATGGGCGCGCGGTGGGGCCCCTGCTGACGGCGTACGCGCGGTATGCGAAGCGGCTGGACGGGAAGAACCCGCCCGACGTGCCCGCCGACGACCGGACGTCGTTTCCGTCCGAGGACCGCATGCTGGAAACGCCGTACTGGATCGCCCACGCGTTGTGCCGCCTGCCGCTGACCGACCCGGGCGACCGGGCGCGGCTGCGCGAACTGGCGCCGCTGATCCTCGCGAATCTGCCCGGCGACCACGACACGTTCCTGCTCTACGAGCCGGAGGCGGGACACCGGCTGACGAGGCATCTCCTGGAGGCGGCGGGCCTGCGGCAGGAGGCGGCGGAGCAGGCCTTCGTGCGGCTCGGCCAGCCGCGCCGCGAGGCGAATCCGGAGCCTGCGGCGGTGTGGCCGGCCTGGGATGCGCGCCGGACCTCGCCGTGGCTGCCGTGCGCCTGCGCCGACCGCGCGGACCTGCCGCGGCTGCTTGCGCTCGTCGGCCACACCAACGGCTGGGTGCGCCTCAATGCGGCGAAGGCGCTGGCGTGGCTCGGCGATCCGGCGGCGGGCGATCCGCTGGCCGCGGCGCTGGCGGCGGCGAAGTCGGAAGGCGACTACGGCTGGAGCACGGTGTGGAAGCAGGAGGAGTTCAACGACCCGTGCCCGCGCTGGCGCGAGGGCCTGCTGCGGGCGCTCGGCCTGCTGAAGGCGGAGCGTCCTGTGGACCTGATCGCGCGGGTTCTCGACGACGAGGGCTCGGTGCTCGAGGTGCGGCATGCGGCGGCGCAGGCGCTGGCCGACATCGGGAACGACGCGGCCCTGGCGATCCTGCGGCGCACGGCGGCGGCGCATCCGTACTTCACCGTGCGGCAGGTGGCGACCGACGCGCTGCGGGAGCTCGGTCCCGGTCCGGAGCCCGCCGGCGCGCCCGCCTCCGCGCCGGTCGCCCGGCCGGAGTCGGCGACCGCCTCCGGCGCATGCATCGCGGACGCCGATTTCGATGCGCTGGTGTTCGTGAAGGGCGACAACGACCTGCCGAACACGCCGCAGACCGTCGAGCAGGCCGATCGCTGGCGGCAGACCTACGCGGTCACCGACGAGGGGCCCGTCTACCGGCCCGGCGACAACCTCTTCGTGCTGTGCCCGCCGCGGCCGGACGGCGCGGTCACGCCGCTGACGCGCTTTGCCGACGGCTGGATCGGGGAACCGGAACTGTCGTGGGACGCGAAGCAGGTGGTCTTCTCGCGGCGCGAGCGCGACAGCCTCTGGTGGCACGTGTGGGTCGTGAACGTCGACGGGTCCGGCCTCCGTCAGCTCACCCGCGGGCCGTACCATCATGTCGGTCCGGCCTTCCTGCCCGACGGGCGTATCGTGTGCGCCTCGAGCCGCTCCGGCATCCGCGACGAATACCACGGCTACCTGTGCACGGCGCTGCACGTGATGGACGCCGACGGCTCCAACCTTCACGCCATCGCCACGAACATCGGCCGTGACTGCGAGCCGGCGGTGCTGGCGGACGGCCGCATCGTGTTCAGCCGCCTCGAGGTCTTCTACTCCCGCAACAAGACGGAGCTGACGCTGCACGCCGTGTTCCCGGACGGCACGCGCGATGTCGTTCTCTACGGCCCGGAACGGCGCGCCTTCTGGCGCGAACTGGATCACGGGCCGAAGGATCCGGCCGACGTTCAGGAAGCGCCGCTGACCCACCGCGTGCTCCGCATGACCCAGCCGCAGCCGATGCCCGACGGCCGCATCATCGTGGCCACGCAGGGCGGCCTCACGGTCGTCGGGCCGCGGCGTGATGACGAGCGGCTCATCTGTCCCGATTTCACGACGCGCGCCTACACGACGCCGCTGCCGCTGGCCGACGGAACCGTTCTGTGCGCGACCACGCTGAAGACTCCGGACCGGAAGAAGGTCGACCTCGGGCTGTACCGGCTCGACCCGCGCACGGGGCGGCTCGACCTCGTCTACAACGATCCCGCCACCGCGGACTACGAGCCCCGTCCGGTCATCGCGCGCCGGCCGCCGCCTGCGATCGCCGGGGCCGTGCCGGAGGGGGCGTATGCCGGCCGGTTCCTGTGTGCCAGCGTGTTCGACTCGCAGGAGCCGGACGTCGCGCAGCGTGGGAGGCTGGTGCGGCTTGTCGAGGGCGTGCCTGTCGTCGGCCGCCACGAGACGCACACCGGCCCGCATCCGGTCTGGAAGAACCACGGCGGGACGATGGCCCGCGTGCTCGGGACGGCGCCGCTCGCGTCCGACGGTTCGTTCCATGTCGTCCTCCCGGCCGACCGCCTCGTGCATCTCCAGGTGCTCGACAGCGACCGGCGCGTGATCGGCAACCAGAAGACCTGGATCTACGCGCGTCCCGGGGAGACGAAGTCGTGCACCGGTTGTCACGAGGTGCCGGATTCGACCGCCCAGCCCGCGCGGCCCCCGCTCGCCCTTCGCGGCGCCCCGCTGCGCTTCCTTCCGGTCGGCGGCGAATTCGCGTATCGTGCCAAGGCGTGGTTCAAGGGCAGCCTGCCGCCCGAGATCGAGGAGCGCACGCGGACGGTCCACGCGGTGAACCTGCTGGCGCGGTGAGTGTCGTGGAACGAAGGAACACGGGGAAAGGCGCATGAACAGGAGGGTCTTCCGGATCGCGGCGGTCCCGGCCCTTGCGCGGCCCGGCGACACCGTGCACGACGTCCAGGCCCGGACGCCGGCGGAGAACCTGCAGGCGATGTTCAGGGCCATTGGGGAGAGCGGATCATGAAACAACACCTGGGGTTGATGGCCGGAGTGGCGATGTCCGTCGCGGCGGCCTGGGGCGGTTCGCCGCGGCAGACGATCTCCCTGGACGGCACGTGGGCGATCGCCGACGGAACGTCGCCGGACCGCATTCCGGAGTCCTTCGGCCACACCGTGCCCGTGCCCGGCCTGGCGAACCTCGCGACGCCGCCGTTCGCGGACGTGGACCGTTTCACCAGTCGCGAGAACCTCGCCAACCGCATCCGCGCGAACCTGGCGCCGGCGGAGTGGATGAAGGAACACTGGAAGGGCAAGGTCGACCAGTCGCGCGACTGGTTCTGGTACCGCCGGACCTTCCGCGCGCCGGCGAAGCAGGCGGTGGCCCTCCTGCGAATCGGCAAGGCGCAGTTCGGGACGGCGGTCTGGCTCAACGGCCGCAAGGTGGGCGAATACGCCGGCTGCTTCACGGCGGGACACTTCCGGCTGGAGGATGCGATCCGGTGGGGCGAGGAGAACACCCTCGTGATCCGCGTGGGCGCGCATCCCGCCGTGCTGCCCGACACCTATCCGACGGGCTCGGACTTCGAGAAGATCCGGTGGACGCCCGGCATCTACGACCGCGTGTCGTTGATCGTCTGCGACAACCCCGCGATCGAAACCGTGCAGGTGGCGCCGAGGATCGCGACGGGCGAGGCCCTCGTGCAGGCGACGGTCGCGAACCGGGGCGCCACGCCGGTGTCGACGGAGCTCCGGCACACGATCCGCACCTGGCGGTGGGGCACGCGGGTGGCCGTGGGCCCCCCGCAGCGGATCGACCTGGCGCCGGGCGAGACGCGCACGCTGACGCAGACGATCCGGATCCCGAACGTCCGGTTGTGGTCGCCGGAGGATCCGTTCCTCTACGCCGTCGAGTCCGGGACCGGCGGCGACTCGGTCACGACGCGCTTCGGGATGCGCGAGTTCCGCTTCGACGCCTCCACGATGCGCGCCCACCTCAACGGCGGGATCCGCTACCTGCGCGGGTCCAACATCACGCTGCACCGGTTCTTCGAGGACCCGCTCTGCCGCGACCTTCCGTGGAACGACCGCTGGGTCCGGAAGCTGCTCGTCGAGGTCCCGCGGCGGATGAACTGGAACTACTTCCGGTTCTGCATCGGGCCGGTGCCCGACCGGTGGCTCGAGATCTGCGACGAGGAGGGGATCCTGATCCAGAACGAGTTCTTTGTCTGGACCGGCTCGCCGGAGTGGTACAAGGGCCAGGGCTACGCGCGGACGCACGACGCGGACGAGATGATCCGGCAGTACCGCGACTGGATGCGGGACAACTGGAACCATCCGAGCGTCGCCGTGTGGGACGCGAACAACGAGACGAAGGATCCCGTGTTCGGCGACACGATCATCCCCGCGGTGCGCGGCCTCGACCTCTCCGGCCGCCCGTGGGAGAACAGCTACAACAAGCCGGCCGCCCCGGACGATCCCGTCGAACACCACCCGTACCTGATGAGCAGCGGCTACCGCGGGCCGCTGAAATTCTCCATGACGCAGCTCGAGACGATGGACGCCCGGCCCGCGCCGGGGCGGCTTCCCTCGGAGACGAATCCCCGCCTCATCAACGAATACGGATGGCTGTGGCTCAACCGCGACGGCTCGCCGACGCTGCTGACGGAGAACGTGTACGCGCAGCTCATGGGGACCAACGTCACCGCGCGCGAACGGCTCGACCTGTACGCGTACCTGCTCGGGGCGAAGACCGAGTACTGGCGCGCCAGCCGCCAGTACGCGGGGATCGTGCACTTCGTCTACCTGACCTGCAGCTACCCCGGCGTGTACACGGCGGACCATTTCGCCGACGTCCGCCGGCTCGAACTCGATCCGGCGTTCGCCGACCACATGGGCGAGGCGTTCAAGCCTCTCGGGGTCTACCTCAACTTCTTCCAGCCGGTGCTGACGGGCGGGGTGACGAGGACGTTCACGGTGAAGCTGGTCAACGACGACCCGGAGCCCAAGAAGGGGCGCGTGACGCTTTCGATCGAGACCCGCGGGGGCCGCGAGCTGGCGAGGGTCCTGAAGCCTTTCGAGATGGCCGGCCTGGGCGCGGCGTCCGTGGACCTCGACCTCGCGGTTCCCGACGCGCCCGGCGACTGCCTGCTGCGGGCGGTGGCGAGCGCGGCCGGGGATTCGACGCTGTCGAGACGGCGGGTGCGGGTGATCGAACCGTGACGGGCGGAAGGCCGGGGACAACGGGAGGAGAGCCATGAAGCGAATCGCGGGGATCCTGATGGTCTGCGCCGCGCAGGGGGCCGCGGCGGCCGAGTTCCACGTGGCGGTGACGGGCGATGACGCCCATGACGGCACGGCGGCCGCGCCGCTGCGGTCAATCCAGCGGGCCGCGGATCGCGCCCGGCCGGGCGACACCGTCACCGTGCATGCGGGCGTCTACCGCGAGTCGGTCCGCCCGCCGCGGGGGGGCGAATCGGACTCCAAGCGGATTGTCTACCGCGCCGCGCCGGGGGAGCGGGTCGAGATCAAGGGCTCCGAGGTCGTGACGAACTGGACGCGGGTGAAGGGCGACGTCTGGACCGCGACGGTCCCGAACGGCGCGTTCGGCGCCTTCAACCCCTACGCCGACCTGATCCGCGGCGACTGGTTCAACGGAAAGGGCCGCGAGCACCACACCGGCGCGGTCTACCTCGATGGCGTGGCCTTCGACGAGGCCGCGAGGCTGGAGGACCTGCTTGATCCCGGCAGCCGGGCGCCGGCGGAGAAGGGCGGCGTCCTGCTCAACGTCGCGTGGTTCCGCGCCGGGGAGGGGAAGCCGGTGCCGGCCGTGGGCTATGCCGCGCAGGAGGGCGTCCGCAACGCGCCGTGCGCCGAGGGCGGCGAGTGCATCGGGTGGCTGGAAAACGGCGACTGGGCGCGCTACGAGGGGGTGGATCTCGGCGCGACGACCGACCGCATCGAGATCCGCGCGGCGTCGGAGATGCAGGGCGGCCAGGTGCAGATCCGCCTGGGCGCGCCGGATGGGGAACTCCTCGGATCGTGCGTGGTGCCGAACACCGGCGGGTGGCAGTCGTGGCGGTCGTTCCACGCGACGGTCCGGCGTCTGACGGGCCGCCAGACCCTGTGTCTCGTCTTCCGGCCTCCGCCGGCGCTGACCGCGCCGCAGATGCCGCTGTGGTTCGGCCGCGTCGAGGCGTCGAACACGACGTTGTGGGCGGAGTTCAAGGGCGTCGATCCGAACACCCGCCTCGTCGAGGCCAACGCGCGGCGGACGGTCTTCTACCCGGACCAGCCCGGGCGGAACTTCATCACGATCCGGGGATTCACGATGCGGCACGCGGCAACGCCGTGGGCCCCGCCGACCGCGGAGCAGCCGGGACTGGTCGGAACGCACTGGAGCCGGGGCTGGATCATCGAGAGCAACGTCATTTCGCATTCGCGGTGCGTCGGCGTGTCGCTCGGCAAGCACGGCGACGAGTACGACAACACGTCGGCGAACTCGGCCGAGGGCTACGTGAAGACGATCGAGCGGGCGCACGCCCACGCGATTCCGTGGACGAAGGAGACCATCGGCCACCACGTGGTGCGCGACAACGTGATCTCCCACTGCGAGCAGGCGGGCGTCGTCGGAAGTCTCGGCGCGGCGTTCAGCCGCATCACCGGCAACGTGATCCACGACATCCATGTCCGGCGGCTCTTCACCGGCGCGGAGATGGCCGGCATCAAGATCCATGCGTCGATCGACTGCGAGATCGCCCGCAACCGGATCTTCCGCACGTGCCGCGGGCTGTGGATGGACTGGATGGCCCAGGGCACCCGCATCACGCGGAACCTGTGCTACGAGAACGCCTCGGAAGACCTGTTCATGGAGGTCAATCACGGGCCGTACCTGATCGACAACAACCTCTTTCTCTCGCCGACCTCGCTGCTGGACATGTCGCAGGGCGGCGCCTTCGTCCACAATCTCTGGGCCGGCCGGTTGATCAGCACGGTGGAGTTGAACCGCGAGACGCCGTACCACCCGGCGCACTCGACCGTCGTCGCCGGGCTGGGCCGCATCCAGGGCGGTGACAACCGCTTCTTCAACAACGTCTTCATCGGCGCCGGCGACGCGCCGGCCGAGCCGGCGAAGAAGGACGACCGCCACGCGCGGGTCGCAGGATACGGAACGTGGATGTACGACGCGCGCGAGCGTCCGTCCGTGGCCGCGGGGAACGTCTATCTCAACGGCGCGCGCCCGTCGGCGAAGGAGGAGGGCGCGGTCGTGGTCGCGGCGGATCCGCAGGTCCAGCGGACCGAGGGTGAGGGGTCCGTGGTTCTGCGGCTCGCCGTTGCCCCGGAGTGGAACCGGGCGGCGACGCGGCGCATCACGACAAGGGTGCTCGGGAAGGCCGCGGTTCCGGGGGTCGGGTTCGTGGCTCCGGACGGGTCGTCGATGGCCGTGAATTCGGACTACTTCGGGAAGCGAAGGTCGTGGTGGTGGCGCCCGGCCGCCGGGCCGTTCGAGGCGCCGGGGACCGGCCCGGTCACATTCGAGGTCGTGCGGCCGTAGGCCGTCGGCCTGTGGGGACAGAGAAGTGGTGGCGGCGGGGCGGACGGGCTTGTCCGATCCTTGGAAGCCGTTGGGCTGCAAGTTCCAAGGATTGGACGCTGCGTTCTCTGTCCCCTTCCGTCCTCTCGCTTGGACTTGGCGTCCCACCGGGCTTGTCCCGGTGGGGGGCCGCAAATTCGTCATCGTCGCGTGCTTTCAGTCCGCGGAGGTCGATGCCCCGATTGCGGCAGGGCGACGGACACAAGCGGGGGGCTGCGACGATCGGGGGCGCGGGGCCCGCGACGGCAGGTCAGTACTTGAGAACGCGCGTCTCGCCGCGCTTCATGGTGAGCCGCAGGACGGGGCCGCGGCACGCCGGGGCGCGGCTCTCCGGATCGCGGACCCGGCGAAAGGGGAGGGCCGCACTCCGTGCGGCCGATGGGCGCATCGAACGGGCGCATCTCCGGTCCTGTGCAGGGTGATGGCCGGGGGCGGGCTCCAAAGTAGTCCTCACGCTCCGCGTGAGGACATCTTCGCAATCCGGATTGCCATCACGCGGAGCGTGATGACTACCATGCGGAGCCACTGCCGATCGTGGGCAGGGTGATGGCCGGAGGGGCTCATCGCCAGTCCTGTGCAGGGTGACGCCGGCGGCGGGCTCCAACGTAGTCCTCACGCTCCGCGTGAGGACATCTTCGCAATCCGGATGGTCATCACGCGGAGCGTGATGACTACCACGCGGAGCCACTGCCGATCGTGCGCGGGGTGATGGCCGGAGGGGCTCATCTCCGGTCCTGCGCAGCGATGACGAAGGCGCCCGCAGGATCAGGTCAATGAACCGGAGATGCGCCCCGCGCGAACGGGGTAACGAGGGAACCGGCTTGAAGTCGGGGGCGTTTTGCCCTTTGCTGGGGGTGTCCCGGCAGGCCCCGGGGTGCTCAATCGAAGGGAAGGCAGATGAAACCGGCGTTTGATCCGACGATGCAGGCGCGGCTCGAGGCCGCGGGGGTGGTGGCGGTGCTGGTGATCGACCGGGCGGAGGACGGCCCTCCGCTGGCGCGGGCGTTGCTGGCCGGGGGCGTGGACGGCATGGAACTGACCCTCCGCACGCCCGCCGCGCTGGTCGCGCTTCGCGCGATCCGCGCCGCGGTCCCGGAGATGCTCGCCGGCATCGGCACGATCCTCGTGCCCGAGCAGGTGGCGCAGGTCGTCGAGGCCGGCGGGGCCTTCGGCGTGTCGCCCGGCACGAATCCGCGCGTCCTCGAGGCGGCCGTGAAGGCGGGGCTGTCATTCGCGCCCGGCATCGCGGTTCCATCGGACGTCGAACGCGCGCTGGAGTTCGGCTGCAAGCTCCTGAAGTTCTTCCCGGCCGAGGCGTCGGGCGGGCTGGCGTTCCTCAAGGCGATGTCCGCCCCCTACGCGCACCTCGGCGTGAAGTACATGCCGCTGGGCGGTCTGACCGAGAAGAACATGGCCTCGTACCTGGCCGACCCGTCCATCGCCGCACTCGGCGGCTCGTGGCTCGCGCCGCGCGACCTGATCCAGAAGCAGGACTGGGCCTCGATCACCGCCCGCGCGGCCGCCGCCCGGGCAATTGTCACCGCCACCCGCGCCGCGGCGGCGAAGGGCTGAATCCGTCGGACGGACGAGGAATCAGTTCGCCTGCATCGCGGCCCCGACACTCGACACCCAACACCCGACACTCGACACCCGCCACCCGACACTCGACACTCCCGCCCCAGACACCCGAACGCGGTTCCGGAGACTCCCATGCAATCCATCGTGACCTTCGGCGAAGTGATGGGTCGGCTCGCCCCCGACGGCTTTCTCAAGTTCCGCCAGTCGCTGCCCGGCGCGCTGAACCTGACGTTCGGCGGCGCGGAGGCGAACGTGGCGATGTCGCTGGCCTACCTCGGCGCGCCGGCGCGTTTCGTGACCGCGCTGCCGAAGCACGCGATCGGCGACGCCTGCGTGGCGCTGCTGCGCGGACTCGGGGTCGACACGCGGTCCATCGTCCGCACGGGAAAGGGGCGCCTCGGCCTTTACTTCTTCGAGAACGGCGCGAACCAGCGGCCGAGCAACGTGATTTACGACCGCGACGGCTCCGCGATCGGCGTGACGCCGGCCGCGGACTACGACTGGGCCGGCGCGTTCGACGGCGCGGGCTGGTTCCACACGACCGGCATCACGCCGGCGATCTCGCGTCCCGCGGCCGAGTCGGCCTTGGCGGCGGTGCGGGAGGCGAAGGCGCGCGGCCTGACGGTCTCGTGCGACCTCAACTTCCGCAAGAAGCTCTGGCTCTGGGAGCCCGGCGTGAAGCCGCGCGATCTCGCGGAGCGGACGATGCGCGGGATCCTGCCGTTCGTGGACCTGGTCATCGCGAACGAGGAGGACGCCGCCGAGGTGCTGGGCATCCACGCGGCCGGCACCGACGTCGACGCCGGCAAGCTGTCGGTCGCGCACTACCCCGACGTCGCCCGCGCGCTGGTGAAGCAGTTTCCGAACGTCTCGCGCGTCGCGATCACGCTTCGCGAGAGCGTGTCGGCGACGCACAACAACTGGGGCGGGATGCTCTACGAGGCGGCGACGGATGCCGCGGTCTTCGCGCCGCAGCGGGGCGGGGCCTACGCGCCGTACGAGATCCGCGACATCGTCGACCGGGTCGGCGGCGGCGACGCCTTCGGCGCGGGCCTCATCTTCGCCCTCAACACGCCGGAACTGGCGGCGGCGCAGAACGCAATCGCCTTCGCGGTCGCGGCCTCGTGCCTGGCGCACTCGATCGTCGGCGATCTCAACTACTCGAGCCGCTCCGAGGTCGAGGCCCTGATGAAGGGTTCCGGCTCCGGACGCGTGCAGCGGTAGCCCGCGCAGCGGGGCGCGGAGACGGTCAGGATCTGCGATGGCGGCCCGCGAGGCCGCGGGCCCTCCTGCAAGTGTGGCCGGGCGCGCGCCTATTCCTTCGGATCGTCCCCGAACTCGCCGTGGCGGAGCTGGGTGATGTCGTCCTCGGGATTGGTCCAGTGGCGTTTCGAGACGAGGACGCGCCGGAAGCACCAGAAGGTCCAGTAGACGATCACGGCCCAACAGGCGATCATCAGGATCCATCCGGCGGGGGTCATGGTCCGGCCTCCTGTTTGCGGCTCCAGGCCCTGCGGATCAGCCAGCAGGTCGTGGCGATCATGCCGAGCAGGAGCGCGCGCGCGGCCCAGCGCCACGCGCGTTGGGCCGGGTCGACGCCCTTCATCGAGATCACGTCGGCGCCCTGCTGCCAGCCCCAGGCGATGAGGATCGCGAGGAGGGCGACGGGCGTGACGTACTTGAGGATGTAGAAGAAGACGCGAGGGATCCGCTCCTCGGCGCCGATGTGGATCTCGTCCCACGCGCGCTGCGCGCCGAAGATCCAGATGAACACGATGGACTCGATCAGGGCGAAGAGCGCGAGACCGATCGTCCCGGCCCAGAAGTCCATCTCGTCCAGCGCCCCGGCGGCGAGGCCGAGGATCGGGACGTGGCCCGCGAGGACGAGGAAGATCCACACGCTGCGCAGGGAGCGCTTGTGCGACCAGCCAAGCTCGTCCTGCAGGAAGGCGATCGCCGGCTGCGCGAGCGCGACCGACGAGGTCAGGCCGGCGATGAAGAGCAGGAAGAACCAGAAGAGCCCGAAGACGGCGCCGCCGGGCATCTGCTGGAAGATGGCGGGCATCGCCACGAAGCCGAGGTTGAACGAACCGCTCTTCGCGATCTCGACGGTGCCGGCGTGGCCGAAGAAGACGTAGGCGGCGGGGATGGCGATCGAGGCGCCGAGGATCACCTCGACGAACTCGTTGAGCACGGACGACGAGAGGCCCGTGACGACGATGTCGTCGCGCCGCCGCATGTAGCTGGCGTAGCACTGGATCGAGCCGAAGCCGACGCTGAGCGTGAAGAAGACCTGTCCCGCCGCCGCCAGCCAGACCTTCGCGCTCCGCAGGCTGGCGAGGTCGGGGTTCCACACGAAGCCGAGGCCGTTGACGACGCTGTTCTCCGGGTGCGCCGGGTCGGGCGGGGCGAGCGTGAAGACGCGGGCGACCAGCACGACCGCGAGCAGCAGCAGGGCCGGCATGCCGATCCGGGCCAGCCGCTCGATGCCCTTGGCGATGCCGCCGGACATGATCCAGTAGTTCGCGCCGACGGTCAGGAGGAAGAAGACATAGGCCATCACCGTCACGCCGGCCTTCGTCTCGACTCCCTGGTAGTCGGTCAGGAAGGACTTCATGTCCGCCATGGTGGTCTTGCCCATGAAGTCCCAGAGGACGGAGAAGAAGGAGTAGGACAGCGTCCACGACTCGACGTAGAGGTAGTAGATCAGCACGCCGAGCGGCAGGCAGATGCCGAGGGCGCCGAGGTACTTCGCGGCGGGGTGCTTCCACAGCATGCCGAGAACGCCCGGGGAGCTGCCGTGGCGGTTCGTGCCGCCGAGGCGTCCCATCGCCCATTCGCACCACGCCAGCGGAATGCCGAAGATGAGCAGCGCGACGAAGTAGGGGATCATGAACGCGCCGCCGCCGTTTTGCGCGGCCTGCACGGGGAAGCGGAGGAAGTTGCCGAGGCCGATGGCGTTGCCCGCCATCGCGAGGATCACCCCGATGCGCGAGGCCCACCGTTCGCGTTTCGCCATTCGGTCCCCCGTGGATGTCCGTTCATCGCCGGCCGGATCCGAGCCCGGCCATCGGGGGCGCATGATGAGTCGGACGCTTGTGGGGGTCAAGCGCGGGGTTGCGGCGACCGGCGAGAATGGGCTTTCCCAAGCGCCCGGGGTCGCTATGATCTCGGCCCATGAAACCGGCACGGGCGATTCTGGCGGGTTTGGTCGTCGGCGCGGCGATGGCGCGGGGGGAGGGGGCCGGCACGGTCACCGCCTCGTCGGTCCACCCGGGCGGCTACGAGGCGGCGCTGGCCTTCGACGGCCGCGGCGACACGCGCTGGGCGAGCGACGGGGACCGTCGGGCCCCGGAGTGGCTGGCCATCGACCTTGGCGCGGTCCTGCCGATCGAGTCCCTGGCGGTCCGGTGGGAGGCGGCCCATGCCGCGGAGTTCTCCATCGAAGTCTCCGACGACGGCAAGGCCTGGCGCGAGGTGGCGCGAAAGGCGGACGGCAAGGGCGGGCGGGATGCCTTTGCGAAGCTGGGGGCCAAGGGCCGGTTCGTGCGCATCGCGTGCCACCGCAACGGCGCGCACGGCCTCTACTCGATCTGGGAGGTCGACTTCGACGGCCCGGTGAAGCAGGTCCTGGCGGCGTCCGCCGCGAAGCGCGCCGCGGAGGGGTCGGGCGCGGCCCGGGATGCGATTCGGGCCAAGGGCGTGCGCGAGGTGGTCTTCGCCGCGCGCGAGAACGGACAGGACGGCCACTGGTACGCGAATTTCAGCTACTACGCCCAGGATGAGAACCGCAAGTGCTACCGGCAGCACGGGCGTCTCGTGAAGCTCGATCTCGAGACCGGTGCGACGACGAACCTGGTCGACGATCCCGAGGGATCCGTCCGCGATCCCGCCGTCCACTACGACGGCCGCACCATCGTGTTCTCGTGGCGCAAGGCCGGGACCGACTCGTTCCACCTCTACGAGATCCAGTCCGACGGGTCCGGCCTGCGGCAGTTGACGGACGGGGCCGGCCACTACGACGACATCGAGCCGTGCTGGCTGCCGGACGGCGGCATCGTGTTCGTCTCCAGCCGCTGCAAGCGATGGGTCAATTGCTGGCTCACGCAGGTCGGCATCCTGCACCGGTGCGACCGCGACGGGCGCGACGTGCGGGTGCTCTCGGCGAACGTCGAGCACGACAACACGCCGTGGGTCCTGCCGGACGGCCGCATCGCGTACATGCGCTGGGAATACGTCGATCGCTCGCAGGTCCACTACCACCATCTCTGGGCGATGAACCCGGACGGCACCGGCCAGCAGATCCTGTTCGGCAACATGGTTCCCGGGGGCGTGTTCATCGACGCGAAGCCCGTGCCGGGCTCGGACCGGATCGTGCTGATCAACTCGCCGGGCCACGGACAGCGGGAGCACATGGGGCATCTCGCGCTGCTGAACCCGAAGCACGGGCCGGACGACATGGCGCAGATGAGGAACCTGACGGACGCGAGCTACCGCGATCCGTATGCCCTGGACGGGGGGACGATCCTTGCGGCGCGGTACCGGAGCCTGATGCTCGTCAGCGCCATGGGTGAGGCGCGCGAGGTGTTCGGGCTGGGGCCCGACTTCGGTCCCGCGGAACTGCACGAGCCGCGTCCCCTCGTGCCGCACCCGCGCGAGGTTGTCATCGCGCCCCGCTCGAACCCGTCCTCGGCCGTCGGCGAGTTCGTGCTCAGCGATGTCTACGACGGCCGCAGCATGGAGGGCGTCTCGCGCGGCGAGATCAAGTCGTTGCTGGTGCTCGAGAGCCTGCCGAAGCCCATCAACTACACCGGCGGCATGGACCCGCTCAGCTACGGTGGGACGTTCACGCTGGAACGGATCGTCGGCACCGTGCCGGTCGAGGCGGACGGCTCGGCGCGGTTCGAACTCCCGGCGGGACGGGCGTTCTTCTTCGTCGCGCAGGACGCGGCGGGGCGGTCGGTCAAGCGCATGCAGAGCTTCACGACGGCGATGCCGGGCGAGACCGTCGGCTGCGTCGGCTGCCACGAGCCGCGGACGCGCGCGCCGGAGAACTACGGTCAGCGTCGCCAGCCGCTCGCCATGGCGAGGGCGCCGTCGGTGCCGGTGCCCGTGCCCGGCGTGGCGGACGTCATGGAGTTCCCGCGCGACGTCCAGCCGGTCCTCGACGCCCTCTGCGTGAAGTGCCACGGCTACGAGAAGACCGATGCGGGCGGTCCCCGCGCGGCCCGGCTCATCCTGTCCGGCGATCGCGGGCCGATGTTCAGCCACAGCTACTACATGATGACCGTCGCGGGCCTGTTCTCCGACGGGCGCAACAATCCGAAGAGCAACTACGGGCCGCGCCTGCTCGGATCGGGGGCCAGCCGGATCCTCGGGAAGATCGACGGGTCGCACCACGGCGTGAAGGCAACGCCGGAGCAGGAGCGGACGCTGCGCTACTGGATCGATTCCGGCGCGGCTTATCCCGGCACCTACGCGGCGCTGGGCGAGGGCGTGATCGGGGCGTACGCCGAGAACCGGCCCGTCAACACCGACGTGGAATGGAC
>VGWF01000092.1 GCA_016873715.1 Lentisphaerota bacterium | reverse complement strand
CGAGCCCGAACGCTGCGTCCATGACACCCTCTTCGGCCTCGCATAGCTCGGCCCTCCATCATTGGGTGTTGGCTGTTGGTCGCTGTTTCTTGGAGGGGCGAGCTACTGCGAGCCCGCTCGCCGCGCCCGCGGCACCTTCTTCGGCCTCGCATAGCTCGGCCCTCCATCATTGGATGTTGGACGTTGGCTGTTGGTCGCTGGTTCTTGGAGGGGCGAGCTACCGCGAGCCCGCTCGCCGCGCCCATGACACCCTCTTCGGCCTCGCATAGCTCGGCCCTCCATCATTGGATGTTGGACGTTGGGTGTTGGATGTTGGGTGTTGCTCGCTGGTTCTTGGAGGGGCGAGCTACCGCGAGCCCGCTCGCCGCGCCCATGACACCCTCTTCGGCCTCGCATAGCTCGGCCCTCCATCATTGGGTGTTGGTTGTTGGATGTTGGTTGTTGGTTGTTGGACGTTGGGTCCTGGATGTTCGGTGTTCGATGTTCGATGTTCGGTGTTCGGTGTTCGATGTTCAACCTTCGGTCCTCGGTCTTCTCCCCCAACCCGCGGCGCCCTGAAGGTCCGTCCCGTTGGCTTCCCGACTGGAACGGGATCCGGAGGGCCGCGCCCCGGTCCTCCGCCGCGCCTTTCCCCCGCGCCCGTTCGGGGCTATAGTCCGCATCGCAGGGCGGGCGCCGCGGGAGCGCCCCCGGCGGGGAGCGGCACAAGACTATGGACCAGCAACTCCG
This sequence comes from Lentisphaerota bacterium, assembly GCA_016873715.1. Taxonomy (GTDB): domain Bacteria; phylum Verrucomicrobiota; class Kiritimatiellia; order PWTM01; family PWTM01; genus VGWF01. The sequence continues at coordinate 18,995 of VGWF01000092.1, read as the reverse complement.
GCACGCGTGCATCGAGGCCCTTCTCAACCACACGTCCGACAACATCTACTTCAAGGACGCCTCCAGCCGGTTCATGCTGGTCAACCGGAGCATGGCCACATGGTTCGGCCTGCCCGGTCCGGAGTCCTTCATCGGGAAGACCGACGCGGACCTCTTCGCGGCCGCGCACGCCGGCGAGGCCCTCGCCGACGAGCGAGCCCTGGTCGCCGGCGAGGTCGACATCATCCGCAAGGAGGAACAGGAGACCTGGCCCGACGGCCGCGTGACGTGGGTCTCCACGGTCAAGCGCCCGCTGGTCGACGACCACGGCCGCGTCGTCGGCACGTTCGGCATCTCGCGGGACATCACCGAGCGCCGCCGCGCCGAGGATTCGATCCATCGCACGACGCGGCAGTACGAGGAGCTCGTCGCCATCGTCAATCGCAGCCCCGCCGTCGTGTTCCAGTGGGGCGCCGATCCGAACTGGCCCGTGCAGTCCGTCAGCGACAACGTCCGCCGGTTCGGCTTCGATCCCGAGGCCCTGCGCTCGGGCGAGGCCAGCTACGCCTCGTTCGTCCACCCGGACGACATCGAGTCGGTCCGCGACGGCCTCGACCGCGCCATCGCGGACGGGCACGACCACTACACGCTCGACTACCGCCTGGTCTGCCGCGACGGCCGGATCCGCCACGTCGAGGAGCTCGGCATCATCCGGCGCGAGGCGGACGGCCGCATCTCGAGCTACCAGGGGCTCGTGGTCGACGTCACCGAACGCCACGAGGCCGAGGCCGAACTGGCCGAGTACCGCACGCGGCTCGAGCAGATGGTCGGGGAGCGCACGCGCGACCTCCAGATCATCAACCGCCGCCTCGAGGAGGAGAACGCCCGGCGAAGGGCGTCCGAGGACGCGCTCAAGGAGAGCGAGCAGCGCTACCGGCACCTGCTCGACACCGTCACGGACTACGTCTACACGGTCGAACTGCGCGAGGGCCGGCCGGTGGCCACGCACCACGGACCGGGCTGTCTCGCGGTGACCGGGTTCGCCCCGGAGGAGTACGAGCGAAATCCGTTCCTCTGGTTCGAGATGGTCGTCGCGGAGGACCGCCCCGAGGTGCTGCGGCAGTCCCACCGGGTTCTTGAGACCGGAAGCGCCCCGCCGGTCGAGCACCGGCTGAAGCGGAAGGACGGCACGATCCGGTGGGTCCGCAGTTCCGTCGCGGCGCGACGCGACGAGGCCGGCCGCCTCGCCGGCTACGACGGGCTCGTGAAGGACATCACCGAGCCGCACGAGGCCCGCGAGGCCCGCGTCCGGGCCGAGCGCGAGACGATGGAGGCCCGGCAGCACGAGACCCTGGAACGCGCCGACCGCCTCAGTTCCCTCGGCATCATGGCCGCCGGCGTCGCCCACGAGGTGAACAACCCGCTCCAGGGCATGCTCAGCCACCTCGACGCGGTCCGTCGCGCGCTCCCCCCCGACTTCGCCCGCCTGCGCAACCTCGACATGGTCGAGCGCGGCATCGAGAGCATCGCCTCGCTCGTCCAGCGGCTGCTCTGGATCGGGGCCGGCCCCGACGAGGGCGACGACCGCGGCTGCGTCTTCGCCGAAGCCATCGGGTTCGTCACCGACCTGCTCAACGCGCAGTTCCAGAAGCGCAACGTGAAGATCGCGGTCCAGGCGCGCGCCCTGCATGCCCGGATGGCGATCCCCCAGCGGGAACTGGTGCAGGTGCTGACCAACCTCCTGATGAACGCGCGCGACGCCATGGCGGAGGGCGGCACGGTCACCATCTCGTGCGACTGCACCGGGACCGACACGGCCATCGCCATCCGGGACACCGGATCCGGCATCCCCAAGGACGTCCTGCCCCGCATCTTCTCCCCGTTCTTCACGACGAAAGGCGCCAAGGGCACCGGGCTCGGGCTCAGCGTGGCCGAGTCCCTGGTGCGAAACCGCCAGGGCCGGATCGAGGTCCAGAGCGAGCCCGGCGCCGGATCGACCTTCACCATCCACCTGCCCGCCGTGCCGGAGGCCCGGAAATGAGATGGCGCTGTGGGGATGAGGGGAAGTGGGGCGGTATGGCGGTGGGGCGGTATGGCCGTATGGCAGTGGGGCGGTATGGCCGTAGGGCGGTGGGGCGGTGTGGACGTGGGGGCGCGGGGGACTCCGAACCGGCGAACCTTCGAATCCTGGCATTTCCGAACCTTGGAACCTGTGAGCCTCGGAACCTCCGAACGTTGGAACCCGCATGAAGTCCCACATCCTGATCGTCGATGACGACGAGATCGTGCTGACCGGCCTTGCCGGGAACCTCGAGGAATTCGGCTACCGCATCTCGACGGCCGGCTCGGCGAGGGACGCCCTGGCCGTCATGGCCGACGCGCCCGCCGACCTCGTGCTGACCGACCTCGTCATGGAGGAGATGGACGGCCTCGGCCTCCTGCGGCGGCTCCGCGAATCCCACAAGGACGTCCCGGTCATCGTCATCACCGGCCACGGCACGGCCACCAGCGCCCTCGATGCCGTGCGGCAGGGCGCGTCGGACTACATCCAGAAGCCCGCCCGCGCCGAGGAGATCGCCCACCGCATCGACACCGTGCTGTCGGCCCGGCGCCTCCGGTCGAAGATCGAGGCCGAGCGCGAGACCTCCCTCGCCCTGCAGGCCGTGCGCGAGACGCACGTCGTCCGCTCGGAGCGCATCGAGACCGCCCTGCAGTTCGCCCGCGGCCTCTCGAAGGACTGCAAGCCGCTGGCCGCCTTCCTCGCCGATCTGCCGCAGGCCGTGCGAACCTCCCTTCCGGCCGACGCGATGCACCGGCTGGACCAATCGGCCCAGCTCCTTCGCGATCTCGCGGAACTGGGCGAGGGCTTCACGTTCCATCCGGAACCGGTCCATCTCAACGACATCGTCACCTCGGCGCTCGACACCCCCGCGTTCCGCGCCCTCCGCGACGCACGCCCGCAGGTTCTCGTCGACGCCCGCCTGTCCGAGAATCTCGCCGTCGTTTCGGGCTCGCCCTCCCTGCTCCGGCAGGCGATCGTCTCCCTGGCCTCGACCTTCCTGCATCCGCTGGAGGCCGGCGGCCGGCTCATCCTCTCGACCGGAACCGAGCACCAGGTCGACCCGTGGGGCCATTACGTCCAGGGAAAGACCGGCACCTACGCGTTTCTCCGGCTCCACTCCTCCTGGCGCGCCGAGCCGGAGGAACTGGAGCATCTCTTCGAGCCCTACGCGGTGCCGCGGTGCGCGGCGGCGGGCATCTCCGCCCTGGCCCTGACGCGGGTCGTCCTCTGCATGCGCGCCCACAAGGGACTGATGCAGATCCGGTCCGAGCCCAGCGCAGGGACGGAGGCGAAGCTCCTCTTCCCCGTCGCGCAGGTCGCGGCCCCGGAGGTGACCATCCTGGCCGACCCCACCGTCGGCGCCACGCGCGTGCTCGTCGTCGACGACATGCCCCAGCATCGCGCCCAGGCGATCGCGATCCTCCGCGATCTGGGGTACACGGCCGACGAAGCCGCATCCAGCGCCGCCGCCATCGAGCGGGCGACGGCGGCGCAGCAGCAGTCGGCGCCGTACGACGCCTTCCTCGTCGACCTCATCCTCGGCGAGGAACTCGACGGCGTCGACGTGATGCGCCAGGTTCTCTCCGTCAACCCGGCCCATCGCGTCATCCTCATGGGCGGCTTCGCCGACACCGCCCGCATCAGCGAGGCCCGCAAGGCCGGCGCCGTCGACTACCTCCGCAAGCCCCTCACGCGCCACGCCCTCGGCAAGGCCATGCACGCCGCAACGAAGAAGGCGGAGGGATGAAACCGGAAACCTGAAAGCCGGACCTCCCGCTTTCCGGTTTCAGGTTTCCGCCTTCATCCCTCAAAGCGAAAGACCCCGGCGGGATGCCCGCCGGGGTCTTTCGCGAATCAGATCAGGCCGCTCAGGCCGCCGTGCGACGACGACGGAAGATCATCAGCGCCGCACCCGCCAGCACGAGAATGCCCGTGCCGGGCTCGGGAACCCACATGGGCTGGGTGATCTCGCCGAAGTTGTAAGAGATGGAGGTCGTAGGAGGCGTCACGGTCCAAGACAGAGTGCTGGGCGCAGTCACCGCATACCAAGTGCTCGGACCGGGCTCGCGAATCCGTGTGCGGACTGATAATCCGTTCCAACCGTCATCCGCCGTGAGGGCGTCGTAGCCGACGCCAGCGGACCCAGCGGCACTCCAGAAGGTAGCTGACCCCGTGTAAAGGACGGTGTTGTCCGATGCGCGGATCAACTCGGCAAGGAAAGTCGAATCCGTGGGAACGACGACCCCAAAGCGATCCTTAACATCCGGAGCCGGTCCAGTCCCTATGGCATTGTCCGATCCCCAGTCAAGGGCGGGACCCGCAAGAGCACACGTCGACACCAGACCTGCCACCATCACCGCGCCCAATCTCGACTTCATAGCTTCATTCCTCCGGATTACCGTCATTGAAGCCAACGCAGACAAATCACCACCAAGGATAAGGCCTGACCAGCTTGTTCGTGAACACATTCTTAGCCTTGTACCAAGCGCCAGACCCCACAGGAATCACGGCGTTCGTAGCCAGAGGGAACGGCGAGAGCGCCACGTACCATTTCCCGTCCGTCTTCAGGAAGTAGCGGTCATAGCCAACGCCATTGAAAATGTAGACGTTATCAGCCTGAGAGGCGAGATTGTGACCGAACGCGCCGTCCGCCATCCATGTCAGGTTCGTGCCATTGAGATCGAGAGGCGAGGCGTACGGATTCCCGATCATGAAGAAACCGTTCGGGGTGACCCGATCGAACTGCTGCGTCGACACGACCTCTCCCATGATGAAGATGGAGGTATTCGTCGTGGCATCATTCGGCGATTGAACCCAGAACCCCTCGCCGATCCGAATGACCGGGTTGGTTGGAATCGTCGAGGCGTCGCGATTGTAGAACTGACCATCAGGCTTCTGGAAGAAAATCCAGTACCCACCACCACCACCCTTCGCCGGATCCCAAAGATAGATGCGAGTAGCCTTGGTGTTCAGGGTATTCTTCACCAACTGGTTCGTCCCGAAAAGCGCACTGAACGTCGCATCATCGCCACCAATCGCCTTGAAGTTGAAGCCCGCGAGGACGAACTGCCCCGCCGGCGGCACATCCACCCGCACCGCGCCGACGGCGTTGCGGCTGTAGACGTTGGTCTGGGCGAGGGCGACCGAAGCGGTCACCGCGACCGCTGCAACCGCCACGAACACTGAAGTCGTCTTCATCGTCGTCTGGCTCCTGTACTCAAGAACCTGTTCCATCCTGCTCCCATACAACCTGCTGTGGATAAGATACGAAGGTCCCCCCGGTTCGTCCACCGAAAAATGAAACTTTTTACTCCCGTCAAAACCGCCCGTTTTTCGGCCATTTCGGGCGATCCGGCCCCTGCGCCCGCGGCGGAGCCCCCGCGCGTTGCGCAATCGCGCGGGGACTGCCATGATGCGGCCGTGTCCGCGCCGATCCAGTCACCGTCCGCCGCGCGGGACCTCGCGCGGGACCTGGTCCGACGCCTTCTGGGGGAGCGGTCCGCCGAAGGTCCATGGCGCGGCCGTCTCTCGTCCAGCGCGCTCTCGACCGCCGTGGCGGCGCTCGCGCTGCGGCGGCTGGAGGGAGCGGGCGACGCGGACCGCGCCGCGCGCGCCGCCGCGTGGCTCGCCGGACACGCGAACGCCGACGGCGGCTGGGGCGATACGGCGGAGAGCCCCTCGAATCCCAGCACGACGCTTCTCGCATGGGCCGCGCTGTCGGTCCTTGCGCCGGACTCCCCCGCCCTGCCCCGCGCCGCCGCATGGATCGCGGCGCGGATCGGAACGACGGACCCCGCGGGGATTGCGCGCGCGGTGCTTGCGGCCTACGGCGACGACCGCACGTTCTCGGTTCCCATCCTGACGTTCTGCGCGCTGGCCGGGCGGCTCGGCCCGGAGCCCGGCGCGTGGCGCGACGTGCCGCAACTGCCGTTCGAGCTGGCCGCCGTGCCGCGGCGCTTCTACGCGGCGATCCGGCTGCCGGTGGTGAGCTACGCGCTGCCCGCGCTGATCGCCATCGGCCTCGTCCGCCACCGCCGCGCGCCGTCGCGGAATCCCGCGCTGCGCGGGATCCGCACCGCGTGGACACCCCGCGCGCTCGACTTCCTCGGACGGCTGCAGCCCGCGAACGGCGGCTTCCTCGAGGCGGCGCCCCTGACCGGCTTCGTCGCCGTCAGCCTCGCCGGGTGCGGCCTCGCCGCCCATCCGGTCGCCCTGCGCGCCGGGGACTTCCTGCGATCGACCCAGCGCGAGGACGGCAGCTGGGCGATCGACACCGACCTCGCGCTCTGGGTGACCACCGGCGCCGCCTCCGCCATCGCCGCCGCGGATCCAACCTGCGAGCTCTGGCCCGCCGACGCGCGCCTCGGTCTCCGGCGCTGGATCCTCGACCGCCAGTTCCGCGACGTCCATCCGTTCACCGGCGCGGCGCCCGGCGGATGGGGCTGGACCGACCGTCCCGGCGCCGTGCCCGACGCCGACGACACCGCCGGCGCCCTCCTGGCCCTGCGCGCGCTCGGCCCGCCCGATGCGGACGCGCTCCGCGCCGCCGCCGCCGGCGTCGCATGGCTCCTCGGTCTTCAGAACCGCGACGGCGGCATCCCGACCTTCTGCCGCGGCTGGGGCCGCCTCCCCTTCGACCGGAGCTGCCCGGATCTCACCGCCCACGCCCTCCGCGCCTTCGACGCGTGGACCCCGCACCTTCCCGCGGCGACCGCCCGCCGCGTCGTCCGCGCCCGCCGCTCCGCCCTCCGCTTCCTCGCCCGGACCCAGGCCGCGGATGGAAGCTGGACGCCGCTGTGGTTCGGCAACCAGGCCGCACCCGGCACCGCCAACCGCACCTACGGAACCGCCCTCGTACTCCGCACGCTGAACGGACTGGCGGACGGCGCGCCCCTGCTGCACGACATGCGGACCCGCGCCACGGACTGGCTGATCCGCGCTCGGAATCCCGACGGCGGCTGGGGCGGCGACCGCGGCGTCGCGTCGTCCGTCGAGGAAACCGCCCTCGCCGTTTCCGCACTCCCGCGGACCGAGTTTCCGGATGCCTCCGCTCCCGGACTCGCATGGCTCGAACGCGCATGGTCCGCAACGCCGCCGCCCGCCGCCACCCCCATTGGGCTCTACTTCGCAAGACTGTGGTATGCCGAGCGCCTCTACCCCGCCATTTTCACGCTCCAGATTTTTTCTTGAGTCCCTGTCACGGCAAGTTCCGCGGGTCCCGCCACCGGATTTCGTGTTTACCGCTTTCCTGCAACGCTTTGCAAATGGACCACCCAAGGGAGAATCAGACCGCGCCCGACAGTACTTTTTTTGTTGGCACACCCGGGGTGTTTCGCGTAAATTGTCTAGAGAGCGTGCAGGCGACAGGACCGGACCTAGCGGGAGACAGAACAGATCAAGATCAACATGCGGACGTCGGCGGGAACGGCACGGTGGATGGCGGTCGTTGTCGCGGCATGGATCGGCACGGGGCCGGGCGCCCGGTCACAGACGACGAACGTGTGGGACGGCGGCGGCACCGCCACCAGCAACTCGTGGGTCAACGCGACCAACTGGGTCGGCGACATCGCCTACGGAGCCGACGTGGTCGTCTTCAACTCTCCCGGAGCGGCGAACCTCTCGACGACGCTGGGCGGGGACCGCAACGCGAACCTCCTCGCGTTCATCGACGACGCCGATTCGACCGTCCGCATCGCCGGCAACACCCTCCGGCTCTTCGCCCCCTCGGGCACCGGCCTCGTCGTCACGGCGGGCGCGGCGGGCAACCATTTCATCACCTCGACCCTTTGGGCCACGAACAACCAGACATGGTCGATCGAGACGACCGCGGGCAGCCTCTCCGTCGGCCCGGTGCGCGGCGGCCCGGCCTACTCCGTGACGAAGGTCGGCAACGGCCTCCTCTGGATCACGAACAGCCAGGTCGATCTGGGCAACTTCGTCATCTCCAACGGCACCGTCCGTTACGCCTCCGCCAACGGATTCAACGACAACAACACCCGCGTGACCGTCGCCGCGGGCGCCGTGCTCGACAAGAACAACACCGTCAACGATTCGTTCAAGGGCCTGATCGGCGCGGGCGCCATCTCCAACTGGGTGGGCGAGCTTCAACTCCGCCCCCGCAGCGGGGACAGTTTCCTGTTCACGGGCGCCGCCTACCAGGGCACCAGCGCTGTCAGCGTGCGCGCCGTCCAGGACGCCGACTCCGTCTCGACCGCTCTCGACGGCAGCGACTCCGGCAAGCAGGCCTTCGACACGGCCCTGCCCTTCACCGGCCAGGCCCAGGCCCATAACGGCATTCTCGCGTTCCAGGGCCAGAACGGCTCCATGGTCAACGCCTCGCGCGTGCTGATCGGCCAGAACAACCGGGCCACGCGCGATCCGACGTTCCTGCTGGACAGCTCGTCCGACAACCACACATCGAACAACCGCATCGGCGACACCGTGGGCGTCTACTTCGACGGCCCGGGGCAGTTCAAGATGATCGGCAATCCGTCCGCGGCGACGACGGAGACGATCGGCATCATCACGCAGAACAACGGCCGGGCGATCATCACGCTCGACGCCGACGCGGGAGGCGCCACCATCCTCACCGCGGCCCGGTGGCAGTACCTCAACAACGGCCGCGCGACCCTGATTCGCGGCGACAACCTCGGCGCGACGGCCGGCCCGGGCGTCGCCCAGTTCTTCCTGACCACCGCCCCCACCCTCTCCCATGTCGGCGGCACCGGCGACCAGATCGGCATCGTCCCGATGATGGCCGGCGACACCAACGTCAACGGCCAGGGCGCGGGCCTGGTCACCTACGGCGCGGGCACCGGCGTCCGACTGCTGACCGCGGCGGAGTACTCGACCTCGATGGCCGCGGATCGCAATGTGCGGCTGTCCGGGGCCGGTTCGATCGCCGCGCCGACCCGCATCCGCGCGCTCCACCTCGACGCGGGAAGCAGCCTCGACCTGAACGGCCACCGGCTCATCATCGACAGCCAGGCCCTGTTCGCCGACGGCGGCACGGTGACGAACGGATCGATCGCGTTCGGAACGAACGCGACGGGGACCGCCTCGACCGGCCACATCCACGCGATGTCCAACCTCACGATCGGCGTATCGATGGTCGGCCTGACCACCGCGGGGGGTGGCGGGGATAGCAGGATCGCCTTCGCCGGTCCCGGGACCGTGACCCTGGCCGCCCCCGGGACGAACTGGATCACGCTGCTCACGGGCGGCGTCACCCTCAAGACCGCCGCTTCCGAGGTGATCCCGGAGGGAGCCATGGCCAACGACGAGGGCCATCTCTGGATCGGGGACGGCCTCAAGGAGACGATCGGCTACCTGCGCGGCAACGGCAAGAGCCAGTTGACGATCGGCAGCGGATCGACGCTGACGATCAACCAGACAAACAACGACGATTTCTATGGCACGATCAACGGCGACGCGTCGAGCCGGCTGGTCAAGATGGGCGGCGGCGAGCTGAACATCCGCAATCACAACACCAACTTCTTCGGCAAGGTCGTCGTCACGAACGGCATCTTCCAGTTCCTCGACCAGAACGGCAGCATGAACGCGAGCGACTCGGTCCAGTTCTTCGTCACCAACGCGATTCTTGAGATCGACAACCAGCCGGGCACCGACAACGCCCACAACGGCGACCGCATCAACAACGAGTCCGACATCTTCCTGAGCGCCGGAACGATCATCATGCGAGGCAGCAAGAACCAGAACCCCATCGAGAACACCGGCGACCTGTTCCTGCTGGGCGGCATGAGCACGAACGTGATGGACCGCGACAACGAAACCCTTCCGGACAACAACGCCGGGCTGCAGGTCAACACGTTCACCCGCACCAACGGCGCCACGTTCTTCATCCGCGCCGAGCGGCTGTCGGACTTCGCCAGCAACGGATGGACGCGGCTCAACAAGGACGACAACAAGGTCGCGCCGGTGATGACCCACGCCTACCACACCGCGACAAACACGCCGAACGTCGGCATCGTCCACTGGGCGTTCGGCGAAGAGATCACCGCCGCCGCGGCCGGCGTGCAGAGCAACATGGGCTTCGTCGCCTACGACGACGGCGGCGCGACCGACAACGGCTTCCGCCTGCTGCGTCCGTCCGAGTACAACTCGACGCTGGACGCGGGCGGCAACGTGTGGCTCGCGAACGCCGGCGGCACGATCGGCCTCTACTCGAACACGACCGTACAGGGCCTGCTGTACCAGAAGGTCCTTACGAACCAGACCGTGCTGAACCTCTCGAATAACGTCCTCTGGATCCAGAGCGCCCTGCTCGTCACCGGAACGAATGCCGGAAACACGCACGAGATCCGGCGGACCGGGGCCGGCGGCGCGCTGATGTTCGGCAACGCCAACAACAACTACGAGGCGGTGATCCACGCGATGCGGCGCCTCGACGTTTACGCGCCGATCATGGACAACGTCGACGGCGGCGTGACGAACAGCACCACGCTGATCAAGAGCGGCACCGGGGAACTGGTTCTGCGTACCGAGGCGAGCAACTCGACCTACTCCGGCGCCACCTATGTCAATGAAGGCACGCTCCGGCTCGAGGGCGCCGGCACGACCTCCTACCAGAACCCCCGCGTCATCCCGACCAACACGCCTGTGTTCATCAACAGCCGGACGGCCACGCTGGAGATGTACAACGCGGGCCAGGAGGTCGGCGCCCTGTACGGGTACGGCCGGGTCAACCTGAGCAGCAGCGTGGCCTATACGAACCGCTTCGTCGTGAACTACACGAACACGGCGGTCGCGGACCGGTTCGACGGTTGGATCACCGAGAACGCCGTCGACCGAACGCTGGACGTGGTCAAGCGCGGCGACGGAACGCTGATCTTCACGACCGCCATCACGAACAACACCTACAAGGGCGACACGATCGTCGAGGCGGGCACGCTGCTGATGAACGGCACGCACATCTCTCCGAGCAACGGGACGGAGTACATCGTCAAGAGCGGCGCGACCCTGGGCGGCACCGGGCTCATCCGCATCCTGAGCGGCGTCACGATCGAGGGCGGCGGCACGCTGGCGCCGGGCGCAAGCGCGGGCACGCTCACGCTGGACACCGACCTGACCCTCGCCCCGACCTCCGTCCTCGCCTACGAACTGGACGGCACCGCCACCACGACCGGCGCCGGAGTGAACGACCTGATCGACAGCGTCAACAACCTCACCCTGGATGGCATCCTGGAGGTGAGCGCGCTGAACAGCTTCGCCGGGGCCGGCCTGGGCGACACGTGGACGCTGATCCGGTACGACGGCACCCTGCTGGCGGACAACGGGCTCTCGATTTCGTCCGGTTCGCAGGCCCTGCTGTCCGGCGGCAAGAGCTTCGAAGTCGATGTCTCCGTCAACAACGAGATCCGCCTGACCGTCATCCCGGAGCCCGGCAGCGCCGGCCTGATCGCGCTGGGGCTCGCCATCGCCGGCTGGCGGCGCTTCCGCCGGCTGCACTGATCCGGAGGACCGCCCGGCGGCGCGCCGGGCGCATCGTCAGTTCGGCCGCGCGGAGCGCAGCCCTCCCGGCCGTGGAACACCACGGATTACACGGATATCACGGATAGGGCGAAGTCCCGGGAAGACCGTTCCCATCCGTGGGATCCGTGCTATCCGTGGTTCCGCCTGCGGCCGCGCGGAGCGCGGCCCTCCCGGTCGGCGTGCCTATTCGGTTGCCCCCATTCGCTTGCCATCCTCCGGGCCGTCCGTGGTTCCGCCCGCGGCCGCGCGGAGCGCGGCCCTCCCGGTCATCGGGCACCACGGATTACACGGATTTCACGGATAGGGCGAAGTCCCGGGAAGACCGTTCCCATCCGTGGGATCCGTGCCATCCGTGGTTCCGCGTGCGGCCGCGCGGAGCGCGGCCCTCCCGGTCGGCGTGCTTATTCGGTTGTCCCCATTCGGTTGTCGACGTCCGGGCCGGCGGGGCACCACGGATTACACGGATTTCACGGATAGGGCGAAGTCCCGGGAAGACCGTTCCCATCCGTGGGATCCGTGCCATCCGTGGTTCCGCCTGCGGCCGCGCGGAGCGCGGCCCTCCCGGCCAACGACTACGGGACCTGCACGCCGCCCGGGGTCAGGATCACGCGCCAGGCGACCTCGGCGCCCGCGGGGACGGCGACGTCGAAGTGGACGAGGCTGACGCCCGGGTTCGGCTCGTCGAACTCGTTCGGTCCCCGCGCGGGCTCGCTCGCGAGACGGATGCCCGCGGGCCCCTCCACCTCGATGCGCAGGCGGCGGTCCTTCGACTCCAGCCAGCCGGCGGATGCACCGTCCGCCTTCAGGACCCCGGGCGTCACGAGCGTCCATCGCACGGTCCGGTTCGTTGCGCCGCCGCGGACGGCATCCGCGATCAAGGCCCGGCCTTCGGGCCGGAGTTCGAAGGTGCGCCGGGCGCCGGAGAGCTGTCCCGCGTAGAGGGACGCGAGGTCGACCGACGCGACGGGGCCGTCGACCGTCATCGGGGCCTTGCCGCCGACGGTCTGCTCCATGCCGTCGACGGTGAGCGTGTTGTGGGCGCGGTTGTGGTAGCGGAAGATGCGCCAGCGGTCGGAGCCCTGCCGGCCGTTCCAGATGTCGAGACCGCGGGACTCCATGGCGTGGTAGCCCTGCATGCCGAGATCGATCGCCCAGCGGACGCCGTCCGCCTCGTATACGAAGGACCCGACATCCATGTGCCCGTGGCTGGCCGAGGGGGTGCCCGCCTTCGCGGCGAGCCAGGCGGCGCGGTCGTTCGTCCACGAGGTGCGGAAGCAGGCCAGCGGGTTCTGCCCGTGGCCGAACCAGGCGGTCGAGGACGGCGCCGCCGGACGCGCGCCGGCGGCGGCCCAGATGAGCGTCAGCGGGAGCGTCCGGTCCGGAGCGCGTCCGCCGGAGGCCTTCACCTGCGCCACCTCGCGATCGAGCAGGGGCATCTCGAACCAGAGCCAGTCGGGCCGCTTCGCGCGCGCCGCGAACCAGTGCAGGGCGGAGGACGACCCCATGCCGGATCCGCAGTCGCTGAAGTTGTAGGGCAGGCGTGTCGGGCCGGTGGCGTGGAGCATGAAGTCGCCGGTCTTGAGGAAGCCCGCGCTCCCGGACAGGCCGAAGTCGGCGCCGAGGGCCGACTCGAGCAGCGCGATCGCGATCACGTTGAACGTGGTCCCGTAGCCCCAGTAGCCGGGGCCCTCCGGGTAGTTGCCGTCGGGGACGTAGACGCCCATGGCCGACGGCAGCCCGGCGACGGCGCGGGAGACGACGGCGGCGGCCCGGGCGGGATCGTCCTCCAGCAGCGCCAGCGCGCCGGCCAGCATGCCGGCATGGCAGACCTGATTCCAGTTGTTCCCGCCCTTCTCCCAGCCGTGGCGGGAGCCCTTCATGAGGTAGGGGCCGAGCCCCTTCGTCTCGATGGCGGTGCGGACCGTTGCGCGGACCGCGGGGTCGAGGTGCGGATGGAGCCAGTCGTAGCCGACCGCGAGCGCGAGGGTCATCTCGGCGGTGTCGAGGAAGTGCGAGGGGTTCCAGTCCGGCATCGCGGCGGCGGCCTGCATCTCGCGGACGGCCCGTTCGATGTATCGCCGGTCGCCCGTCATGCGGGCCTGGAACGACAGGTGGAGGGTTCGCGAAAGCGCCTCGCGCGAGCGGCCGAGGAGCCGGCGACCCTCCTTGCGATAGACGACCGGCGGTTCCTCCAGCATCCGGTCGGCGCAGAGCTTCACGGCCTCCGCCGTCGCCCGGAGGACCGGATCCGCCGCAAGCTTGGCCGCGACGTCCGCCTCGCCGCCCGCGCGCCAGAGCAGCCGGGGGTGCCCCGGCGCCGCCGCGACGAGCTTCGCCGGATCCGGCGCCTCCGCGCCCTGCGCGACCCCCGCGAGGCCGACCCAACCGGCCGCCATCATCCCGATCCCCCACCCCGTCATCGCGTGTTTCATGCGACCACCCTACCGCACCGGCCGCCCCCGCGTCATCGTTCATCTCGAAGCGCACTCCGCCGGGGCCGGCGGGCGTCTCGCGGCGGACCTGCCGCGCTTCGGCGGGCGGCACCCCGGGCCCGGGATCCGGAACCGGGAAAGCGGGACGCGCATCGACGCGGTGGCGGTGGTCCGGGCGGATCTCGACTTCGATCCCGGGCGCGACCCGCCCGCGAACTGAGAGGCGCGGCCCGGGCCGTCCGTCCGGGATCAGGCGGTCCCGTCGAACGCGGCCTCGATCCGCGCCAGCACCCCGGCCTCCTCCGCCGAGACCTTTCCCATGCCGAGGAATCCGCCGGCCGCCCGGGCCAGGGCGCCGGCGCGCTTCAGGACGTCCGCGCGCAGGGCGGCGAGATCCCCGGCGGGGAGGACCGTCCGAAGCTCGCGAACGTACGCCGTCCAGAGCGCAAGGAGATCGTCGGGCGGGCGCGCCGCGGTCCACCGCTCGACCATGGCATGGGCGGCGCTGTCCTTCCGTACCCCTGCCGCCTCGACCGCCGCCATCAGTTCCCGGCGTTCCTCCGGCTGCAGGGAGCCGTCCGCCCACATGACCGCAACGAGCGGCACGAGGCGGAAGGCACAGAGGGTGTCGGGGTGGAGGTTGAGTTCGAGCATCCGGTCCAGGAGCTTCTCGTCCGCAATGCCCGTCGCCTCGCGCAGCGCCGCACGCCCGTCGCGACGCGCCTCCTCCGCCCGCCGGCGGGCGAGGAGATCGGCATCCATCCTGCGGAAGAAGGCATCCTCCAGCGCCCGGGCATTCGATCCGTTACTCATCGCTCAACTCCTTCAAGAACCCCGCGGAATGCTCCCAGTCTGCCGGCGAGCGGACGTTGCGCTCCGCGCCTCCGCCGGCCCCCTCTCAACCGGCCGGCGGAGTCAGCCGGCTGCGCGGCAGCGTCATCTCGTGGACGATCGAGCCGTCCTGCGCGACCAGGCGGAAGGTGACCGTCGGATCCGCGGCGGCGACGTTGAACTCGAATTCCCCGAACGCGTACCCGAGGTGCCCGAACAGCTGCTGCGTGCGGTCCGGGGCCATCGCGGGCGGCCCCCAGTCGATGCCGCCGAGGCTGGCCGGTTCGAACTCGTGGAAGGCGAAGCCCGACGGACGGGGGATGCGGAAGCCGCGCGCGCCGTGACGGTCGCCGGAGATCAGCAGCACGCCCGGGATGCGGTGCGTCTCGATGAGGCGGAAGATCCGCTCGCGGCCCTCGGGATCGTAGACGCCCCACGAGTCCTTCCCGTTGGAGACGTAGTCGGACCACATGGTGCTCGACTCGAGGATGACGAACGGCCCCGTGCAGTCCTTCAG
Source organism: Lentisphaerota bacterium (assembly GCA_016873715.1). Classification (GTDB taxonomy): domain Bacteria; phylum Verrucomicrobiota; class Kiritimatiellia; order PWTM01; family PWTM01; genus VGWF01. The sequence goes on along the minus strand of VGWF01000092.1, from coordinate 3,682 downwards.
CTGGCGTTCGAGCCAGGCCATCTGTTCCGCGCCGAGGAGCGAGCCCTTCTCGCGGAAGTGGCGGCCGTCGGTGAGGATCACGTCGCAGGGGCCGATCCTCGTCCGCTGGAAGACGCCGCCGCCGTTGTCGCCGAAGCCGAACGACGGATGGGCCCACGAGCGGCGGAAGACGGTCCAGACGCCGGCGCGGTCCTCCGCGGTGAACCCGGCCGGGATGCCCCACTGGTCGTTGTCGAAGTAGTCGTGATCGTCCCACGTCGCATAGACCGGCACCTCGGCGACGAGGTCCCGCCACGGCGGCTGGAAATCGCGGAGCAGGTAGTCGGCCCGGTGCAGGCCGAGGTGGTTGTTGCGGTCCTGGACGGCGATGTCGCCGCAGAGCAGCGCGGCCGCGGGCCGTCGCGCGCGGATGGCGTCGAGCAGGGCGCGGTTGCCGAGCCCGAAGCGGTGGGCGCAGGTTCCGAACGCGATGCGGACCGGCGACGCGGCGGGAGCCGCCGGCAGGGTGGCGATCGCGGCGTGCGGGGGGATCGGGACCTCCGTGCCGTCGACGAGGACGCGGTAGGGATGCCGCGCGCCGGGCTCCAGGCCGTCCACGACGACCACCGCCGAGAGGTCGGTCTCGGGCGTGCTCTCGACCGGGCCGAACGCCTTCGTGCCCCCGCCGGCCGTCACGCGCACTTCGACGCGCGCGGGACGGCGCGTGCGCACCCACACGGAGGCGCCGTCGGGACGGAGGCCGCCCAGCATCGGACCGCCGAGGAGGCGCAGGCCGGCCTCGTCGAGGGCGCGTTGCGCGTCGGCATCCCCGGCAACGTCCGCGAAGGTCGCGCGGCGTCCGGCGGAGAGGATCCGGTGGCAGGCCTCGTAGGCGCGCCGCACGGCGGCCGGGGGCTCCTCCCAGAGCCCGAGCATCTGGAGGTTGTCGAGACCGGGCAGCTTATTGGGCTTGGGCTTCTCCGTCGCAGCGGCTGCGCGCCCCGCGAGGCACCCCCATCCCGCCGCCCCGGCCCAGCGGAGCACGTCGCGCCGCGAGGGACCCGTTCCGGACCGGTCCGCGCTCATGCGCGAGCCTTCCCTTGCCTGCCGCGCTCCGGCGGCCGTGCCGGCTGCGGGCGGAGAATCCGCAGCGCCTTCGGCGTGCGCGTGAGGACCTCGAACCCGCGCGGGGTGACGAGGACGATGTCCTCGATGCGGACGCCGCCGAGGCCGGGGATGTAGATGCCCGGCTCGACCGTCATCACCATGCCCGCCTTCAGCCGCGCGGTCTGCTTCCGCGCGAAGGCCGGCCGCTCGTGGATCTGGAGCCCGACGGAGTGGCCGAGGCCGTGGTCGAAGCGCTTGCCGAAGCCGGCGCGGGTGATGATCCCGCGCGCGACGGCGTCGACGGCCTCGCAGGCGCGGCCGGGCCGGATGGCGCGGATCGCGGCCTTCTGGGCGCGAAGGACGATGCCGTAGATCCTCCGCATGCGGGCGGGCGGCGGGCCGACGAACAGCGTGCGGGTCATGTCGGCGTGGTAGCCCTGCACCAGCGCCCCCATGTCGATCAGCAGCGTCGTGCCGGGGCGGAGGACGGCGCCGCCCGGATGATGGTGGCAGCGCGACGAGTTGGCGCCGACGGCGATGATGGAGTCGAAGGCCTCGCCCTGCGCGAGGTCGTCGAAGTGGCGGCGCACGAGGCGGCGCATCTCCCACTCGGTCATGCCGACCCGGACCTCCGCGACGAGCCGGGCGAAGGCCTCGTCGTTCGCGGCCACCGCGGCGCGCAGGGCGGCGATCTCCCGCGGGCTCTTCACGGCGCGCTGGTCCAGCAGGATGTCGTCGAGGTTGACCCACTCCGCGACGCCCGGCAGGGCCTTCTTGAACGCATCGAGCCGGCCGGCGGAGAGGACGCTGCCCTCGTAGGCGACCTTCCGCCACGCCGCGCGGCGGGCGGCGGAGGCGACGCGCTCGGCGGGCCTGCGGAGCTTCTCGACGCCGGCGAACCGGAGCTGGGCGCGCGCGGCCTCGAGGTAGCGGAAGTCGGTGTGGAAGACGGGCCGGGCGCGGGGATCGACGACGAGGATCCCGTTGCTGGCCTCGAACCCGGTCAGGTAGGCGCGGTTGATCTCGCCGACGACGACCGCCGCGTCGATGCGTTTCGACCGCAGGGCGCGGGCCAGGCGGCGGAGGCGCGCGACGTACTCGGCGGCGGGGAACGGTTCGGTCGGGCGGCAGTGCGGTCCAAGCGACATGGCGGTCCTCCGGGTCAGCGCTTCACCTTCCGTCCGGCGACCCAGCGGCGGATGTCCGTGACGACGGACTTCCACGCCGCGGGATCGGTCCGGTCCTTGAGGAAGAGGTCGAAGAGCGCGAACAGCATGTCGCGGTAGGCGGCCAGGCCGTTCATGCGTTCCTGGAAACGGCTGACCGGATCGCGCGCGTCGCGGCGGTCCGGCATCTTCAGCGACCGGATGGTGAACGACCGGGCGTCGAGGGTGGCGGTCCAGACGTCGTCCCCGCGGGCGAGGGTGAGGCGCGCGCGGAGGAGCTTCTTGCCGGCCAGCAGGGCGGCCTTGGCCTCGCCGCTGACGAGCGGGGACCCCTTGCGCACGACGGCCTCGAGGGCGCCGTCGCCCTCGTCGCGGCCGAAGAGGAGCGGGCCCTCGATCATGAACTGGAACCCCCCCTGCCCCGGCAGTTCGGCCTGGCCCTCGCGGGTCTCCCATGCGAACCAGAGCCAGGTGAGGAAGTCGCCCCCGGGGTCGTTGTCGGCGTCGCCATCGTCAAGGTCCGGCGAGAAACTCGTCGCGGGCCAGTCGCGCGGGTCGGCCCGGCGGCGGCGGACGGCGGCGGTCGCGGCGTCCACGGGGACCAGGTCGCTTCCGACGGTCCGGAGCCAGTTGACCCGGAGCGCGTCGCACTGCTTCTCCGAGACGGCGCCCGCGTAGACGATCCCCGCCGCCGCGTCGACGACGAGCGGGATGCCCCGGATGTGCGGCGGCATGGTCGGCAGGAGGCGCGCGACCACCTCCTTGCGGATCTCGGACCGGGTGGTGCGGTCGAGGTACGGCTTCTTCTCCGCCTGCTGCCGCGCCAGTTCCTCCATCATCACCGTGGCCTTGAGCAGGGAGCCGGGGATCTTCCGCTCGGCCTGCATGAGCGTCAGGCGCGGGTAGCCGCCGAACGCGGCGTTGGCCTCGGTGATGGGGAGATCGAGCAGATGGCGGCCGCCGACCCAGCCGTGGATCTCCTCGGCGCCCAGCGTGCGGATCGGGGGCGCCGCGTGGCGCGCGAACCGGGCGACCGCGTCGTCCGGCATCGCCTTCGGCAGGTACAGCATCCGGACACTCAGGCCACCGCTCTCGAAACCCATGGTATCCCCCGCAGAATGAGACCGGCACTTGTACCGCAAGGGGGCGTCGCGGGACAGGAAAAAGGGACCGCCCCGCCGGTCCGGGGCGCATCTCCGGTTCCTTGACCTGATCCTGCGGGCGCCTCGGAATCCGCAGGCTACCGGGATCCGGCGAACGGCCGGGCCAGCGGCCCGGCCCCACCACGGGTTTCCCGGGAACGACGGGTGGGGCCGGGCCGCTGGCCCGGCCGAACGGACAGCCCGTGCGAGCGTTGCCGTCATCCTTGCACCGGACCGGAGATGCGCCGCCGGTCCGGCCCGCTAACGCAATCCTCATGCTTCCTTCAC
>VGWF01000091.1 GCA_016873715.1 Lentisphaerota bacterium | reverse complement strand
CGGGCGCCGCCGGGGTGGCCGGGGCGGCCGGGGCGGCCGGGGCGGCGGGCTTCGCGCCGCCGAGGAGTTCGTCGAGGTTCGGGACCGGCGCCGGCGCGGCCGCGTCGGCCTGCGCCATCTGGATCGGCCGGGCCGGGTTGCCGGCATCCAGCGAGTCGAGCAGCCGTCTCAGGTTCGAGCCATCCTCGGCCACGGCGATCCACGCAGCGGCCGTGACGACAGGCACGACCACGGCGAACCATCCAGCGAAACGCTTCATGTTCCGATATCCTCCGACGAGATGCGTCCCCGCGCAGTCAAACAATCCCTGGTCCCCATATATCCCCGGTCACAAAAAAACTGAAACGAAGCGCGCCGGGTTAAGCCGCCGCGCTATCCAATCGCCTGCATCCTGTCCCAACGTGAACAACGTGTCAACGCGATAGTTGGATTACGATCCATCATGGACGTGGAATTCCGTCGAGCGGGACGGCGGGAGCGCCCGGCCGGGCCGGTGCGCCGGGGGCCTGCGGGGCCGCCGGTGCGCCGGGGGTGAGTTCGGGGGCGTTCCCCATCGTGTTCTCCAGGCGGAGGCGCATCGCGCTCTCCTCCTCCGCCGTCGCCTTCGACACGAGGTACTCGCGGCCCTCCGGGGCCTGGTGGCGGACCCGCACGCTGGCGAGATCCCGGGAGACCTCGAGGACGGTGGCCTTCTGGTCGCGAAGCGTGAACGTCTCGCCGGCGCGGCAGGTCGGAGTCTGGCCGTCGAGCAGGAAGAGGAACTTCACGATCATCTGGTCGTCGTCGATGACCTTGCCGCGCTGCAGGCGCTTGGTTGCGTCGCCTTTCTTCAGGGTCAGCGTGTCGGTGGCCTTGTCGTAGTTGTCGAGCTTGTAGCCCTCGACCTCCTCGCCGATCCGCTTGAAGTAGGTCCGGTCGAGCGTGCGCGCGTTGATCTGGAACGCCTGGATCGTCTCGGAGAGCTGCTGCACGGCCACGAAGCGCAGCTTGAAGCGCGTCGCGGCGACCGACTGCCCCCGCAGCTTCGCGAAGAGCGACGGCGTGGACTTGTTGCTCCGCGGATCGGTGCCCTCGCGGTGCTCCTCGAGCGTGGTGAATCCGTCGCCGTCGTGGTCGATCTGGACGTCGGCGGGATTGAACGGGTCGAGCCCGAGCTTCTGCTCGGCCGCGTCGGGGACCCCGTCCTTGTCGGAGTCGGCGCGCTCGTCGGGCTTGTCCGACGGCGGCGGCGGCTGTTCGGCCTTGCAGTAGGGGCACGTGGCGGCGGTGTACGGGATCCACTTGCCGCACTTCACGCAGAAGACGCGGACCTCGCTCGTCAGGAGACGGTTGGTGGTGTCGCCGACCTGGACGGGCACGGCAATCTGGGCGAAGCCGCTGGAGTAGGGGCTGAAATCGAGGTCCTTGAACGCCTGCTCGGGCTTGGCGACGACGGGGCGCTCGGTGGCCTTCAGATCCGCGGCCCGCTTGGTGACGTGGCCGCCCAGGTACATGGCGGATGCCAGAAGTCCCAGCAGCACGACGATCAGGATCGCCTTCTCGTAGTGCTGCTTCAGCCAGGTCAGGTTGGGCGACAACTTCACGGCTGCTTCTCCTGTGCGGCGGCATCCGCGCCGGGCTTGCGGAACGTGTAGTAGTCCACCTCGAGCCGGACCTTCAGGAACTCGGTCCGGCCGGCCACGATGCGCTCCTCGTGAGTGAGGGGGCGCGCGGGGGGCGCCGCGGGCGCGTCCGACGGTTCCGCGGGCAGGCCGACGCCGGGGGGCAGGCCGACACCGGGCGGGAGCCCGACGCCGGGCGGCAGGCCCGGGCGCCCGCCCTCCGCCCCGCCGCGCCGGGATCCGTCGGCCGGATTGACGGCCCCGGGGCGGACCATCTCGTTCCACATGTCGAGGTCCGCGGCCACGATGAACGCGGGAAGCCTGGGCAGCGCGTTCAGGATGTCCCACACGCTGCTTTCCTTCGCGTTGAACACGAAGGCGAGCCGTTCCTTCACGAACAGGCCGGCGGGATCCTTCAGGTAGCCCGCCGCCACGCCCGTCGGGGCGGACCGCTGCGCGCCCTCGGATCCTTCCGCCGCGGGGGCCGCGGTCTCGTCTTCGAAGACATGGCGCTCGATCGAGACGATGTCGCGGATCTTCGCCGCGCACAGGGCCCGGACCATGGTCTCCACCGCGTGGACCTGCCCCGCCAGCCGCGGAATGTGGTCCTTCGCCGGAGGTTGTCCGCGCGAGTAGCGGTCGAACCCGTAGAAGAACAGGGTGGGCGTCGCCACGTTGTTCGAGGAGGCGAAGATGGTCATCGACGAGATGGCGCGGCTCAACGACTGCGGGAAGCGCGCCGGCTCCATCGCCGGCGGCTCGTACTGCCCTTTCAGGAACGCGCCCATCGCTTCGCTGAAGAACGCATCGACCTTCTCGAGGTTCCGCGCGGCCGCCGCGACGTTGTCGTCGTTCGGGAACGGGACGCGGTTGCCCAGCTGCGTCAGGTCGCGCGTGCGGGCGTCCAGCTCGGCGTTGACCGAGCCGTACTCCGACGCGGAGCGCGCGAGGAAGATGCCCATCACAACGGCAAGGATCGCGGTGATCGTGCCGCTGACGATCATGACCATGTATTTGCGGATGTTCATAGAACCAGCGGGGTCTTGAGGACGATGCGGATCGTGAACTCGTGGACGAAGTCATCCCCGGCCCCCATGGGCACGGCCACGATGTCCGTCTTGGCGTCGAAGAGGGGCGACTCGCGCAGCGCATCGCGGAACTTGATGATGTCCTGCTGCTGCACCTTGTCCTTGTAGGCGAATCCGCTGATCTCGATCGCCTCGAACGACCCCGGCGGCGTCGCGCCGGCCCCGGTCTCGGCGGGGGCGGCCTCGGCCGGCGCCGCGGCCGAGGGGGAGAAGGTCGCGAAGTTCAAGGGGGCGCCCGGCGCGCTGCCTGCGGACGGCGCCCCTTCCGCCACCTCTCCGACCCGCAGGGTGTTGAAGCGGACGAGCCACATGCCGTCCGCCAGGCGGGTGCGGATGTCGCTGACGACCTGGAGCCACGCCGTGCGCCGCGGCGGCAGCGAGGCCAGCGTCTTCGTCTGCCCCTCCATCTCCCCGATCTTCGCCTCCTTCTCGGCGAGACGCGTCTCGACGTCGCGAAGCTGCGACACCCGCGACTGCAGCGCCGAAAGCCGTTCACGACCGAGCCTGGAGAGGCGGTAGAAGTCCGCGGCCCACAGGCCGAGCAGGGCCAGGACGCCGATCATCGAGACGACCAGCATGGGCTGGCGGCGCTGGAAGGTCTCGTCCTTGACGTACTTCGGAGGCAGCAGGTTCAGCTCGATCGGGCAGCCGAGCGAGCGCCGCAGCGCCAGGCCGACCACCTCGCCCATGAGATGGGCCTTGGCGCCGATGTCCCCCGCGTCGATCGTGCTGCTGACCGACACGTTGGCGAAGGGATTCATGTAGTCCACGTCGATGTGGAGCTTCTCCTTCAGGAACGTGTCCGTGTAGGCGATGATCGACGTGCCGCCGGTGAGCAGCGCGAGGCCCGGCTCGCCGCCGGACTGCTGCGTGCGGTAGAAGTTGATCGACCGGGTGATCTCCGTGTGGAGCCGGGTCATGATCGTGCGGACCGTCTTGGAGACCTTGTCCGCGACCTGGCTCGCCGGCGCCTCGTAGGCCCCGCCGAACGCGACGAAGGCGTGCGTCTTCTTCAGCTTCTCCGCGTCCTCGTAGGAGAGCTCGAACTCCCGCATGATCTGCTGGGTGATCGTGTTGCCGCCCACGGGGATGCTGCGGTTGAAGACCCGGTTCTCCTCGATGAAGATCAGGTCGGTCGAGCGCGCGCCGATGTCGATGACGAGCGTGCATTTCGGGAGCGAGGCGTAGTTGTAGCGGACGGCGTTGTAGATCGCCATCGGGGCCACGTCGACGAGCTCGGGATGCAGCCCGGCCTTCCGGATCGCGTCGATGAGCTGCTCGATGATCTCGGCCTTCATGGCCGCGAGCATCACGTCGACCTCGCCGACCCCCGAGCCGATGAGCTGGTAGTCCCACACGACCTCGTTGATCGGGAAGGGGACGTTCTGCTGGGCCTCGTACTGCACCATCTGCAGGATCTTGTCCTTGCTGACCGGCGGCAGCTTGACGAAGCGGGAGAAGACCTGCTGGCCCGGGACGCTGATCAGCACGGGCCGGCCGGCCGGGATGCCCAGCTCGGCCATCATGTCCTGGAGGCCGAGCTGGATGTCGGTCAGTCGGTGTTCCTCGTTCGCCGGGTCCGCGTTCAGGTCTCGCACGGCATATCGGATCAGCTCCAGCGAGCCCCCCTTCTGCGGGGCGAAGCAACCGAGCTTGAGGCTGCTGGCGCCGATGTCCAGTGCAAGAATCGTATCGGATCGGAGCATGGCGGGAACCCCCGGTTACTGGGCCTGGCGCGGCTTCTCCATCTCGAAGGCGTCGTAGTCGAGATGCGCGAACGGCGTGTCCTTCGGCTGCAGAATGTGCCCGTCCTTGGGCGAAAGCTGCTCGATCCACTTGCGGTACTGGGGATCCGTCGAGTCGGCCTTCAGCGGCCGGCCCTGGGACCGCAACTCGACCGCGCACCCCTCGACCTTTCCGAAGCGGCGCAGCAGCGCGGGATGAACGTAGGCCTGGGCGCGGTGCACGCCCTTCATCAGGTGGACGAAGGTCGTCTCGCCCTTGAGCAGGACGAACGGCTCTCGCTGGTCGCCCGTACGCATGAGCGCGAAGTACGTGACCGTGATCTCGTCCATCCATTCGGGCTTGGTCTCGTACAGGCAGTCGATCTGGTACCACTCGACTTTCTTCGGATTGATCGAGGTGTACGACTTGGCCTGGACCTCGGGCGAACGGACCATGCTGCCGGTGACCTTGATGCGGTCGATGGGAATCGGACCGCCCGCCGCCGCCGCGGGGGCCTGCGCCGGGGCCGGGGACGACAACAGCACGGCCATCGCGACCGCGCCAAGCGCCTTCGCGAAATTCCGGGAAACGATGGTCATGACCACATGCTCCTTCCCAGTTCTCTACCGACGGGACATTGCACCCGTCGCGGCATTCTTACCCCAACCGGTTGGGGAAGTGAAAGACAAAAAGCACGCGGGGTTGTCCCCCGCGCGGTCCGCCGCTATGATTCCGTCCCGTTCGGAGACGACCCGATGCGCATCTACAACCTCTTCCCACGGCTCGCCGGTCCGATGACGCGGTGGCCCGCGCCCTTCGACCGGGCCGCCGCGATGGCGTTCGATTGGATCTTCCTCAACCCGGTCCAGCGGCCCGGCGCGTCGGGGAGCCTTTACTCCGTCGCGGATCCGTTCGACGTCGATCCGCGCATCGTCGACCCGTCCGGGCCGCCGCCCCTCGACGAGCTCCGCGACGCCCTTGCGGCGGCGCACGCCCGCGGACTCCGCGTCATGGCGGACCTCGTCATCAACCACTGCGCCGCCGACGCGCCCGCCGTCCGCGGGCATCCCGCGTGGTTCCGCTGGAGCGGGTCCGAGGTGGAACACCCCGGGTGCGACGAGAACGGGGCGCGGGTCGTGTGGACCGACCTCGCGCGCTTCGACTACGAGGGCACCCGCGACCGCGCCGGACTTGTCGACCACGCCTGGAACGTGGTCGCCCATCTCGCCGGCCTCGGCTTCGACGGGTTCCGCTGCGATGCCGCCTACCAGGTGCCGGCGGATGTCTGGCGCACGCTGATGGAGCGGGCCCGGGGCCGGTGGCCGTCGCTCGTCTTCGCCGCCGAGACCCTCGGCTGCACCGCCGACCAGACCCGGGCCACCGCGCGCGCCGGCTTCGACCTCGTCTTCAACAGCGGCAAGTGGTGGGACTTCTCCAGCCCCTGGCTGATGGAGCAGTACACGCTCGTCCGCGAGACCTGCGGCTCGATCGGGTTCCCGGAGAGCCACGACACCGCCCGCCTGTTCGAGGAGAGCGGCGGCAACGTCGCGGAGATGAAGCAGCGCTACCTGTTCGCCGCGCTCTTCTCGACGGGTGTCCTCATGCCCGCCGGATTCGAGTTCGGGTTCCGCCGCCGGCTCCACGTCGTTCACACCGGCCCGGACGACGTCGAGGCGCCCGGCTGCGACCTCACGGACTTCATCCGCCGGGCGAACGAGCTGAAGCGGGATCATCCCGTGTTCCGGGAGGAATGCCCGGCGCACGTCATCCCGTGGGAGAACCCGAACCTCCTCGTGATGTGGCGCGGCGCCCTGAAGAGCAACGAGGAGGCCCTGTTCATCCTCAACAAGGACGTCCACCACTACCAGCACTTCCACGCGCGCTCGCTCCGCCCCCTCGTGCAGTCGGGCGCGGCGCTCCGGTGCGTCTCCCCGGAGAACCCGCTGGACCACGTTCCGGAGCCCTTCGACTACGGCCTGCGTCCGGGCGAGGGCATCGTTCTCGTCGCCGCCCGTTGAACGTTTTCCCGGCCCGCGGGTCTCTACGTACAACCTGACGTTCGGGGCCACCGCCCCGGAAGGAGACGACGACATGAATCGGATGCTGATGGCGGCGACCGCGGGGCTGGCCCTGGCCTCGGGCGCGTGGGCGAAGGACGTGGCCTACCTCGGCGTGGCGACCGAACCGCTCGACCCGATGACCGGCCGGCACCTCGGCCTGGGCGAGGGGATCGGCCTTGCCGTGGCGCACATCGACGAGCGGGGCGTGCTCGGCGACAAGGTGGAGGAGGGCGACATCCTCCACAAGTTCAACGATCAGCTGCTCGTCAGCCCGGAGCAGCTCGCCATCCTTGTCCGGCGCGAGAAGCCCGGGACGAAGGCCTCGCTGACGGTCCTGAGCGACGGCAAGAGCGAAACGGTCGAGGTCAAGCTCGGCTCCATCGACAGCGCGGAGGTCGCCCCCCTGCAGCCGCAGCGCCCCTGGGGCCGCCCGATGATGGGACCGCAGCTCTTCCCGATGCCCGGCCCGCAGGCCGGCGGGCAGGACTGGCGCGAGCGGATGGAGGAGTTCCAGGAGCGGATGAACCGGGCGCACGGCGCCGTTCCCGGCCCGCGGGCGCCTGCGGACGGGGATGACGACGCGGCCGCTCCCCAGCCCCGTGAAGGCCGTCCCCGGGTCGAGATCCACTCGAGCGCCACCAGCGTCGTGAGCGAGATGCGCGACGGCGTGACGGTCACGCTGACCCAGCGCGACGGCACGAAGACCGCGAAGATCGAGAAGGACGGCAAGGTCGTCTTTGACGGCCCCGTCAACAACGAGAAGGAACTGAAGAAGGTCCCCGAGGAGTTCCGCGATCGCGTCGGGGACATGCAGGACAAGGTCAAGGTGGAGATCCGCACGCAGGAGTCGCCCGCGCCCGCTCCGCACCGGGGGGCCGGCCGGAAGAACGTCCTGTAGGCGGGATCCCCGCACAGCTTGGCGAACGGGCCGCCGTCCCTCCCCCCCTCCAACCGGCGGTCCGTTCGCCTTTCCGTTTTCCAACCCTTGGAAGCCGGCCGGCCGCCGGCGTCCAGGGGTTGGACGTTCCGTCGGACGCCTAGATCTGCCCCGTGGCTTCCTGGAGCCGGGTCCATTCGTCGAAGTAGGCGCCCGCCCATTCCCCGTCCGGCGCCTCGGTCGTGTCCATCAGCAGTTGCCGTACGTGCTCCTGTTCCTCGTCGTAGGCCTCGCGAGTGAACCGGCCCGAAATGAAGGCCATGCGGAGCCAGAGGAGGTAGGTCGAGATCGCGTCGCAGCAGTTGTACTGGACGATCGCCTTCCACTGGCCGGCGAGCCAGAGGTGGGCGACCTGTTCGCCGGCCGCGCCGAACTTGCCGGGGATGCCGGACAGCGAGGCGATCTCGTGGAGCGACACGGCGCCCTTGCCCCAGGAAGAGAGAAGGTCCATCAGGTCCACGTTCCAGTCGTTCTGGTTGCGCCGGTCGAGGTAGTCCGGGGCGGCCTCCCACGGCTTGTCGGGGCGCCGGAAGAACTCGGCGGCGGGCAGGCCGAGGACGGTGGCGCGCTGCACGAGGATGCGGAGGTCGGCCGACTGCGAGTTGAACCCGACAAGCTGGGGCTTGTGCTTGCCGACGGCGTCGAGGAATCGGCTGACGATCGCGGCCTCGGGGGTCTGCGCGGCGTCGGAGGGATCGCGCGGGAGCCAGATCAGGTCGAGCTTCGCCTGCCCGTTCACCGCCCGGCGCTGGACGGCGGCGATGGAGAGCACGCGGCAGAGAACCGTCTTGAGGAAGGGGAACGGATCCTCCTCGGTGGCGCCGTTGCGCTTCCACATTTCGCCGAGGACCGCGGCGTCGGGGAGGTCGGGCGGCAGCCCGTAGAGAAGCCGCCCGGCGGCGGGATCGGGCGCCCATTCGGCATCGAAGGCCCACACGGTGTCCCGGATCGGGCGAAGCATGGCGTCTACTCCTGGGGGTCGCGGAAGGCGGCTGCGGGTCCGGTGGGATAGTGATCGGTCAGCCTGCGGTCCGGCGGGATGGCCTCGCAGTGCGAGGCCAGCCAGGCCTCGAGATCCTTCCACGACACCGGCTTGCTGAAGACGGCCAGGCCCAGTTCCTTCGCCCGGGCGGCAACCTCGGCGGTGAGGAAGCCGGAGACCATCGCCATGGCCGGGCACCTGCATCCCCGGGCGCGAAAATGGAGGACCAGGTCCAGCCCGTTCATGCCGGGCATGTTGTAATCCGTGATCATCGCATCGGCGCAGCGCTCGCCGCTGGAGCAGGTGCACATCGATTCGGGCGGGCCGCACGGGGCGGCTCCGCCGAACACCTCGACTTCGTATCCGCGCCGTCGGGCGACCGTCGCAAACACCCTGCGGATCGTCGGTTCGTCGTCGAACACGAACACCCGGATCCTCATGGTCCCATCTCCTTGACCCCGTGCGCATCGTGCGCCGGTTGCGGCGGCGGGGCAAGCAGAATCGGGGAGGCGGCCGGGCGAGGGCGGCTTGAGCGTGGGCGGCACGGGCGTATGATGGCCGGATGAACTCGACCCGCGTCTCGACGCCGGAGGAAACGGCGGAGCGCCTCACGCGCCTGGCGGCCGCGCTTCCCGGCCGGGGCCGCGTGTGGATCGTGACGCACGACCATCCCGACCCGGACGCGCTGGCGACGGCCGGCGCCGTGCACCTTCTTTTGAAGCGGCGGTTCGGACTGCGCAGCCAGATCGTGTTCAGCGGCATGGTGGCCCGGGCGGAGAACCGGGAGATGGCGTGGCACTTCCGGTACCGCCTCGCGGGGCTGGAGTCGCTTCGCGTGCCGCCGCGGCCGGTGCCGGCGATCTTCGTCGATGCCCGGCCGGGGTCGGGGAACGTGACGATGCCCCGGTGGATGAAGCCGGTGGCGGTCTTCGATCACCATCCGGTGCCCCGCGGCTGGGCTCCGCCGGCCGGGGCCTTCGTGGATATCCGGCCCTCGATCGGCGCCTGCGCGAGCCTGCTCCACGAGTACCTCGCGGCGGCGGAGGCTGCCGTTCCCTCCTGGCTGGCGTCCTGCATGGTGTACGCGGTGGGGGTGGAGACGGTGGACTTCACGCGCGGGGGGTCGCCGGTCGATCGCGAGGCCGTCCTCGCCCTCCTGCCGCGCGCAAGCCTGCGGGTGCTCGGGGAGATCAAGCACGCCCCGCTTCCTCCGCTGTATTTCACGCAGCTCCAGGAGGCGATTGCGAACGCGCGGCTCTACGGCCGCGTCGCCTGGAGCCACCTCGCCGAGGTCCCGCACCCGGAGATCGTTCCGGAAATCGCGGACCGGCTGGTGAGGATCGAGCGCATCTCGTTCAGCTTCTGCACGGGGTTCCACGGGGACTCGCTGGTCGTCTCCGTCCGCGGCAACCGGCGCGACGCCCGGTGCGGATCCCTGATCCGCGCCGCCGTCGGCGGGCTGGGGCCTTCGGGGGGGCACGACCGCATGGCGGCGGCCTCGATCCCCGTGGCGGGCCTGGATGCCGCCGCGCGCGACCAGCTCGTGGAACGCATCCACCACGCGCTTCTCAAGCGCATGGAGCGCCGGGGGCGTTCGAACGCGGCACCGGGCTCGCTGCCGGCCCGGCGGCTGGCGCCTCCCGCGGATGCGGCCGTCGCGGAGCCCGGGGCGCCGGATCCGGGCGGCCAGTGATGCGGTCGGGCTACGGCGTCGCCGAGACGTCGACGTCCTTCGACGGGATCTTCCCCTTGATCGTCTCGCGGAAGAAGGCGTCCTTGTCCTCCGCCGCGAGGAGCCCGTCGACCACGGCCGGGTCGACCTTCGAGTAGTCGACCACGTCCCCGGTCCGTGTCACGACGGTCAGCGTCATCGACACGGGCTCGTAACGGATGCTGTAGATCTCCGCGGTGCGCAGGGTCAGGAATCGCGGGCTTCGGCCGGTCGACGTCACGCACCCGGCCAGCGCCAGCGCGGCGAGGATCGAGGCCGCCAGGTTCCCTTCGGTTCGTGTCAGCCGCTTCATGGGGTGCCCTCTCCTGAATCGCCCGGAACATACACCGGAGCGGAGAGGGTCCGCAAGGCCCCTGTCGATTCCGGCGGCCGCGACCGGGCGGGGGGCGGGGTCCCGAAAAGAGGAAAATGAGAAAAGACGTTTGTACAATGAACCGGGTGTGGTAGGATGCCCGTGGAAGAGCGTGCGTACGTTTATCTCATGGGTTCCTCACCCTGACCTCCTTGGCGTACGCCGCTCTTCTTCTTTTTTTCGGCGGGACGATCAGGGGGCGGGTCGCTGTTCGGAACTCCGGATGACGTCCAGGGCGGTTCGGGCCCGCTGGGCGAGTTCCGGGTAGTCGGTCGAGTAGGTCTTCACGAAGGCTTCCAGCACATAGACAGCGTCCGCCGTCCGCCCCTGCCGGTCCAGCGTCAGGCCGAGGTTGTAAAGCGCGTGCAGGGAGCTGACCTCCTCGTCCAGCGCCTTGCGGTACTCCGCCTCCGCCTCGGGGTAGCGGCTGGAGCGGAAAAGGGCGTTGCCCAGCAGGACCCGGATCGTTCCGTTCTTCTCCGTGGAGCTGGCAAGGAAGTCGCGGTAGAGGCCGATCGCCTGCTTGTGATCCCCCGCCCGGTGGCATTCGCGGGCCATGTTCAGGAGGGCCTCGGCCGACGATCCCGGCATGGACCGGCGCTGGAGGGAGAAGGCACCCGCGCCGATCAGGGCCAGGGTTGCCAGTCCGGCAAGGGCGCCCACGAAGCCCCGGCGGTGTCGTTCCATCCACGAGGCCACGTGCCCCGGTTCGGCCGGGGCCGCGGCGGCGGGGCGGAGCATGGCGACGGCCACGGCGGCAGCCATGGCGCTGGAGACGGGTGCGGGGGCGGGGGCCTCCGCCGGCGCCGGCCGGCCCAGATCCTCGGGCAGGCGGCCCGTGCGGATCCACTCGCCCTCCAGCCTGTCCAGCACGCCGGCCCGGTAGCGCTCGACGGAGGCCCCGCCGTGGCCGTTCCGCAGCGCGGCCCACACGATGGCCTGATGAACGGCGGGCACGGGCGGATCGGCGGGATCGTCCGGCCAGCGTTCCCAGAGCGGCAGGCCGCCGTCCCGGGCCAGCGGGGCGCCGGAGAGCAGCCGGGCCTCGATCGGACTCCGGACGTCCCCCGGGAGACGGCGGAACAGGAGCGGGAGGAACGAGGACAGCGTCATGCGCGGAATCGCGGCGCCGGTCTCGTCGCGGTCCCGGTAGGATGCCTCCGACGGATCCCAGAGGAGATCCTCGAGCGTGCGCTCGTAGAGGCGCAGCTTCGGCCGGAAGCGGACCTCGGCCGATCCGCTCATGCCGCTGCGCGAGGCGAGCGAGAGCAGGGCGTCGATCTCGGCCAGCAGCATGGCCGTCAGATCGACCGTCACCAGGCCCGCCTCCCAGACGTCCGGCAGCAGGGATTCCTCGCGCGAGCGCCAGCGGGGGCGCCCCGTGTCCCCGGGGTCATGGTGGGCCAGGGTCCACTCGAGGTGCCGCTCCAGGGCCGGCAGCGCCTCCGCGACGAAGTCCGGGTGGGGCGAGTCGCCGGCGGCGAGGTCGGCCGCCACGGCGATCAGCGGCCACGGGGCGTGGGTGTCCGGGGCGAATCCGTCCGAGCGAACCCGGCGGGGGAGCGATCCGTCCGGATGCTGGACCGCCAGGGCGGAGAGCACCAGGTCGCGCGCGACGTCCGCATCGATTCCAACCCACGCGGCGCACAGGGGCAGCAGTTCGTTGAGGTGGATCTCGTCGTCCGCCGGGCCGTCGGCGATGCTCCACCGGGTCGGAAAGGCGCCCTCCGGCCCGCGCAGACGCGCCCGGAGCACGTCGCATGCGTGCGACCGCAGCGCCTCGGCCCGGCCGGTCCCGGCGGGGCTGGCCGCCGTCGTCGGCCGGTCGTCGCGGCTGTCGGTGTCGCTCATCGGTCGGTGGTCCGCGGCCCGGCCGCGGCGTCGGCGCAGTATTGCGGATGATCCAGCGCGGGGCAAGCCGCATGCGACAGGGCAGACGCATCCTGTTCCTGTCGAAACCCGGCTGTGTGCGCGGGATCCTCAGGATTCCCCTTCCATCGCCGGGAAAGGGAGATCCCAGCCGGACGATCCTTGAATCAAGGCGAAGGCGATGCCGCGGCGCGCACCAGGTGGCCCCGAGCCCGCGAGGGGCCCGGCCGGGAACGCGGCAGACCGCCCCGGATGCAAGGCGACGAAGGGGGCGCTGGACTCGTGTCCGCGCCCCCTTCGGCAACGCTGCAGGCGGGGCGGGATCCCGCGCGATCCGGCCGGCCTGGTGCGCGTCGCACCCCCGCAACCGCAGGCGCTCCAGCGTCCGCCAGCGACTCCGCGCCCCGCCGACCGAAAGGCGCCACGACCTCGAGGAAGATGCGTCTGCCCTGCGGCCCGTGGCCGCCGCCGTGGACGCGCGCGCCCGGCGGCGCCGACACCCGTCCCGGGGGCGCCGGATGGGCCTTTGCATCGGAGGGGGGCGGTGTTACAGTGTTTCGCTTCATCAAAGGAAACAGGCACGTGGACGATCCCGATCCCAAACCTCGGCGCGACGACGAACAGGAAGGCCAGCGCCTCCCCCTGCGGGGCATGATGATCTGGCTGCTGCTTCTCCTGCTCTTCTTCAGCATGTTCCATTTCTTCGCCCAGGGGCAGGACCGTCGCGTGCGGCTGCCTTACAGTCCCGACTTCGTCCAGCTGGTGAAGGACAGGAAGATCCTCAAGTGCGAGGTGATCCTCGAGGTCTCCGGCGGACAGTACGTCAGCGGCGAACTGACCGACCTCGACCCGAAGACCGGGAAGCCCGCGAAGTTCCGGACGGACGTGGTCATCACCGACAACTTCCCGCAGCTCCTCACGGACAACGGCGTCCGCTTCGAGTTCAAGCCGCAGAACCCGTACCTGTGGCAGATGCTGACCGGGGCGGTCCCGTTCCTGGTGCTGATGGGCCTGGTGTACTTCCTGTTCGTCCGCCAGATGCGCATCGCCGGGCGCGGCGCGATGAGCTTCGGGAAGAGCCGGGCGAAGATGCTGACGCGGACGAAGAACCAGGTCACGTTCAAGGACGTCGCCGGCGTGGACGAGGCGCGCGAGGAGGTGCAGGAGATCATCGAGTTCCTCAGGAACCCGAAGAAGTTCCAGCGGCTCGGCGGGCGCATCCCCAAGGGCGTCCTGCTGGTCGGCCATCCCGGCACGGGCAAGACGCTCCTCGCGAAGGCGATCGCCGGGGAGGCCCAGGTTCCGTTCTTCAGCATCAGCGGCTCGGACTTCGTCGAGATGTTCGTCGGCGTCGGCGCCTCCCGCGTCCGCGACATGTTCGAGCAGGGCAAGAAGCACGCGCCGTGCATCATCTTCATCGACGAGATCGACGCCGTCGGCCGGAGCCGCTTCAGCGGCATCGGCGGCGGGCACGACGAGCGCGAACAGACGCTCAACGCGCTGCTGGTCGAGATGGACGGTTTCGACACGCGCGAGGGCGTGATCATCATCGCCGCCACGAATCGCCCCGACGTCCTCGACCCCGCGCTCCTGCGCCCGGGCCGCTTCGACCGCCAGATCGTCGTCGACCTGCCCACGCTCGAGGGGCGCGAGATGATTCTCAAGATCCACGCGGGCCGCGTGCAGCTCGCCTCCGGCGTCGACCTGCGCCGCGTCGCCCGGGGGACCCCCGGCTTCTCCGGCGCGGACCTGGAGAACCTGATCAACGAGGCCGCCCTGCTCGCCGCCCGCCGCGGCGCGGATGCGATCCAGCAGCCCGACCTCGAGGAGGCGCGCGACAAGGTGCGGTGGGGCCGCGAACGCCGCAGCCGGCTTCTTGACGACAAGGAGAAGCGGCTCACCGCCTACCACGAGGCCGGACACGCGCTCGTGCTTCAGATCGGCGGCGGCGAGCCGCTGCACAAGGTCACCATCATCCCGCGCGGGCAGTCGCTCGGCTCGACGATGCAGCTGCCGGAGAAGGACCGTTACACCGAGAGCCGCAGCAAGCTCGAGAAGATGATCCAGGGCCTCATGGGCGGCCGCGTGGCCGAGGAGATCGTCTTCGGCGACGTCACGACCGGCGCCCAGATGGACTTCCGGCAGGCCACGCACATCGCCCGCATGATGGTCTGCGAATGGGGGATGAGCCCCGACCTGGGCCCCCAGAACTTCGCGGAACGGGAGGAGCTGCTCTTCCTCGGCCGCGAGGTGTCGCGCTCGCAGACCTTCAGCGAGGATACCGCCCGGCGCATCGACGCCGAGGTGAGCCGGATCGTCCGCACCGGCCATGACAGCGCCGAGGCGATCCTGCGGCAGAACCTCGAGACGCTGCACACCGTCGCCCGCCTGCTGCTCGAGAAGGAGACGCTCGACGGGCAGGACGTCGCCGACATCGTGGCGCACGGCCGGATCCTCAGCGAGGCGGAACGCGCCCAGTCGGCGTCATCCGCCGCGCCCGCCGAGCCGGCCCCCGCCGCCCCGGCGGAGCCTCCGCCCGCCGCGCCCTGATCGTCCGGCATCCCCCCGGGGCGAGAAGATCCCGTGAGCGCGAATCCCCGTCCGGCGCTGGCGTGGCGGATCCGCGGCCGCGTGCTGGAGACGGGTCCGCGGACGCTCGTGATGGGCGTGCTCAACGTCACGCCCGATTCCTTCTCCGACGGCGGTCGCTACCTTGATCCCGGGGCGGCCGTCGCCCGCGGCCGGGCGATGGAGGAGGAGGGGGCGGACCTTCTCGACGTCGGCGGCGAGTCCTCGCGTCCCGGCGCGACGCCCGTCGACCCCGCCGGGGAGGCCGCGCGGGTCGTCCCGGTGATCCGGGCGCTGCGCGCGGCCGGCAGCGTCCCCATCTCCGTCGACACCCGCCGCGCATCCGTCGCGAGCGCGGCGATCGAGGCCGGGGCGGACATCGTCAACGACATCGGGGCCCTCGGCGATCCGGACATGGCCGGCGTGGTGCGCGAGGCCGGGGCCGGCCTCGTGGTGATGCACATGCAGGGCCTGCCCGCGACGATGCAGGCGGCCCCGGCCTACGACGACGTTGTGGCCGAGGTGGCCGGGTTTCTCCGGCGCCGGCTCGCGGCCGCGGACGCCGCCGGGATCCCGCCGGGTGCCGTCGTCCTCGACCCGGGCATCGGGTTCGGCAAGACGCTGGACCACAACCTCGCCCTGCTGGCGCGGCTCGACGCCGTGGCGGCCGTCGGGCGGCCCGTTCTCGTCGGCGTCTCGCGCAAGAGCGTCATCGGCGGTCTCACCGGCCGGGGCGTGGGGGAGCGGCTCGCAGGCGGCCTGGCCCTCGCGGCCTATCTCGCGCTCCGCGGGGCGCACATTGTCCGGGCGCATGATGTGAAGGAAACTTGCGACGCCGTGCGCGTTGTGGATAGGATGCGGCTCGAGGAAACGAAACATGGGCTGGAGCTGGACTGAAGGCATCCCGTGGCCCGGGTTCTCCGGCGTGCTGGAGATCCTGGTCCTTGCCGCGGGCTTCTATTTCACGATCCAGTTCTTCCGCGGCACGCGCGGCGCCCAGGTGCTGACCGGCCTCGTCGTGGTCCTCCTGCTGTTCACCATCCTGACGCGGCTCTTCCACATGGAGGCCCTCTACTGGCTTCTTCAGAGGTTCTCCGTCTACCTCGCCGTCGCGCTCGTGATCATCTTCCAGCCCGAGATCCGCCGGGCCCTCGCGGAACTCGGCAAACAGCACGTCTTCGGCATCACCGCGGGCGAACGCAGCCTCGTCGACGCGCTCGTGCAGGCCACGACCCTTCTCTCGGAGCGCAAGGTCGGCGCGCTCATCGCCGTCGAGCGGCAGATCGGCACGCGGCCCATTCAGGAGACCGGCAAGCCGATCGACGGGCGCGTCACGCCGGAACTGCTCGCGACCATCTTTCATCCGCACACGCCGCTGCACGACGGGGGCGTCATCATCCGCGACAACCGCATCGTCGCGGCGGGCTGCGTCTTCCCGCTCTCGCAGCAGGATGAGGCCACCCGCACCCTCGGCACCCGGCACCGTGCGGCCATCGGCCTCACCGAGGAGTCCGACGCCATCGTCGTCGTCGTGTCCGAGGAAACCGGCACGATCTCCATCGCCTTCAACGGGCGCCTGAGCCGCGGCATCGACGAGGAGCGCCTGCGGCGGACGCTGACGTCGGTGCTGCACCGGTCCAAGCAGAAGAAGTCGCGGCTCGACCGGGTGCGCGACCGCCTCACGCTGTCCCCCGCGGCCGCCGGGCCGGGCGACGGGTCGGGCGAGGGGGAGGAGGACGTGCATGGCTGACCGCCTTCCCGCCTCCGACGCGCGCGAACGCCGGGCCAACCGGTGGCTCGCGGTGCTGTCGCTCGTTCTCGCCGTGATCGTCTGGTATGCCATCCGCGAGGCCATCAGCTTCGAGACCGTGCTGCGCGACGTGCCGATCGTCGTCCGCCCCGGCGAGGGTCTGACCGTGCTCGAGCTTTCGCACGACACCGCCGACATCCGGTTCCGCGGCGCCCGCTCGGACCTCGCCCAGCTCGACGCGGAGCGGACGCGAATCCAGGTCGACGTCCCCTCGGCGGCGGCGTCGGAGCGGGGCGCCCGGCTCTCGGTGAAACTCCGCCCCGTCCACGTGAAGAGCCCCTCCGGCGCCATCGCCGTCCGCATCGAGCCCGACGAGGTCGCCTTCAGCATCGACCGTGAAGGCGAGCGCCAGGTGCCGGTCAAGGCGGAGTTCCAGGACGCGCCGCCCGAGGGGTACGAGATCGGCGGGGTCACCTGCATGCCGGCCACGGTCCTGCTGAAGGGGCCCCTGTCGAAGCTGCAGGACGTCGACGTCGTTCGCACGCTGCCGATCGACCTGCAGGGCCGCGTGCAGTCCTTCCGCGTCCGCGCCTCGGCGGTGCCGGCCGCGGCCTTCAGCGGCGCCCGCGTCGATCCGGACCGCGTGACGATCGAGGTGGGCATCGTCGAGCACGCCGCCGTCCGCCGGCTGGCGTCCGTCCCGGTCCGCCTGCTGGTGCGGGCGGGCGGGACCGGCGAGGTTGACGTGGAGCCGGAAACCGTCCATATCCAGCTGCAGGGGCGGGCCGCCAGCCTGGAGACCCTGGATCCCGCCATGGTGCACGCGTTCGCCGAGACGGTGGCGCTCGACCGCGGCGCCGTGTACGAACTCCCGGTCCAGGTGTATGTTCCACCCGGCGTCCGGCTCCTGTCCGTGGAGCCGTCGTCGGTAAGGGCGACGGTGAAGAAGTGACGAATCGCAGCGGAAGTCGGTTGGGATGCGCGGCGCGCGCCGCCCTGGCGGGTGCCGCGGCCCTCGCGGGGCTCGCGATCCCCGGGGACGCACGGGCCCAGACCGGCGGCGTCGCCGCCGCGGTGTCGCAGCGGCCCGCGGTCGAGATGACTCCCGAGGCGCAACGGGCCCAGCCGATGATCGACGAGGGGTTCTTCCAGGCCCGGGTCGGCAACCACGCGCGGGCGATCGAGGTCTTCCGCCAGGCCCTCGCGGCCGATCCCCGGAACCGGCGGGCGATGTTCGGCCTCGGCACCTCCCACATCGCTCTCGAACAGTACGGCGAGGCGACCAACATCCTGCAGCGGGCGATCGACAGCGACCGAACCGACTACTTCGCCCTGAACAACCTCGCCTGGCTCCACGCGACCGCGCGCGACATCCGGTTCCGCAACGGCCGCCGCTCCATCGCGCTCGCGCGCGAGGCGCTCATGATCGCCCCGATGGACTACCACGTCTGGAGCACGCTCGCGGGGGGCTACTACATCGCCGGCGACTACGCCAAGGCCCAGCGCGCCGCGGAGGAGGCCCGCCGCATCGCCAAGGCCTCCGGCCTCGCCGAGGCGGGGGTGCAGGAGTACGAACTCCAGGTCCAGAGGTGCCGCGCGGCCTCGGAGGCCATGGACATCCTCGAATGATGCACGGCCCGGACGGGACCGGGACAATGGGATGGGGAACGTGGTGGCGAGGGACGGAATTGAACCGCCGACACAAGGATTTTCAGTCCTCTGCTCTACCAGCTGAGCTACCCCGCCACTCGAAGAGCGCCCGATAGCATAGCGGCCGCGGGCGGGGTGTCAAGGCGGGCGCGGAATGGCGGAAGGGTGCGCATTCCGCCCGCGCTTTTTTGGTTCCACGCGCCGGATGCGGCGGTACACTCCGCCCGACGGGAAAGGAAGGGGATTCAGCCGTGCAGGGTCGCCGAAAGGTGGTGGTCGTCGACGTGGCCGCGCTGGGGTGGGACCTCGTGTCCGCCCGGACAGCCGCCGCCGAGTCGCACGGCTTCCGTTTCCGGCGGACCGAGACCGTGTTTCCCGCGCTGACCTGCCCCGTGCAGGCCTCGTTCCGCACCGCCGCCCATCCCCGCTTCCACGGCCTCGCCGCCAACGGCTTCTACGCCCGCCGCCTCGCGCGGCCGTTCTTCTGGGAGCCGTCGGCCGGCCTCGTCCGCGGCAGGCGGATCTGGTCCGGCCTCCGCGCCGCGGGCGGCCGCGTCGGCATGCTGTTCTGGCAGCAGAGCCTCGGGGAGTCGGTCGACCTCCTTCTCTCGCCTCGTCCCGTGCACAAGCACCACGGCGGGCTGATCCAGGACTGCCAGTCCGTCCCCGACGACCTCTACGGCCTCCTCCGCGGACAGTTGGGCCGCGGCTTCCCCCTCCATCGCTACTGGGGCCCCCTCGCATCCCTGAAATCGAGCGAATGGATCACCGACGCCGCGTGCGCCGTGCTGGAGGACGAGGATCGCGCTCCCGACCTCCTCTTCGTCTACCTGCCGCACCTCGACTACGACCTCCAGCGCTTCGGCCCCGCCGACCCGCGCGCCGCCCGCGCGCTCGACGAGACCCTGGTCCTGCTGCAGCGCATCTGGTCCGCCGCGCGCGACGCCGGCGCCGATGTGCTCGCGTTCGGCGATTACGCGATCGCTCCCGTCACCGGCGCGCCGGTCTTCCCGGCCCGGTGTCTGCAGCGCCGCGGGCTCTTCCACACGCGGCCCGTCCGCGGCAGGCTCTACCCGGACTTCGCCGGCAGCCGGGCCGTCGTCCTCGTCGACCACGAGGTCGCGCTCGTCTACGCGGCCGACGCGGCCGCCGCGCGCGAGGCCCGCACCGCTCTCGAGTCGCTCGACGGCGTCGCGCTCGTGCTCGATGCCGAGGGACAGCGCAACGCCGGCGTCGACGCGCCGATGGGCGCCGACCTTCTCCTCGTCGCCGCCGAGGGGCGCTGGTTCGCCTATCCCTGGTGGGAGGCGCCGCGCGACGCCCCGGACTTCGCGCCGCACGTCGACATCCACAACAAGCCCGGCTACGACCCGTGCGAGTTGTTCGCCGGTTTCCCGCCCACCCGCGTCTCGACGGATCCGACGCGCATCCGCGGCACCCACGGCCGCGCCGGGCCCTCCCGGGCCGTCGCCTGGGCCTCCACACTTGATTTGCGGCGCGAGCCGGAGGATCTTCTCCACCTCGCGAAGGCCGTGGAGGACCACCTCGACGGCCGGCGGGCATGACCGCATCCGGGACGCCCCGGATGGCGAGTCCAATCCGGCCGTCCCGGCGGAAGACGGGGAGTCCCCCCGCGCCGGGCGCAGGGGCCGTAACCACCGAGGCCATGTGAGTTCCAGGATCCAGGAGTTCCGGCAGCAGTTCACGGTGCCGTTCGCGTACCCGGTGGTCTTCACGCGCGGCGTCTTCGACGTCGCGAACGTCGTCCTGCGCGACGAGAAG
>VGWF01000090.1 GCA_016873715.1 Lentisphaerota bacterium | reverse complement strand
TAGCCCGCGGCCTTGAACCGGTCGCCGAACGTCGTCTCGTCCACCGGCAGGCCGGCGCGGCCGGCGGCGGACGCGGGCCAGTTCGCCTCGAAGCCGAACCGGTTCTGGTAGCGCCCGGTGACGAGCCCTGCGCGGGAGGGACAGCACTGCGGGGCCGAAACGTAGCCCGCCGTGAAGCGCACGCCATTCGCGGCGATGGAGTCGATGTGCGGCGACTTCACCTCCGCCGAGCCCTGGCAGCCGAGGTCGGCATAGCCGAGGTCGTCGGCCAGGATCACCACGACGTTCGGCCGGGGTTCCGGCGCGGCGGAGGACGGCGCGGCGGACAGGAGCGCCGCGGCGGCAAGGATCGAGTGGAAAGCGTTCCGGTTCATGGCCTGTGCCTCACTTCGCCGGTGAGAACTGCACGGTCGAGCTGACCATCGCGCCGCGCTCGTCGGTGACGCCGATGAACCACGTGTTCGCCTCCGGCGGCGGACGTGGCGCCACGACGACGCCCTCTTCGATCCGCGCGGGAAGGCTCTTCCACTCGCGCTTGGAGCGCAGGCCGCCGTCCGTCGTGAAGTGGAGGGCCGACTCCTTGAGCCCCGTGGTCGCGCGGACCGGCATGCGCACGACGTCGCCCGCGACCGCGGGTTGGCCGGGGACCGGCAGCGGGGCGCCGCCGCGGCAGTGTGAATCGATGAACAGACCGATCTCCTTCGGCTCCCAGCCGGGCTGGTGGCCGTGGCGCATGTTGACCTCGATGCGCATCTGCTTGAAGCCTGCGACGGCGTCGAACGTCTTCTGGTAGCTGTCGAGCGGGTAGTGGATGTCGTTGCTTCCATTGACGAAGAGGACCGGCACCTTGCAGCGGGGCAGCAGGCTGGAGGGGTCGTAGGTCTTCACCCACAGATCGCGGCGGTCGCCGAGCTTGTCGACCGACGGCTTCTGCACGGACTCGCCCTCGTGGAGGAAGCCGCAGCCGTAAACCGGCACCGCGGCCTTGAAGCGGTCGTCGAGCGACGCGACGAGGCAGGTCGTGTAGCCGCCCCAGCTGATGCCCGTGACGGCGGTGCGCTCGGGGTCGACCTCCTCGAACGACCGCAGCAGCGAGTGCGCGCGGATCACGGCGGCGGCCGCGTGGAACGGCCAGTCGTCATCCGTCGCGCCGCCGATCGAATCGAACTTCTGCGGATGCCCGTGGTCCGGGCCGCCGTTCGGAAGTCGCGTGCGCGTCTCCGCTTTCGCGGCCTGGTTCGGCACCGGCGCGCCGGTCGCCGGGTCGTAGGCCGGCGCCGGGGGCCGGCTGCCGGCGAGGTCCATCGCGATCGCCGCGTAGCCCCGCTGCGCCCAGAGCCAGACCCACTCCGCGAACGCCGTGCCGCCGCCGCCGTGGATCAGCACGACGCCCGGGACCTTGCCGTCCGCCGTCTTCCCCAGCGTGCGCGGCGAAGCGTAGAACGCGAAGACCTCGGTCGGCCGGCCCTGGAAGGCTTCGCCGGCGTAGAGCAGGGAGTGGACGGGGCCGGAGCGGTCGGCCCACTGCACGGCGGGCGTCTTGCGGAGCGCTTCGAGGTCCCACGGGCCGACGGTGGTCTCGGCGCCCGCCGCGGAGGATGCCAGCAGGGCGGCGAACGGGACGACGAGTGCGAGAGGAAGCATGGAATGGTTCATGGCCGCGCATGGTGCCATTGCCACCCCGGTCCGCGCGACAAGAAAGTCCGACGACCGACGCCGCCCGGATCGCCGCGATCAGGGTTTGTAGAGCCGGTAGAGCGATGCGCCCGGCGCCGAGCGTGCCCGTGCGGCCCAGCGGGCTCTCGTTCGAATGCCGTGGCCCGCCCCGGGCCGCTCAGCGCCCGGCCCGAAGGGCATCGGCGATGGCGCGGACCTGCGCCGCCTGGGCCTCGCTGAAGGTGCCGACGGGGCCGGCGGCGGGGTCGGCGTTCGGGCCGAGGTCGAGCGTGACCGCCCCACCCTTCCGCGCCGCGGCCGTGGCCCAGTCCACCCAGCGCTCCGTCGGATGCCGCGCGTCGCGCCGGCCCCACGACGCGCCAAGGAACGTCAGCGCGTGCCATTGCGATCCATCCACGAGCGGCCCCGCGGGCAGGGTCGCGAAGGGGTCGTTCAACTCGCCGGCGGTGTAGTCCTCCGCCTTCGTGTGCCGCACCAGCCGCACGCCGGGATTGAAGGTGACGATAGCGCGCGGGTTGCCGCGCTTCACGGCGTCCGCGTAGACCGCCGTGATGGCGTCGTTGAAGCCGATGTGCGCGTAGCCGCCGTCGAACCACCAGCCGGCGACCTTGTCCCCGTAGCGCGCGGACCACTCGTGGATCACCTCCGCCCACTTGCGCGCGAAGGCCTCGTCGACCGGCTGGTCCTTCGGTCCCTCGGGCAGTCCGAAGGCGCGCTGCGCGGCGGGATCGCGGTTCGGCACCTGGCACGGCAGGTACAGCATCAACCGGACGCCCTCCGGCGCCAGCGAGCGGTGCAGGTCGAGCGGCAGATCGCGGCGCGAGCAGCGCCCGCCCGGCGCGACGCCGAGGAATCGGTCATAGACCGCGTTCGGCGCGTTGTAGAAGCCGGCGTTCTGGCCGAGGGTCAGCACGAGGTACCGCGCCCCCATCGCCTTGACCTGGCGCGCAACGGCCGGCGCGTCGAAGGCCTCGACGAGTGACATCTGGTTCGAGGTGTTCGCCCAGAAGTGCATGAACACACCGAGCCGCGCCTCGCGAAGCCAGTCCGCGGCGCCGGGCGCGGAAGGAGGCACGTAGGCCCGGGTGTCCGTCGCCGCGGTGTCCGCCGGAACGCCCGCAGAAGCACGGCAGGCGACAGCAAGCCCCGCGGCACACGCAACGGCCCATGAAGTCCAGCGGATTCGAGAGTCCATGGAGTCCGTCCTCCCCTCGCCGTCGGCTATTTGAGCGCCGCGCGGAGCTCCACACAACGCGCGCGGAGCGAGGCGAGCGTCTTCGCGCCCGCGGGGTCGCCGGCCAGATTCCGCTCCTCCCGCGGATCGGCCTGGAGATCGAAGAGCTCCTCCTGCGCCGGTTCGGTGTCCTTGTAGCGGGTGTATTTCCACCGATCGGATCGGACGCCCTCGCAGCGGGGCAGCGGCTTGCCCCCGCCCACGAGCTGGATGTCGTGCTCGTAGTACCAGTCGGCGCGGCCCGGCGTCTTCGGGTCGGCCAGGATCGGGCGGAGATCCATGCCCTGCATCGCCGCGGGAACGGGCACGCCGGCCATCGCGAGCATCGTCGGGGCGATATCGATGTTGAGCGCCATCTGCGCGCGGCGCCCGCGCGCGGCGGCGGGAAGACGCGGATCGCGGACGATCAGGGGCACGCGGATGCTCTCCTCGTACATGCTCCACTTGCCGTGCAGCCGGTGCGCGCCGTCCAGGCTTCCGTTGTCCGAGGAGAAGAAGACCACGGTGTTGCCGTCGAGGCCCGCGTCGCGCACCGCCTGCATGACGCGGCCGACCGCGAGATCCGCGCGGCAGACGTAGCGGTAGGTCTGCGCCATCTCCTGCTGGAACGTCGCGTCGTCCGTCGCGAAGGGCGGCCCCACGCTGTTGCGGCTCGCCCGGATCGCGGCGGGCAGGCGGACGAAGGCCTCGTCGCTCAGGGTTGCCGGGCGCGGGAACGGTCCCTGCACGAGGTCCCTGGGCAGATCCGGGTCCTCAAAATCGCGCGGACCGTGCGGCTCCTTGAGCGCCATGATCAGCAGGAACGGCTTGTCCTTGGGCTGTTCGCGGATGAACCGGACGGCCTTCTCCTCCATCACGGTGGTCAGGTAGCGGCCGTCCTGGTTGAACGCGATGCTCTGCGGGAAGCCGTACCAGAGGTCGAACCGGTCCGCCGGAAGGCACAGCCCGGGCGGCTCGGTCTTCGGATTGCCGATCGCGAGCTTGCCGAGGAACGCGGTGCGGTAACCCGCCGCGCGCAGCAGCACCGGGTAGGTCCCCGCCCACTGCTCGGCGCTCAGCGCCTTGACGAAGCTATCGATGCCGTGCCGCACCATGTGCTGCCCGGAGAACAGCGAGGCGCGGCTGGAGCAGCAGATCGCCGTCGTGACGAACGAATTCTCGAACAGCACGCCCTCGGCGGCGAGGCGGTCCATGTTGGGCGTCTTGAGGTGCGGGTTGCCCATGCAGCCCATCGCCGACTGGGGCTGGTCGTCGGTGAAGAAGAACACGAGGTTCGGGCGCGGGGCGCCCTCCCCGCCCGCCGGCAGGGCGGACGCGGGCGCGAACAGCAGGGCGGCGGCGACCGCCGGGTGGAGGTTCACGGTTCGTCCCTTTCGCATGGGTCGCTCCTCTCGCTCGGGTATTGGAGGGTCTGGCTCCGCGAATGTCCAGCGCCCGGAACGCAGGGGCGGGAGACGCGCTCGCGGCCGCGCGGGCCGGCCCGGCTCAGTAGGCCCATTGCCGGTTCATCACGGGCTGCAGGATCGCCTGCACCTCGGCCAGCAACTCCGCCGCGCACGGCTCCTCGTGCCAGGCCACGGTGCGCCGCACGGAATCGGGACTGGCGGAACTGAACAGCGTCGTCGGAATCCCGGGGTTCTGGCTGGCGAACTGCAGCGCGATCCTGCTGATGCTCGAGCCGTGCCGCCGGCAGTGCTCGGCGGCGCGCGCGAACACCGCCCGCTCGGCGGCATCGGCGGGATGCCAGTCGGCCGGCCCGCGGTCCGTCAGCAGGCCGCTGGCGAACGGCGAGCCGTTGATGATGCCGATGTTCTTCTCGCGGGCGAGCGGCAGCAGCTCCAGCAGGCGCGTGTCATTGAGACAGTAGTGGTTGTGGACCAGCGCTGCGTCGATCTCGCACCCGGCGAAGATCCGGTGCCACAGATCCATCGGGTAGATGCCGAAGCTGACCGCCCCGATCCGCCCTTCGCGCTTCAGTTCCTGGACGGCCGCGAGGCCCTCGGACAGCGCCCACTCGGTGTGACGGCGGCCCTGGTACTCGATGTCGTGGATGTGGAGGATGTCGAAGTAGTCGACGCCGAGCCGAGCCGCGCTTTCGTCGAGCGAGGCGCGGATGCGCGCGCGCGAGTAGTCGAGCGTGTCGTCGCCGTAGGCGCCGGGCTGCGTGTACTTGCCGACCTTGGTGGAGAGGTGGTAGCGGTCCCTCGGCACGCCCTTGAGCGCCCGGCCGAGCACCGTCTCCGAGCGCGTGCCGCCGTAGGCCGGCGCGACGTCGAAGTAGTTGATGCCCAGGTCCAGCGCCGTGTGGACCGCCTGGATCGCCTGGGCCTCATCCACGGGACGGAACACGCCGCCGAGCGACGAGGCGCCGAAGCTCAGGCGCGAAACCCTCAGGCCGGTCCTGCCGAGCGGACTGAAGTTCATGCGGCTACCTCAGGTTGAAGTACAGGACGCCCACCACCGCCGCCAGGATCAGCGTGACGATGCGCGGATCGCTCCATCCCGTCAGCCGGCCCTTGAGGAAGGCCAGCGGGTGGTCCCAGCACACCTGGACGACCTGGCGCGGATCCATCGCGGGGGTCAGCAGGCTGGTGACGGTGTAGATGAGCCCGCACAGGACGGCGAGGATCGGGCCGACGATCATGAACGGGATCCCCAGCCCCTGCACCGGGTCGGTGACGAGCCCGCTGAATCCCGCCTGCGCCTTTCCGCCCAGGAGCATCCGGCCCACGCCCGGCAGGTCCACGAGGAAGTAGATCACGCCGATGACCGAGCCGAGGTACAGCGTGGCCATCGCCGCCTGGCGGGTGCCGCGCTTCCACAGCACGCCGAACAGGAACACCGTCGTCACCGCGGGGGCGAAGGTCATGGGGATCTTGTTGATCGCCTCGAAGATCGTGCCGAACTGGTCGCCCTGCGTGGACCAGAGCATCGCCAGCAGCATGATGACGCCGGTCGAAACCCGCCCGATCCTGACCACGCGGTCGTCCGGCATGTCCGGGCGCGACCGCCGGACGATGTCCATGGAGATGAGCGTGGCGCAACTGTTCAGCCCCGCCGCGATGGTGCTCATCAGGGCGGCCGCCATGCCGGCCGCCAGCAGCCCCTTCAGGCCGACGGGGACGAGGTGGTTGACCAGCGTCGGGAGCATGGTGTTGTAGTCGGGGTTGGCGGTGCCCGCCACCAGGGGCAGCTGGAAGGCCCCCTTCTGCCAGAGGACGTAGCCGATGGTGCCCGGCAGGACCATGAGGAAGACGGGCGTGATCTTGAGGAACCCGGCGAACAGCGCGCCGTTCTGGCCGTCCTTCACGGTGCGCGCGGCCAGCACCCGCTGCACCAGGGTCTGGTCGGCGCACCAGTACCAGATGCCGAGGATCGGGTAGCCCAGGACCACCGCGAGCCACGAGTACTCGTTCAGGTGACCGCCCGCCTTCACCACCGGCTGGAGCATGCTCAACTGGCCGGGCTGCACCGCGTCCCTGAAGGCGCCCAGGTCGCCCACGCCCACCCCGGGCAGGGCCCGGATCCCCAGGAAGGTCACCAGGGCCGCCCCGAACAGCAACAGCACCGCCTGGATGTTCTCCGTCAGCACCACGCCCTTGAGTCCGCCCAGCGCCGTGTAGACGACCGTGAAGAGCGAGAGCAGGATGATCGTGGTCACCATCGGCACGCCGAGGAAGCTCTCGAACACCTTCGCGGCGGCAAACAGGCTGATCCCGATGTGGATCAGCAGCGCGCCGATCAGCCCGATGACCGCCATGAAGGTCCGGGCCTGCGGGCAGTAGCGGCGCTCCATGAACTCCGGCAGCGTCCGCACGCCGGAACGGATGTAGAACGGGGCGAAGAGCAGCGCCAGCAGGATCAGGGTGAAGCACGCCATCCACTCGAAGTTCCCGATGACGAACCCCTCCTTCGCGCCGCTGGCGGCGAGGCCGACGAGATGGATCGTCGAGATGTTCGAGGTGAACACCGCCGCGCCGACCGTGAACCAGCCCAGCGACTTGCCGGCGAGGAAGTACTGGTCCGTCGTGGCGTTGCGGCGGAACCCGGCCCAGATGCCGTACGCCGTGATGCCGAGCAGGTAGGCGGCGATGACCGCCACGTCGATCATGGACACGTTCATGCAACCCCCCGCTGTTTGAACATGGTCGCCCTCATGCCGGAGCCTCCGCCGCGCCCGCGACGCGATAGAAGCGCGCACAGTTCCCGCCGAGAATGCCATCCCGCACGGCCGCGGGGAACTGCCGGACGTAGTCCACGACGATGCGCAGGGTGTCGCCGTAGCTGCCCGACAGCGTGCACACCGGCCAGTCGGAGCCGATCATCAGCCGTTCCGGACCGAACGCCTCGACGACGATGTCCAGGTAGCGGTGGAAATCCCCGGGGCGCCATTGCTTCCACGACGCCTCGGTGACCATCCCGGAGAGCTTGCACCACACATTCGGCGACGCAGCCAGCCGCCGGAGATCCTCGCGCCACGGCGACACCACGCCCTCCCGGATGGCCGGCTTGGCGATGTGGTCGAGCACGAACGGCTGGTCCGGGAACTCCTCCACCAGCCGGACCGCCACCGGAAGATGCTTCGCGAACAGCAGCAGGTCGTACGTCAGGCCGAACTCGCGCAATTGCGCGATCCCCCGGCGGAACTCCGGCCGCAGCATGAACGCGTCGTCCGGCTCGTCGTGGACGACGTGCCGGACCCCCACCAGCTTCGGATGCCGCGCGAACCGCTCGAGCTGGCCGCGCAGCTGCGGCGACCGCAGGTCCACCCAGCCCACCACGCCCCGGATGAACTCGTTTCCGTCGGCGAGCTCCAGCAGCCACGCGGTCTCCTCGATCATCTGCCGGGCCTGCACCGCGACGGTCCCCTCGAATCCGGCGGCGCGGAGCAACGGCCGGAGCTCGTCGGGACCGTAGTCCCGCCGCAGCGAGTCCATCGCGTCGGTCATCCAGACGTGCTGGGCCGGGTCGTACGTCCAGAAGTGCTGATGGGCGTCGAGGCGCATGGCGGGACAACTATGCCACGTCTCCGGGAAACGCGATACCCCCGGTTTGCGTCCGGTTCCGATGCGCGTTGCGCCGCTTGCTCATCTCCAGTCGATCCGGGCGGCTTGGGCTTCCAGATCCACGCGGACCGAGGCGCGAGCGAATTCCCGTGTGTAGACGTCGCCCGAACGCACGGCCGGCCCCTTCGGCGGACCCAGCGGACGTTCCAGCTCCGGCGGACGCGTCATCCAGACCTTGCTCGCCTCCGCACCGTATCCGTCGTGAGCGCAGAAGTAGCTGTGCTTCTCGGCGCACACGAGGAAGACCGCCAGCAGGTAGGTGAAACGGCGGCTGGCCGCCTCGCCCGCCGGAAGGCCCTGGCGGATCTCGTCGGTGCGCTGCCGGTTCCGCGCCTCCCCGGCATCCTCCTCTCCCAGGCCGGCGGTGAACGCGACGAGGAACCCCTGACGCGCCGCCTCCTGGAAGGCCGCGATGCCCCTGGCCACGTAGTCCTTCACCGGCACGTTCCCCACGGCGGTTTCGAACGCTTCGATGTAAGAGCCGTCGAACGCGCGCAGCCGCCCCAGGCCGGAATCCGGAAAGCGCGCGCGCAGCAGATTGGCCACCAGGAGCTTCTCCGGCCCGAGCACGCGCCGGGTCGCCTTCATCATCGAGTCGTACCCCTCGACCAGCGCAGCCTTCTTCACCTCGCCGATCTCCCGGCGCAGGTACTCCGGCTCGAGGATCTTCACGTTGCCGTCGAGGAAGACGCCGTCGATCGAGCGGTCGGCGCAGACCTGCCGGACGTTGTCCACCCACCAGTCGCGCATCCGCTCGTTGGACAGGTCATAGGCCTGGACGCGGCCGCGCACGAGTTTGTCGCTGCCGTCATTCCCGACCAGCAACGCGCCCGGAATGCCCTCCAGGGACGCATTGGCCGCGTAGGCGCCGTAGTGAACGATGACGTTGCGGTAGTACAGGACCTTGGCGGCCGGATTGACGGCCTTGATCGCCCTGGCCGCGGCCAACGTGCCCGCCTCGGTCGAACCGGACGTCTTCGCCCCGGTGCCTTTCTCCAGCGTCACGAGCGGGAACGAAGCGAGATAGCGCACCTCCTCGTCCGAAAACGCAGTGTCCTTGCGAATGTGCTGATAACAAGGCACGCGATCCCACGAGAACGCCGGAAGCCGGTCGCCATCCGCCGCCGCGCCCAGCGACGCCAGCAGAACGGCGGCGAGCATCGGGGCCGTGCGGATCATTTTTCACCCTCCACCACGCGAAGGAACTCCTCCCTCGTCACGCGACCATCGCTGTTGGCGTCCATCGACTTGAACCGGGTTTCGCCGGCGGCGGGATCCCTGCCGGTCATCGTCTTCATGAACTCGTCGCGGTCGAGGGCGCCGTCGCCGTTCAAGTCGCGCTTGGGGAAGCGGTCGACCTTGACCGCGGCCGGCGGCGGTTCGGCCGCTGCGGCCGCCTTCTTCGGCTCCGCACCCCTCTTCGTCCCCTTCCCCGCCTTCGCCGCCACACCTTCGCGCGGATTCGGCGCGGGCATCCCGACGAGGACCTCCGCAAACCGCGCGCGGGCGGCCTTCACGTCGGGGTCGGACGAGCCGGTGACGTCCTTGTAGCCGGTGCCGTCGCGGCGATCGCCACAATCGAAGAATTTCTCGCCCTTGCCGCCCTTGCCGATCTCGAGCAGCCAGCGCTCGTCGCGCAGGACGCGCCCGTCGTCGAGATGGCTGTAGATCCAGTCGCGGTGCCGCTCCTTCTCCCCGCGCAGCACCGGGACGAGACTGTGGCCGTCGAACACCCGGTCCTTCGGCCGTTCCGCGCCGGAGACCTCGGCCAGCGTGGCCAGGATGTCGGTCAGGTCAGCCACCGCGCGCGACACGAGCCCGGGCTTCACGCCGGGGCCGCGGACGATGCAGGGCACGCGCGCGCCGAGTTCGGTCACCGTGCCCTTGCCGTCGCCGCCGGTGCCGTTGTCGCCGATGAAGATCACCAGGGTCGTCTCGTCCAGCCCCTCCGCCTTCAGCGCCGCCATGAGCCGGCCCATGAGATGGTCGAGGTACTCCAGGTTCGACTGGAACGTCGCCGGCCAGCGCTTGCCCGGATGCGCCGGATCCGGCGTCTCCAGGTGCGGGCTGTGCGTGAGCACGGACGTGTAGTAGACGAAGAACGGCCCGGCCTTGTGCCGGCGCGCGAAGTCGATGACGAAGTCGTTGAAGAAGTCCGGGCCATAGTCGTCGGGCTTCGTCGGCAGGTAGGTCCCGTTCTCGACGATGCTCGGATGCCAGTAGCGGCTGGCCTGTCCTCCCTTCTCGTGCGCGGGATGCTTCACGCCCTCCGGCAGGTTGTGGTCGTAGGCCCACATCCGGTACTCGTCTAAGCCGGCGTCGCGCACCAGCGTCGGCAGGACTCCGGAGAGCTGCCACTTGCCGGCGAGCGCGGTCGCGTAGCCCTTCGACTTGAGCAGGTCCGCGTGGGTGAAGTGGTTGCCGATCTCCGCCTGCGGCGAGTCGGGGGCGGGCGTGAAGACAGGGTTCTGCATTCCGAGAAACCCGTTGTGGAAGCCGTACTGCCCCGTCATCAGCGCGACGCGCGTGGGCGTGCAGAGCGGGTTGGCGAAGAACGTCTCGAACCGAGCCCCCTCCGCGGCCATGCGGTCGAGGTTCGGGGTCTTGTGCTCCCGGTTGCCGTAACACGACAGCTCCTTCGCGCCGAGGTCGTCGGCGAGGACGAGGATGACGTTGGGCAGGACAGCCGCCGCCGGCGCGACCGCGGGGGCGAGCACGGCGCCGAGCAGCGCAAGCGATACATGGATGGTCTTCATGGTTCGGGCGGTCTCCTTCCCGGTCCGGTCACTTCACATAATCCGCGCCGGCGAGGCTCTTC
Organism: Lentisphaerota bacterium; assembly: GCA_016873715.1. Classification (GTDB taxonomy): domain Bacteria; phylum Verrucomicrobiota; class Kiritimatiellia; order PWTM01; family PWTM01; genus VGWF01. Next base: position 9,812 of record VGWF01000090.1, on the reverse strand, counting down.
AGCACGGACCGTTGCCACTCGAGGAGCTCCGCCCGGAGCTGTGCGACACGCTCCGGCTGGCGGCCGGCGAGATCGGTCTTCTCCGCGGGGTCGGCGTCGAGGTCGAAGAGCTCGACCCGGGCGGCGGCGGCCTTGCCGCCGTCGTGGATGACGAGTTTGAACGGGCCGTCGATGACCGCCCGGGGGCCGAGGAAGTCGGCGTCGGTGAAGACCCCCGGATGGCGCAGGTTCCTGAAGTCGCGCGTGGCCTTGCCGCCGGCGAGTTTGACGAGCGGCGTGGTGCCCTCCTGGAGCCGCGGGTCGATGTAGGGCGGCGCGTCCGCGGAGGCCAGGCGCGCGACGTTGTAGTCCCAGAAGAAGACCGGCGACGGGCGCGTGGTCATCGTGCCGTCGAGCACCGGCGTCAGGTCGATGCCGTCGAGCGGACGGCCCGGCGGCGGCTGGCCGGCGATCGCGCAGAGGGTCGGCAGCAGGTCGCTGGTCGTCGCGCGGACGTCCGTCGTGCGCGGCTTCCGGATGCGCGCGGGCCATTCGATGAGGCCGGGGACGAGCGTGCCGCCCTCGTAGATCTGCCCCTTCGTTCCGCGATGCGGCGAGGCGAGCGTGGCGTCGGGCGAGGTTCCGTTGTCGCCACAGTAGAAGAGCAGCGTGTCGTCGCGCAGGCCGGCGGCGGCGAGGTGCTTCCGCAGCACGCCGATCGCGCGGTCCATCGCGGTGATCTCCGCGTAGCGCTCGCGCAACACCTCGCCGAGCGGGCGCGTGACGGGGCCTCCGGTTTCGTTCGAGGTCAGGCGCACCTTCTTCGCGTACTTCGCGGGCAGGTCGTCGTAGAGCGCGAGGTCCGCCGGCAGGCCGCTGTAGGGCTCGTGCGGCGAGCCGAACCACACGACGGCGAAGAACGGCGTCCCCTCCTTCCGGGCGCGGTCGACGAACGCGATCGCCTCGCGCACGAGGATCTCGGAGCTTTCGCCCTCGAACACCTGCGGCGGACCGCCGTTGCGCGAGAGCGACGGGTTCAGCTCGAAGAAGTTGTCGTGCGAGAGCCACTCGTCGAAACCCATCGCGCCGGGGCTGACCGGCGATTCCTTCTTCACCGCCCCGACGTGCCACTTGCCGAAGTGCGCGCAGCGGTGGCCCGCCTTCCGCATCACGTGCGCGAGGGTGACCTCCTCCGGCCGGAACGACCAGCCGGGCGTGAACGTGCCCATCCGGTTCGGATGCCGCCCGGTGAGGAAGCTCGCCCGCGTCGGCGAGCAGCTCGGGTGCGCGGAGTGGAACCGGTCGAGCCGCAGCCCCTGCGCCGCCATCTCGTCGAGCACCGGCGTCTTCACGTGCGGATGCCCGTGGTAGCCCGTCTCCTCCCATCCGTGGTCGTCGCCCATCATCAGGATGACGTTCGGCGGCCGCGGCGCGCAGAGCGCGGTGCAGGCGCCGGCGAGCAGCAGGGCGAGCGTCGGTGCGATGCCATGGTTCACGTCCCGGTTCTCCTTCACGGCTGAACGAGCTTGATCCACTCCGCGGCGTAACGCCGCCCGATCTCGGTCTGCGAGGCGGCGTCGAAATGCACGCGGTCGCCGATGTGGCCCTTGAGGTCGCGGGCATCGACGCACGCCGTTCCGCGGCATGCGCCGGGCAGCGCGAGCAGGATCGCGTTCATCGCGGCCTTGTCCGACAGCCGGTCCGGCTCGGCCAGCTCGCCGATCGTGCAGGCGATGAACGGCAGGTCCGGGAGGCCGAGGTCCGCGCGGAGGTCCGCGATCGTCCTCAGCAGCGCGGTCTTGTGGTCCGGGAGCGCCTCCGGCTTCGCATCCGCCTCCCCCTGCAGCCACAGCGCGCCGCGGATGCGGCCCTTCACCGGCGCCGCGTTCTCCACGGCCAGCTTCGCTCGCCGCACGGCCTCGTCGTAGAGCTTCGCGCCCTTCTGCCAGAGCCGGATGCTCGAGCCGCCGACCGCGCACGGGACCAGCCCGATGCGCACCTTCGGATCGCGGGCGGCAAGCGTCTCGGCGAACGACAGGCCGGGCCCGACGCCGGCGTTGTCGGCCCCGGCGAAGGATGTCGCGTCGCCCGTCAGGTGAAGCGGGTGGCGCGCGAGATACCAGCGGTCGTCGCGGAGGTGCATCATGATGACCCGCGGGTCGCGCTTCGGCTCGTCGGGCATGACGCCGCGGCCCTTCATGTTCGACTGGCCGAGGAGTAGGAAGAGCTCGACCCGCTCGACGCCGGCCGGCAGGTTCGCGACCTCCACGGGCTCCAGCGGCGGGCGCGTCGGCGGCGGGGTGCGGACCGCCCGCTCGCGCCGGCCGTCCGGCGCGGTCCCGTTGTCCGCCCCGGCGGACCGCACAACGACGGACGTTGCCATGACGAGGGCGGCGAACACGGCGACGGACGCGGTTACTCGCACGGGCGGACCTCCATGAACGTCACCGCCACCGGGCCCAGCAGGCCCGAGGGCAGCAACCGGTCGCGCGGCGTCCGCGGCGGCGCCGTGGTGAACGTCGTCTTCGAGCCGGCCGACAGCCGGTCGTCGCCGACCAGCCGGTTCCACCAGAGATTGGTCACCTCGACCTCCAGCTCGTTCGCGCCGGCGCGCGCCGCGCCGGTGATGTCAACCGCGAAGGGGGTTTTCCAGAGGACGCCCAGGTCACGCCCGTTGAGCCGGACCCGGGCGATGGCCTCGACCGCGCCGAGGTCGAGGGTCAGCCGGCGCCCCGCCTTCAGCGCGTCGACGGAAAGATCGAACCGCGTCGCGTACGTCGCCGTTCCCGAGAAGGACTTCACCGCGTCGTCGGCGTGTTCCGTCCACGACACCAGCCGGGGCCACTCGATCGGGCTTCCAAGGGTTGGAAGGCCGGGGAAACGGACCTTCCAAGGGTTGGACAGCTCGACGGCCGGCGGCAGCGCCACGTCGGTCACCGTCTCCCGCCCGTCCGCCCGGACCAGCGTGTAGCGGCCGGACTCCGTCGCCGCCAGCTCGACGCCGCCGGCGTCCGTCCGCGTGACGCGCACCGGGCACGCCACGGCTCCGGGCGCGAGCGGCCGCCCGTCCTTGAGGACGCGGGCCACCGGGGCGCCCGACGCCGGTCGGCGGAAGACGACGAAGACCGATCCGTTCGGGTCGAGCGCGAGCGGCACGCGCGTGCGGCCGCCGGCCGATTCGTACCACGCCGCCGCTTCGCGCGCGCCCGTGTCGGGATGCCAGAGCTCCGGCGCGCGGCCGGCGACGCGGAAGGACACGTCGGCGAGGACCGGTGCGTTGGTCGGGTTGCAGACGAAGAACAGGTCCGCGTCGCCCTCCCGGCGGTGCGTCCAGAGGATGCCCGCGGGCGCGTTCACCGCGGGCTCCGCGCCGAGTTCACGCAGCGCGCCGGCGAGATCGTTGCCGCGGTACACGCGGCCGCGGCCGAAAGAACGCGGGGCGAGGGACGAGGGACGAGCCGCCGCCTTCGCGCCTTGCGCCGAAGGACCGGGACTCTCCGCCCCCCACAGCTCCGCCGCCAGCTTCGCCACCTCGGCGTCGCACCCCGGGTGGCCCTTGAGGCTCGGCGAGCGGACGGGAGGCGGGCCGAGGATCGAGGCGCCTTCCGTGACCAGGTCCCGGATCCGGCGCAGCGTCTCCGGCCGCATCGTGTCCTGCGGCGGCAGCGCGAGCAGCGCGTACGACGGCCCGTCGGGGATCACGAGGCGGCCGTCCCGGACCGTCGCGCGGGTGAGCAGCGCGTCGGCGTTGATGAAGTCGTAGTCGTAACCGGCCGGCAGCGCGGGCTGACGGATGCCGGTCATCTTCGGCGTATCGTCGCCGATGAAGTAGGCGACGTCGGCGACGCTCGCCCCGCGGCGCAGCAGGAAGTGGCAGCGGCGCAGGTAGTCGACCCACGCCTTCGACGGCTCGAACCACGTGTTGTGGCGGTTGAACTCGGTGCCGAACCACGCGTTGACGCCGGGCTTCCGGTCCTCCCACGGCTGATGGATGTAGACGTGCAGGACGAAATGGTTGATGCCCTGGCAGTAGGCCCAGTCGCCCACCGCCTTGAGGTTGCCCGGCGATTCGAGGAACGAGCGGGCGGAGGTGAACGCCTCGGCGTAGACCGAGCGCTTGCCGTAGAGGTGCGCGGCGGACGACGCGGCGCGCAGCTCGAGGCCCTCGCGCGGTGCGAGCGGCCCTTCGCGGATCCAGAACTCGCCGCCGAGATCGTCGCTCTGCCCGCCGTACTGCAGGAACTCGGCGGGGAAGCCCCAGTGCCCGTAGTTCTCCAGCCACAGCCGAAGGCCGTCGCGCCGCGCGACATCGCGCAGGCCTCCGACGTACTCCGTGCCGATGCGGTCGGCGATGTGACGGCGGAGATCCCACAGGAAGCGGTCGGAGAGGTCCGCGCTGCCGACGATGCGGCCGGTCAGCACCGGCAGCCACGGGCGCGGGTCGTAGCCGAAGGCCTTCTCGAACGACACGTGGAAGCCGTCGGTCCAGTTCTGCGAGCCGACCTCGTAGCTGTCGATGACGACGCGGTTCACCGCGGAGCGCGCGGCGGGCGGCACGCGCGCGAGGAACGGGGCCATGAAGCCGCGGTAGTGCGACTCGATGGCGTCGCGGTTCATCTTGTCCACCTCGAGGCCGCACCCCTCGTCGGTCGTCGGGTGGTTCTTCGCACCGGTCGGTGTCATGCCCGCGCGCAGGATGATCCAGTCGCCGGCGGGCACGTCCCACCGCAGCGTGCCGTCGGCGGCGAGGCGGTCGCCGAGGGACACGATCCCCGGCGGCGCCACCGCGAAGCCGGCCGACTCCGGCTCCGTCGACGGCGGCCAGAGATAAGCGCCCCACGACGGCAGCGTCGAGGACGACATCTTGCCGAGCTGCTTCTCGATGGCGCGGTCAACCCGGGCCGCGGCGGAGAGAGCGATCTCGCCGAGCGCCGGCGGCTCGAAGACCGTCCCCGTCGATCCCGGAGCGGCCTTGGCGCCCTCGACCGCCTGCAGCGTCGCCCGAAGGCGGAAGATCCGCGACGTGACCGCCGGGAACGAGACGACGGCGGGGCCGCGGAGGAGGAATCCGACATTGACGGCGTACTTCGGCCGCGCCAGGGCCTTGCGGTCCATCACGAACTCGCGCACGGGCCGGAAGGCGCCGTCCGCGCCCGCCGCCGAAAGCTCGCACTTCACGGCGAAACTGCCGGGGCCCGGGTGGAGCGTCAGGCTCCGGGCGTCGAACGGCCGCTCGTACTCGAGATCGATCGTGACGCCCTTCCCCGCGATGTTCGCGCCCTCGGGAAACTCGCAGGCCGTCCCGGGATCGCCGTCGGCGAGCGCCGCGGCACCCGCGGCCGCGGGCGTGCAGCGCACGGCCGACGGACGCGGCGCCGTCTCCTCGCCGCGCGGGGCCGGGAACGCGAGCACGGCGATGTCCTGGAACGGCTCCTTCGGGACCGGCAGCCTCGCCTCGAACCTCGCGGGGCCGCGGACGCGGGTCTCGGAGAAGGCGACATACCGCATGGCCTGCGTCGGAGCGACCCAGGGCCCGCCGGACTGGCTCCAGCCGGGGCTGTTGAAGGAACCGAGACCGACGCCGACACGCCTCGCCTCGACCGCCGCGTGGGCCATACAGTCGAACCATGCGTCCGACATCAGTTTCACGCCGCCGAGCGGGGTGTCGGGGTCGACGACGTTACCGATCAGCGCCTGGCCGATGCCGACGCGCGCCATCGCCTCGAGGTCGCGCGTGATGCCGTCCTTCGTGAGGTTGTCGCTGATCCAGTACCAGTAGCACCACGGGCGCGTGTCGTCCGGCGGCGCCGCGAACCCGGCCGCCATCTCGTCGTCCGCCCGCACCGCCGCGGCCAGTCCCGCCGCCAGCAGCGCCCCGATCGCGATTCCACGATTCATCCGCCCCTCCCCCCTCGTCCGCCGCCCCTCGTCCCTCGTCCCCCGTCCCTCGTCCCCCGTCCCCCGCCCCTCGTCCCTCGTCCCTCACTCCCCGACGAACACCCGCTTCAACGCCTCGAGGTAGCCGTAGCCGTACAGGTCGCACGGCTGGAGGTAGCTGGTCTCGGTCCACTCGTTCCAGCTGTTGACGGTGATCAGCGGCGCGGCGCCGGGGTGGGCGTCGAGGAACGCCTTGGCGTCGCGCAGCGCCCGCTCGAAGTTCGCCGGCGTGTTGTTCGTCATCACGGCGCCGAGGCGCTTCGGGGTGCGCGGGCTGCTGTCCCAGCCGACGGACACGTGGGGGTAGTAGGCCGCCTTGTAGCCGGTCCGCACGGTCTCCCACTCCTTGCGCACGTCCACCATCACCTCGGTGTAGTCCCGGTTCACGTTCGCGAAGTGGCAGAACTGGTAGTGGGTCAGCGAGTCGAAGCCGAGCGTCTCGACGACCTCCTTCTGCGTGCCGAGGTTGTCGCCGGCGATGCCGGAGAGGCTCTTCTCGCTGTGCTTGCGCATCGAGAGCTGCAGTTCGAGCCCCGGATGGCCGGCCTTCTTCACCTCATCCCGGAGCCACGCAAGCGCCTCGCGCGTCGCCCCGACGCCGCCGAGCCCCTCGATGAGCTTGTTCAGATCGTAGATCATCAGCACCGGCTTGCCGCCGATCTTGTAGTAGGACGGATGGCCGAAGTACTTCCCGATCCACCGCCGCGCAATCGTCTCGAACTCGGACCGGCTGACGGCACCCCGCCAGATGGTCGCCTTGTTCTTCTTCGTCGCGGCGTCGTCGGAGTTGCGGCGGTCCCACATCAGGTTCACGTCGTGGTTCGCCCACATCAGGTAGAACTTCACGCGGTCGTTGTTGCGGGCCCTGAGGTAGCCGTCGTTCAGGCAGGCCTCGAGGTACGGCATGCCGTCGTACCAGTACCAGTCGTAGATGAAGACGTTGACGCCGTGGTCCGCCGCCGCGGCGATCTGCATCTCCATCACGTAGCGGTCGGCCTCGTTGACGTAGCCCCACACCGGCCGGCGCGGCTGCTGGTGGCCCTCGAAGTGGGCCTCGTTCTTCATCACGGTCTCCCACTCGCCGATGCCCATCGGCCAGAAGATCCGCGCCCGGTCGTCCGGGTGGTACGACGGCCACACGAACGCCGCGATGTCGTAGGCCTTCTTCGGCGCGGCCGGCGCCTGCGCCCGGGCCGCCTCCGCAGCGAACCCCAACAACACAACCGCCACCCACGTCATGCCCCGTCGCATCCTGCACCTCCCGGCTGTTCCAAGTTTCACCGCCGGGGCCCGGCCCGCAGGACTCCCCGCCTCCGGCGCCCCCGCCCCTCTGTTCCGGACCGCGCCGCACCCGGCCGGCCCGACGGTCCGCACGCTCGCGCGCCCGCCGTCCTTCGGTCCATCGTCCCGGGGGCCGCCCCCACGTCCGACCGGCGGCGGGACGCCCCGCGGTGCGTCAGCCCAGCCACTCGGGGATCGACTCGCCGCGGACGAGATCGTCCCACGTTTCGCGCTCGCGCACGACGGCGGAGCGGGCGCCGTCGACGAGCACCTCGGCGGCGCGGCCGCGGCTGTTGTAGTTCGACGCCATGACCATGCCGTAGGCGCCGGCGCTGAGAACGGCAAGCAGGCCGCCGGCGGGGACCGCGGGCAGGGTCCGCTCCTGGGCGAGGAAGTCGCCCGACTCGCACACCGGTCCGACGACGTCGCCGAAGACGGTCCCTTCCGTCGCGCGGACGGCGACGATCTCGTGGTGCGCCTGGTAGAGCGGCGGGCGGATCAGGTCGTTCATCGCCGCGTCGACGATCAGGAACTTCCGGAAGGGGTTCTCCTTCACGTACTGGACCGTCGTGACGAGGATGCCCGCGTTGCCGGTGAAGAACCGGCCCGGCTCGATGCCCACGCGCAGGCCGGTCGCCTTCAGGCGCGGCACGACCGCCGCGGCGAAGGCGGAGAGATCGAACGGCTTCTGGCCGGGCCGGTACGGGATGCCGTAGCCGCCGCCGATGTCCAGATGGCGGAACGAGGCGAAACGGCCCCTCAGCCGCGCGCAGAGCGGGGCGACCTTGTCGAGGGCCTCGACGTAGGGCGTCTCGTCGGCCAGCGGCGAGCCGAGGTGCATGTGGAGGCCCGCGATCTCGATCCCCGGCAGCGACGCGGCGAGGTCGTAGGCCTTCTCCGCGCGTTCGAGGTCGACGCCGAACTTGTTCTCCTTCTTGCCGGTGCTCGTGTACTTGTGGGTCTTCGGATCGACGTCCGGGTTGACGCGCAACGCGATGCGTCCCGGCCGGCCGAGGCGCGCGGCGCAGGCGGAGATGCGCTCGATCTCCGGCTCGGACTCGACGGTGAAGTACTGGATCCCCTGCCCGATCGCGTGGTCGATCTCCGCCGCGGTCTTGCCCACGCCGGCGAAGACGACCCGTCCCGGCTCGATGCCCGCCCGGACCGCGCGGAAGAGCTCTCCGCCGGAAACGACATCCGCCCCGGCGCCGAGGCGGGCCATCACGCGGATCACCGCGGCGCTGCTGTTGGCCTTGACCGCGAAGAAGACCTGCGGGGCCACGTCGGCGAGCGCGCCGCTCAGCGCCCGGAACTGGGCCTCGAGGTGGCCGCGGCTGTAGACGTAGAGCGGCGTCCCGTGGCGAAGCGCCAGGTCCTCGACCGACACACCCTCGGCGTGCAGCACGCCGTTCCGATACTCAAACGCGTTCATGGCCCTCGCCCCGCCCGTCGTCCGCAACGGGCCGCGTACTGTAGCCTGCCCGGCGGGCTTCGGCAATCCGGGGCCGGGGACCTCTTTTCCCGGTCTTCCGGGTTTCGCACGACTTCCGGGAGGAGTATGGTTGCACCATGAGATCGGTCCGTGGCCGGTGGTCGGGGTGCGAATCCCGGGGGTTCCGGCGGCTCGCGACGGGGTCCGCGGGCTTCACGCTGGTGGAACTCCTGGTCGTCATCGCCGTCATCGCGATCCTGATGCTGCTGACGGTTCCGCAGATCGGCAAGGCCCTCGAGAAGGCGCGGCGGACCTCGTGCGCCGCCAACATGAAGGCCCTTCTCACCAGCACGCTCGCGGCCGCGATCGACAACAACCGCGCCTACCCCCGGCTGCACGTGAGCGCGTCGCCCTACTGGTTCCGCTATCTCACCAACAACCCGCTGATCTCCACCGAGACGATCACCCGGAAGCACTGCTACTGCCCGAGCAACCGGCGCGACTGGGACTTCGACATCTTCTGGAACTGGGGCGGCGCGGGGAAGGAATCGGTGTGGGGCTACACCTATCTTGCGAAGGACATGCCCTCGGCGTTCAGCGGCTGGACCCCGGTCCAGACGCACCTGAAGTCGCCGGTGTTCCCCACGAAGACGACGGACGACCCGTCGATCAAGGTCCTCTGGGTCGATGTCATCCGCGAATGGAGCGGCTACGGCTGGTACGGGCCGGACACGCGCCGGGGCGTCAACCACCTGCCCGGGAAGAACCCGGCGGGGGGCAACGAGGGGTTCGTCGACGGCAGCGTCCGCTGGGTGCCGTGGGCCGACATGAAGCCGCAGTTGAAGAGCGGCGCGTTCACGGTCTTCTGGTAGAGTGGCGGCGGGGATCCAGCGCCATGGCCCATCGAATCCTGTCGTTCGACGGCGGCGGCATCCGCGGCCTTCTCACGGTCATCCTCCTGGAGCGCCTGGAGCGGGAGGTGCAGGGCTGGATCGACCGTGCCGACCTGCTGGCCGGAACGTCGACCGGCGCCCTCATCGCCCTGGGCCTCGCGCGGGGCATGAGCCCCACCGAGGTGCGCGAGCTCTATGAACGGCACGGCAGGGAGATCTTCCACGACACCTGGCTCGACAACATCCAGGACCTCGGGCGGCTGGCCGGCGCGGGGTACGACAACGTGGGG
>VGWF01000089.1 GCA_016873715.1 Lentisphaerota bacterium | reverse complement strand
GAAAAGCTGGGCGCTGGGTGCTGGGCTCTGGGTGCTGGGTGCTGGGTGCTGGGTTCTGGGTGCTGGGTGCTGGGCTCTCCGCTCTCCGCTCTTCGCTCTGCGCTCTTCTCTCTTCGCTCCGGCTTGGTTGTTGGCTGTTGGCTGTTGGATGTTGGTTGTTGACGTCCTCGTTCGATGTTCGATGTTCGGCGTTCGATGTTCGGCGTTCTCCTAGATCTTACCCGCGAGCTTCCTCCCGCACCAGTACAGGGCGAGCAGGCCGACGATCCCCGCGCCCCACGCGGCGCTGCACCAGAGGCGGAAGCGCTCCTCGACCGGCTCGGGCTCGGGGAGGATGCGGATCTGCTCGAGCACGGAGGCGAGGCCGGCGGCCGGGACGCAGCGCCCGCCGGTGATGGAGGCGATCTCGCGGAGGACGTCGGACCGGGCCGGCCGGCCGACGCGCTCGCGGACCGTCCGCGCGACGTCGAGCGTCGCCTCGACCTCGCGGCCGGTCTCGGCGCAGCGCACCGCGACCTTGTGCGGTCCCCCGTCGCGCGCGACGAACATCCCGCGGAACGTGCCCCACCCTCCCGGCTCGGGCGCGAGGGTGATCGCGGTCTCGCCGCCGCCGGGCGCGACGATGCGTGCGCCGACCGTCCCCTGCTCGAGCGGCAGCCCGACCCCGTCGAAGGCCGTCGCGTGGATCGCCACGCGGTCCCCCGCCGCCGGCGACTCGGGGCTGAAGAAGAAGCGGATGCCCTCGGCGTGCGCGAGGTGCCGCCGGTGCGCCATCCAGCGCGCCACCTGGCCCCAGAAGCGGTAGTGGTAGGTGTCCTCGACGCCCCGCCGCCACCGCCACGCGCTGTCGGTGCCCATGAAGAGCACCTTCCCGTTGCCGGCCTCGCGCGTGACGAGCAGCGGGATCCGCCCGTGCTCGTTGCGCGCCTCGGCATGCACCGCCAGCACGTCGCCGCCCGGGCGCGCGCGCAGCACCGGCGCGTACCAGTGGAACCCCGGCAGCCCGCGCCACAGGGCCTCGTTCTGCTCCGGCGTCGCGGCGAGCAGCGTCAGCAGGTGCTCGCGCCCGCGCGTGGTCAGCACCGGGCGCGACTCGATGGCCGATCCGAACCCTTCCGGCGCGACGGCGTCGAGCGCGACGGGCATCAGGTCGCCGAGCGGCGAGGCCGGGAGCGACGCCTGGTGCCCCATCCGGCCGGGCAGGAAGACGAGCCCGCTGCCCTGCTGCTCCACGAGCCCCCGGATCTGCGCCGCCTGGTCCTCCGTCAGCTGCCCCGGCTTCACGCCGACGTCGCCGAGGAAGACCACGTCGAACGACGACAGCTCCTGCCGCGTCGGCGGGAACACGGGCAGGTAGTCCCGCCCGCCGCCGGGACCGAGCGACGGATGCAGCAGCAGGCAGCGCACGTCCGCGCCGGGGTCGCGCGCGAGCGCGTTGCGGAGGTAGCGGTATTCCCAGCGCGGCAGCGTGTCGATCACCAGCACGTGCAGCACCTCGCGCCGCAGCGCCATGCGGAACTCGCGCGCGTTGTTCGCCGGCTGCGTCTCGTCGCCCTCCACCGGGATCCGCACCGCCAGCCGCGCCTCGCCCTCGGTGTCGGGGTCGAACGCGATCGATTCCTGCACGAGCGCCATCGCGGGGATCACGAGCGGCTTGCGCGCCACGACGCGGCCGTCGCGCTCGAGCACGGCCTCGGTCCGCACCTCGCGCGGCAGCCGGCTCTGCACCGTGAACGGGATCGCGATCGTCTCCTCGACCAGGCCGTAGGCCGGCGCCGCGACGGAGGCCAGCTCGAGGTCCGGCAGGAACCGGTCGCTTCCCGCCACGACCGTCCACACCGGCACGCCGCGCATCCGCAGCCGCGTCGCCGCCGCGACGGGCGGCGCGCCCGCGTTCCAGTCGCCGTCGGAGATCAGCAGCGCGGCGCGGACGGAGCCGCCCGCCTTCGCGACGCCCTCGAGCGCCGCGTTGAGGTCCGTGCCGGGATCCGCGTCCGCCGCCGCGTCCGCCGGCGGGGCGCAGACGTCGCCCACGACGACGTCGTAGGCCGTCTCCAGCGGCGTCCAGAACTTGCGCGCCCGCTCGGCCGCCAGCCACTCCGCGCGGGTGACCGCCGCGCCGCCGCCCGCCGCGACGTCGCGCGTCGCCATGCTGCCGGAGGCGTCGCAGAGCACCGCGACGCGCATCCGCTCCTCGCGACGGATCCGGCGGACCCGCTCGGGCTTGAGCAGCGTGAGCGCCAGCAGCAGCAGGATGACCACCCGCAGCGCCTCGAGCGCCGCCATCGCACGGCCGCCGGCCCGCCGCGCGTGCTCGCGCGCGAGCCACGCGCCGGCCACCAGCGCCGCCACCGCCACCGCGACGCGCCACCACGCCGGGTCGAAGCTCCAGAAGGTCTCCGTCACGACGGAACCTCCCCGCGACCCGCCGACGGACGCGGCGCGTGCTCGCCGACGAGCAGCACCCCCTCCGCCAGCAGGAAGAGCATCGCCACGATCAGCAGCAGCGGCCACAGCTCGCTCTGCACCGCCGGCGCCGAGCCGCGCCCGGCAAGGTCGGCGACGATGTCGACGCGGACCGGCGCGAAGAGCGCCCGCACGCGGGCCTCGTCCACCCTCTCGGGATCGTCCTCCGCGGCCGGACGGTTCAGCGCGACCCGGCGCGCGCCGCAACGGTACACGCCCGCCGCCACCGCCGCGTCGGACCCGCCCCCGCCCTCGACCGACTCCCACCGCTCGTCCGCCGACGCGGGCCGCCACGCGCCGCACTCCGCCGTCACGCCGCCGCCGAGCCGCCGGCCGCCCTCCTCCATCAGGCGCTGGACCAGCGGCACGAGGATCCAGCCGTCGCCGAGGCCCGACCATCCGTCGACCGCGAGCGTCGACAGCGCGTAGATCCGCCCGGCCCCGACGTTCCGCCGCGCCAGCAGCGGGCGGCCGTCGACGAACGTCGCGATCGGAAGCCACCCGCCGTCCGCCGCATCGGCGCCGGAGGCCGCGAACCCCGCGCGGCGGCGAACCTCCAGCGCGGCGACCGGAAGGCTTCGACCGTCCAGCGTCCGCGCCAGCGGCCCCTCCATCTCCTCCCATACGGCGACGCGGAAGGCGGCCTCCGCCGGCGCCGCCTCGGCGGCGGTCCACGCGAGGCCCAGCGGCGAGGCCCCCGCGGCGGCGGCCGGCTCGGCGCCGGGCGGCATCAGCAGCACCGTCCCGCCGCGCCGCGCGAAGTCCTCCAGCGCGGCGGCCGGCCCGCCGCCGGGCGCCGCCCCCTGCCAGACCGCGAGCGCCGGCTCGCGGGCCAGGGCCCCGGCGAGGGCGGCGGGCGCGGCCAGCGCCGCGGTACGGCCCTGGTCCGGCAGCGGCGCGGCGGCGAGGCGCAGGCGCTCGCCGCAGGCGGCGTCATCCGCGACGACGACCGCGTGCAGTGCGCCCGGCACGCCGAGCGCGAAGCGGCAGGCGTTGTCCCGCGGGTTGCCGTCCGCCGGAAGCTCGAGGCCGCCCCAGAGCACGTCGGTCCCGGCCGGCCACGGCACGCTGCGCGTGAGCGTGAGCGAGGCCCCCTCGATCGCGGCCTCGACCGGGGTCCGGGCGCCGTTGACGACCAGGGTCAGCGGCACCTTCGCAGGCCCGGCGGCCGGATCCTGAGCGAGGTCGACGACCATCTCGACGCTCGCCGCGCCGCCGGACCGGATCCGCCGCGCCTCGCGCAGCGTCACCGACCGGTTCCCGCGCGCCGGGGCGGCGAGGGAGAGCACGCGGACGCGCACGTCCTGCGGCAGCGCCGCGAGCGTCGCCGCCAGATCGCGCCATTCCCGCGCGTCCGGCCGCCAGTTCGACGCCTGCAGGTCGGAGGCGATCCAGACCTCGACGCGCCCCGGGCGGTCGCGCGCGATCGCGTCCGCCGCCGCGCGCACGAGCGCCGGGAGGTCGGCGGCGGTGTCCGTCGCCGCCGCGAGGGCCAGCACGGGCAGCGCGGCGGGACCGGCGATCTCCTGCGGCGCGGCGGTGGCGCTGTCGAGCAGGACGAAGCGCGTCGACGCGAACCGCTCGCGCGGCACGCCGGCGAGGAGGGCGAGCGCCTGCTCGCGGCGGCTCGTCTGCACGCGCGGGTCGACCGTCTCCATGCTGGCGGAGCGGTCGAGCAGCACGAGGACCATGTCCGGCGCGCCCGCGAGCGACGCGCCGAGCCACCCGCCGGCGATCGGACGCGCGAGCAGCAGCAGGAACGCGGAGATCGCGAGCGTGCGGCACGCGAGGATCAGGTAGTGCCGCAGCCGCGCGTTGCGCGTGGAGCTGCGCGTGGCCTGGATCAGGAACTGGATCGCGGCCCACGCGATGCGGCGGTAGCGGAGGCGGTTGAGCAGGTGGATCAGGACCGGCAGCGACGCGGCCGCCAGGCCCCAGAGCATCCACGGCTGCAGGAAGGTCACGCGGCGCCTCCCCCCGCCCCGGCGCGCAGGCGCTGGAGCAGGAAGGCCGCGAGCACCTGCTCGTAGCCCGCGTCGGTCACGACGCGCTGGTAGTCGACGCCGAACTCGCGGCTGCCGCGCGCGACGGACTCGAGGTACGCGTCGAGCGCCTCGCGGTAGCCCTGCGCGACGACCGCCGGGTCCGTGATCATCTGGAACGGCCCCTCGAGGTCGGCGAAGCGCATCGGGCGGCCGAACGAGAAGTCGATCTCCAGCCGGTCGAGCAGGTGGAAGACGGCCAGGTCGTGCTTCTGGAACCGCATGTGCTGGAAGCCGTCGAGCAGCGGCGCGGGCTCGGTGAAGCAGTCGGACAGCAGCACGACCAGCGCACGGCGGCGGGCCTTCTCGGCGTAGGCGTGGACGGTCTCCAGCAGCGTCGTCCGCCCCTGCGGCTCGGCGGCGGCGAGGGCGTCGAAGACGGCCTTCAGGTGCGCGGGCGATCGGCGCGGCGGGATCTCGACGGTGCCGCGCTCGTTGAACAGCACGAGGCCGACGGCGTCGCCCTGGTGCACGAGCAGGTAGGCCAGCGTCGCGGCGAGGCGGCGCGCGTAGTCGAACTTGGTCCCGTGCTTCGCCGCGAAGCCCATCGAGGCGCTCGCGTCGAGGAGCAGCAGGCAGCGGAGGTTCGTGTCGGCCTCGAACTCCTTCATGAAGAAACGGTCGGTCCGCGCGTAGACGCGCCAGTCGACGTGCCGGATGTCGTCGCCGGGGACGTACTTGCGGTACTCGGCGAACTCGACGCTCGACCCGCGCGTGGCGCTGCGGTGGATGCCCGTCACGCTGCCGAGCATCGCCTCGCGCGCGTTGAGGGCCAGGCGCGACAGGCGCGCCAGCACGGCGGAGTCGAGGAACTCGCGATGGGCCTCGCCGGCCACCGGACTACGCCTCCCGGCTCTCGGCGATCAGCCGCCGGATGATCTCGCGGCTGTTGATCCCCTCGGACTCCGCGTGGAAGTTGGTCAGGATGCGGTGGGCGAGCACGGGGTCGGCCACGGCGTCGACGTCCTCCGCCTGCACGAGGTAGCTGCCGCGCAGCACCGCGTTGGCCTTGGCGCCGAGGACGAGGTACTGCACCGCGCGCGGCCCCGCGCCCCACAGCACCCACTTCTTCGTCCACTCCGGCGCGTCGGCCAGCGACGGGCGCGAGCGGCGCACGAGCCGCACGACGTACTCGTAGACGTGGTCCGGCACCGGCACGCGCCGCACGACCTGCTGGTAGGCCTGGATCTCCTCCCCCGACAGCACGGGCGAGAGCTTCGGCAGCGCGCCGACCGTCGTCTCGCGCGCGATGCGCAACTCCTCGTCGGCGGTGGGGTAGTCGACGTGGATCAGGAACATGAAGCGGTCGAGCTGCGCCTCGGGCAGCGGGTAGGTGCCCTCCTGCTCGATCGGGTTCTGCGTCGCGAGCACGAAGAAGGGCTGGGCGAGCGAGAAGGCGTTGGACCCGTAGTTGACCGCGTTCTCCTGCATCGCCTGCAGCAGCGCGGCCTGAGTCTTCGGCGGCGTGCGGTTGATCTCGTCGGCGAGCACCACGTTCGCGAAGATCGGCCCGCGCACGAACTCGAACGCGCGGCGCCCGGGCGTGTCGGTCTCCTGCAGGATCTCCGTGCCGGTGATGTCCGAGGGCATCAGGTCCGGCGTGAACTGGATGCGGCTGAACTTCAGGTGCATCAGGTCGCTGAGCGTGTGGACGAGCAGCGTCTTCGCCAGCCCCGGCACGCCCATCAGCAGCGCGTGGCCCCTCGCGAAGATGCAGATCAGCAGCTTCCGGACGACGTCGTCCTGCCCGATGATCACCCGCCCGATCTCGCCGCGAAGCTGCTCGTACAGCCCCCGAAGCCGGTCAATCGCCGCCACGTCCTCGTCCGTCGCCGCACCCGGCGCGGTCCCGTTCCCCACGATCGGTTGATCCGACATTCGATACTCCTCGGGTTGCGTCGTTTGGACCCCCGACAGGCTCGCACCGTTCAGCCGCCGGTGCAAGCCGGGCCGGGGAGGCGGGCAGAGAGCGGAGAGCGGAGAGGTAAGAGCGGAGAGCAGGGAGTCGGGGAGCGGGAGGGGAGGGAGGAGGGGCGGGGGTCGAGGGGGATGGGAACGAGGGCGCGGATCAGATCTCCGGCGCGCGCAGGCCCGCGGCGGACGCCAGGGCCCGCTGCCGGCGATCGAAGGTGAGGACCATGGAGCACCCCAGAACCAACGCGGCCGCGACGTGCAGGATGTCGAGCGTCCGCGTGCCCAGGTTCTCGGAATGGACGGCACTCAATCGCTCGGCTTCCTTCAGGATGTCCTGAAGCGGCGGGGCGCGATGCACCAGCACCCCGTCCGCGACGTCCGCCAACAAGGCGTTCAGCGACGATTCCCGCTCCCTCTGCGTGATCTCCCGGCGAAACACCCGGAGCCGGAGCGCATTGCGGAACTCGATGTCATGCAGCCATACGATCGGAAGCGGCAGGTCCTGCGCCTTCATCCGTCCAACGGCACGCACCGTGTGCGCGTCGGGCGCATACAGGGAACAGAGAAAGCCGGTGTCGGCGTAGGCCTTCACGTCGCGCCGCGCGCCTCGGACACGAGGTCGCTGCCCGTGGTCGGCAACACCCGGTCGCCGTAGATCGCGTGCAGACGCCCGGCGAAGTCGGGCCGCGCGATCCGGCCGGCGCGACGCCGGGGACACAGGACCGCCACCGGGTCCCCCCGCCGACGGACCTCGACCGACTCCCCGTCCGCCACCCAGGCCAAGACCCGGTTTGTGTCGTGCCGAAGCTCGCGGATCGTGGTTGTTCTCATGTGTGATACAATAGCGTGACACATTGCTCCGGTCAACCGGCCGGGTGTCAGGTGTCAGGTTTCAGGTTTCGGGGAAGAGGAGTTTCAAGTTCCCAGTTTCAAGTTGTTGGATGTTGGGTGTTCAATGTTCGGTGTTCGATGTTCCTTCCAATCCTTGGAAGCTCCTCGCCGCCGGCTTCCAACCCTTGGACAAATCGGCGTCGGCCCGGCCCGGCTGACTGCGAGCCTCCGAGCGGCACCTCCCTCCGCCTGTCATTTCGACGGGCTCTTGGACTTCTCCAACGCCTCTACAATCTGCGCCGTTTCCCAGTCCATCAGGCGATTCGATCGAATGGACTCGTATGTCCTTGCTGCCGATTGCCAAATCGGACCGTAGGTACGCCCGAAGGGCTCCCATGCCTTGTCAAATGCGGCTTCCGTTGCCGTGTATATCTTCTCCTGCGGCCCGAACCATGGTGGCGGAGTCGTTGGGAAAGCCCTCACATGCAGGCGAAAGCGGTAGAGCATCTCCACCCGTTGCCGAATCCCCGTGACCCCACCATACACACAGTAGGACTTGTGCTGCTTCTCGTCCCACTGGTTGACCGTCGTGTAGGGCGGCGTGCTGACTTCGTCGTCGGCAAAGAAGGCACATTCCGGCGGCATCCTGGCCCTGTGCTTCCATGCTTCGGAGAACCGTACCCCGTTCGCCTTGCACCACGCCGCCACCGTCTTCACCTTCCTTGACCACGCCAGATCAAGCCGGTCTGAGACCTCGCTGACGGTCCCCCTGCGTACGGCGTAGATCGGCACCGGGGACTCTTCATCCAGAACGGCGAGTCGGAAACCCAGGCCTTCGTCCGGCGTGTTGACCCGCTTCATCAGGGCGTTGATGGCGTTGGTCGGGTGGTTCAGGTCCGCCACCAGGTGGCCGATGGGTATGTGGGCCAGGTTCTCGGCGCGGGTGACCAGCAGGAGGTTCCCATATCCTCGCGACGTCCGGATCCAGTCCGCCGCATCCAGCAGCCGCTTTGCCTGGCTCTCGCGCGCGGCGGAGTCCGCCGGCTTCATGAGGGTCAGCGCCTCGCCGTCCAGCGCCTTGGCGAGGGCCAGACCGAACGCGCGCTTTGCCCGCTCGAGTGAAACCCGGCCTTCGGGCTTCTCCGGAAGGCGCCCCACCCAGTAGTCCGAGTGAATCCACGGAACGGACCAACCCTCGGATCTCGCGGCATCCAGGAAGTTCCATAGACCGTCCTGGCCGAGGTGCGTCCGCATGACTTCGACGGAATCAAGCTCTGCCTTGGTCCCGGCATCCGACTCCGGCGCCGCCCGCGCGGCGCACATGAGGGACATGCAGACCACTGCGACAGGTCGTAGATCGCACTTCACAGCGACTCGCTCCCATGGGGACATCACGGCCCGCCAGGACTCACCGCCTCGCCATCCCCTTCGCCGACTTGCTTGCAGGCACCCTGCCCCCGCGGCGGAATCCGGTCAAACGCAATCGAGGATGATGACCCATGTTGATTGTTGAGTCCGAACTTCGATGTTGGATGTTCAATGTTCGGTGTTCGATGTTCCTCCCCATTGATTTCCCCATCGAAGCGCGCATCGTGGCGGCCGTGCGGCCCGGAGGGCGGTCGCACCCGGGTGGCAGGAGTGCTCGCCCACACGCCCCTTGCTTCCTGTGGATGGAGGGGCGAGCTACCGCGAGCCCGCACGCTGCGTCACCGTGGCCTCGCCCGCGGCCTCGCATAGCTCGGCCCTCCATCATTGGGTGTTGGCTGTTGGGTGTTGGATGCTGGGTGTTGGTTGCTGGTTCTTGGAGGGGCGAGCTACCGCGAGCCCGCACGCTGCGTCACCGTGGAATCCCCCCGCGGCCTCGCATAGCTCGGCCCTCCATCCCATCGGCGGATCGTGGTTGGGGGCGCCTTTGATTTCCCCACCGGAGCGCGTATCGTGGCGGCCGTGCGGGCCGGAGGGCCGGCGCCGCGAAGGAAGAAGGAGGCTGCCGTGAAGATGCTGGTTGCGATGATGTCCGCGGGCCTGTGCGCCGCGTTTGCCGTTTCCGCCGCCGCCGCCGAGTACAAACACAAGGTCGTCCGGGCCGGCGTCACGTTCGAGTGGGGCATCGACGGGCCGTCCCTGAACGGGCGGATGTCCGCGAAGACGACCGGCTGGGTCGGCGTGGGCTTCAACGCGACGAAGGGCATGCAGGACGCCGGCTTCGTGATCGGCGCCGTGAAGGACGGTCAGCCGAAGGCCGCGATCCACATCGGCAGTTCTCCCATGGCCCACGGCAAGGCGACTGCGGAGGCCGATGTCGCCAATGTCGGCGGCAGCGAGGCCGACGGCGTCACGACGATCACCTTCACCATCCCGCTGGTGTCGAAGAACCCGCAGTTCAAGCCGATCGCGCCGGAGAAGGACACGAAGGTCCTGCTCGCCTACGGCAGCGACGACAGCGTCAAGGCCCGGCACGCCGAGCGCGCCGAGTTCCTTCTCAACCTGTCGACCGGCGAGGTGAAGAAGTAGCCCGCCCGATCCTGGAACCTGGAGCCTCGCTTCCCCGACACCTGGCGCCCGAATTCCCGGCGCGGGTTGGTTGATCGGGGATGAACGATGGTTCGCGGGCCGCCCGAACGGCGCCGACGGAGCGGCGCCCTCCAGGATCGTCCGCGGGGCGGCGGGTTCTCGTGCCGGCGCTGTTGGGCGCGGAGATTGGGAAAGCTGGTGGCGGGAGAGGGATTTGAACCCCCGACCAAAGGCTTATGAGTCCTCTGCTCTACCGACTGAGCAGAAGCCATCCATGCGGGTCTGTTGAGCGTCGCGCCCGGCGTGAGCCGTAGAAGTGCCATCCCCGCCGGGGTGGACCATGAACGTCCGAAGGCGCGCAATGCCCTCCGGGGAAACGGCGTGGATCGTGGACGCGACCAAGCCGGGCGGGGGGCGTATCCGCCGGCAGTTCTCGACACGGGCCGAGGCCGAGACCTTCCGCGCCGACCTGTCGCGCGAGCGCCAACAGATCGGCGCCCTTGCCCTCGCCCTCTCGCCCCGAGATCGCGCCGACGCCGCCGAGGCCCGGCGGCTGGCCGGGCCGGGCGTGTCCCTCGCCGAGTGCGTCCGCTTCTGGATCCAACACCACCCGCCGACCGTGACCGTTGCCGAGGCCGTCGCCGCGTGCGTCGCCGCGAAGATCGAGGCAGGCCGGCGCCCGTTGACCGTGACCGACGCCCGCCGCCGGCTGGGCACGTTCGCGGCATCGTTCGGAACGCGCCGCCTGCCCGACGTGACGGCCGACGACGTGCGCGGCTGGCTCGCGACATGGACGGGCACCAACCGAGGGAACATGCTCCGGGCCGTCGCCGCGCTCTTCGCGTTCGCCGTCCGCCGCGGATGGTGCGTCGCCAGTCCAACCGACCGCATCGACAGGCCGACCATCGAGACACGCATGCCGGCCTTCCTCCGCGCCGACGAGTGCGCGCGGATCATGGCCGCCGCCGAGGCCCTCGCCCCCGCCATCGTCCCGGCACTTGCACTGGGCATGTTCGCCGGCCTGCGGCCGAACGAGGTCCGCGGTGCAACCTGGGCGGACGTGGACACCGACGGCGGCACCGTCCGGGTTCTCCCCGAGGTCGCGAAGACCCGCCGCGCGCGGATCGTGGACTTGCAGCCCAACGCCAGCGAATGGCTCGCCCGTTACCGCCGCGACATTGGACCCATCGCGCCGCCGTTCTCGACGTACCGGCGCGCCCTCGCCCGTACGTTGAAGCGCGCCGCCGTCCGCATCCCGTTCGACGGACTCCGCCACACGTTCGCGACGTTCCACGTGGCCGAGTTCCGCGATGCCCCGCGGACCGCGTTCCAGCTTGGCCACGGCGTCAGCACCGCAGTACTCACGGCCCACTATCGCGGCCTTGCGACCCGCGACGAGGCCGCGCGCTTCTGGAAAATCATGCCCGGCGACGAGGCCCCGGCCGAGCAGCCCGCCGCGGTCGCAGTGGGATGAAGGACGGGACGCGGGCTGGACGCCCGCGGGCTCCGGCGCTGACCGCGCCTGCGCGCCCTGCCGGGCTGGCCGATGGCACCGCTGGGCCGCGGCGCACGTCAAAACGGTCATCGTGACCGTTTTGACTCCCGCCGGCCGAGCGTCCGGCACCGGCCAACCCTCCGCTTCGCGGCCTCCGGTGCCCGACGCTTCCCCGGCCGGCTCCGGTGGCGCCGTCGCCCACTCGTCGAAAGTCTCCGATCCGGCGGCTCCCGGCTTCGCCGCGCCCGCCGCCCCGTTCGCCTTCCTCCTCGGCGGCGACACGGAGGCGCCACGTGTAGCGCGGCTGGACGCCGCGCCGGGGGAGCCGGCTTGGACAGGCGGCCCGGCCTCCCGAGGCGACCCCGCTCGCCGCCGCTGATCCAGAAGCTCGCCGTCGCCCTGGAGCAGGGTCAGGTCCGGTGGCCGCGGGGCTGCACCGTCCTGATAGACGAACTCAAGCGGTACGAGTACGAGATCCATCCCGGTGGCCGCATCAGCTACGACGCGCCGAGCGGGTTCCATGATGACTGCGTGGTCGCGCTGGCGCTGGCGAATGAAACGCACCTACACGGCAGAACGCCGACGCCCATGGCGACACTCCGCTTCACGGGGTCGTGTGCCACCCTGCGTACTGCCACACGAGCACTTTCACAACGCGGACAATGTGGGCAGCGGTGATCTCGCGATCTCCCATTGCCCATTCAACAGACCACGAAAACGCCCCCGATCAAAACGAGTACATGGGGCGGCGACATTCTGGACACCCCTCTCCCCTTCTCTGGTCGAAGGCGTCACGACCGAAACAGGTCACTCCGCCGCGAGTCCTTAAGGTGCTCCCCGCCGCGGGCTCACGGGCTATTCAACTCTTCCAGGAGCCTTGCCGCTCCGTCAGACCAAAAGTTCCATGGTCTCTCCAGAAGAAGTGCCTCCAGATGCGCTCTCGCCGCAGGAAACCTGCGTGCCATTCCGCATGCGTATCCCGCATGGTACCGCCATGCCGGTCGCACAAGGGTAACCGCGGGAGACATGCCGGACAACTTGTCTGCGATCTGACTGAAATCCGGTGGAGCGTGCCCCTCAAGGCTGTCGGCTCCCTCTCGGAGTGAATGCAATTCGGCGATCGCAAGGTAGATGCGCGCGTAATCTGCGTATCGTCCGGTCGGAGAATATTGGAGTATCTGCTCAGCCGCCGTCTTCGTGTTGGCCTCAACGTCCTCCGGCCCCACAACCATGCACATACGAAGAAGACGGTTACTGGGAACCAGCGTCACGATCTCCAGATCGACTCCGACTGGCGCCACAACATCAACTGCCGTAGTCGATGCGTTTGCGACAACCGTGTATCGACCAGTCTGTGAGAACGCAATTGCGGCGGAAGACGGCGGCACCACGAACTCACTATTGGTACCCCCATGATCGTCGACCACTATCCCAACCCAGTCCACCATCGTGAGCTTGCTTGTTACCGCGGAGCCTGACGGACATGTAACGACGACCCCCAACTCAGAACCCTGAGGGCTGTTCGTCAACGTCACAGGAATCCTGACGGTCGCAGGCTCGTTCGGCCAGATCGCAATAGCCACGCCGGCCTGAAGACGACACGCAAGCAGAAGCCCGCACGCCGTCAGGTTCCGAACGCTAAGGAATCGATGTGGTCGGCCGCCGTCCTTCGCCGTCCTTCGTAATCGTAACGACGATGTCATCATTCGTACCCCCATCCCATTCATGATTCCTCCCCGGTGATCGAGCAGTAATGATCCCCATCTCGGGCACTATCCGCACCTCGATGTGGCAGCCCCAGACATCAAGCAGAGGCCCCTTGGGCCCCATTGTGTTCGGGTTCACCAGGCTGATCTGGCGCCGCTCGCCGTCGATCGTGTTCGTGAAAGACCGAAGACTCGACGCCAAAGCGATCGGATCCGTGGGAGGATACCGTCCCGTGATAGCTTCATACGCAATTATCGCATGGGCAACGTGACATAGCTGGCTCTCGACCTTCGCCCGATCCGGGTCCGTCCCATGCATCGGATATCGCCACCACAACCAGACGCCGGCAGCGACAAACCAGATCACGGCTGCCCAACAGAGGACTTTGGCCAATCTCACCATTGGACCGTTGCACGGATAGCTGCTACATCCGTAGCCCTGAGGTTATAAAGCAGTTCGTTCACATTCGCGTTCATGAGGTCCAGCCCATCCGAGTCCCTGTAGCGCCCGCCCTCATTTGAGACCGATTTCACGCGGATTGGGGTAACACGTTCTTCGGCGGGACGCGCTCGATGATGGGGCGGTCCAGCATCCATGCTTCGATGGCCTGACGTCTCGCAGCGCTCACGGTCATTTCCTCCTCCGGCCCGGCATCCCACGATCTCCAACTTCGTGGGATGAGCGAAGACTGCTCCGGCTGGCCGAGCCATGTCAATTGTGAAGGGCAAGCATCTGCAAGAGGGAGGCCGCCCGCGGGTGCGCCCCCTCTTACCCCCGCGAAAACCCATGCGACCATGGGGCCATGATCCGGCTTCCCAGATGGCGGGAGTACTACAATCCGCCTTCGCCCGGAGGCTTCGGCGGACAGGCTCGCTTCGCGGCCTGACCATGGCGCGGATTGTGTTTGTGTGCTAGGCCCCCACCCTTGAAGCCCCTCCATCCCCTGCGACCCTCGCACCAACCACGCGAGGGACGCGATGGACGAGCCGGATGATGTCCACACGCCGGCCCAGGGCGGCCGGCGACGACGCGGCCCGTCCGCCCGCCGGTTCTCGATTCCCCGCCGCCCGCCCCCCCACGACCCCCCACCAGGCGCCCCTTTCGTCTGCGGAACGATACCGGGGGGCGGTGCTCCGGTGGAATCCAAACCCCTCGCGCCCACTGATGCGGGCCGGGCGGACCCGTCCGCGGAGAACCGCGGCGCTGCGGGCCGGGAGAACCCGGCGGCAGGCCGGACGGGCCGGGCCGCTCTGCCCCCGTGCGCCGACGGCCCCGCCGGGCCGGGCGCGTTGGTCGCCCTCCGGTCACGGCCTCGCGAAACGCGCCGTCGCCGGGGACGGCTAGGCGCTCGCCTTTTCGCGCGTCCGCGCCCTGCGGGCTCCGAGGTACCGAGGTAATCCGCGCGCGTGTGCGCGCGGCCCGACACTTCAACCGCCACCTTTCCGACGCGGCCTTTGTGTCGCGCGCCGCGCCGCGCAAGGAAAGTGCCGGCCCGCGCCCTTGACAGAGTCTTCCCCCATGAGAAAAGCGACGCCATGAGCTGCGAAGACGGACAGGCGGCCGACGGAGTTCCGACCCGCGCTGGCGCGGGCCGCAACGGGGCGGATTGTGCAAGCCCTCTTACGCATTCGATTTTTCGTGGTAGAACAGAAACGCTGGCCGGAATGCGGCCAGGGAAGGAGTCCGCTATGTCCACACGAAGCATCGAAGCCCGGCGGGCCCGGCGCATGACCGCGCCCGAGCTCGCCCGGCGGATCCCCGGCCTGACCGAGGCCCGGTTGCGACGCATCGAACACGGCCGGTTGTCGCCGACCGTGCAAGAGGCCGCCGCCATCGAGTACGAACTCGCGGCGCCGGCCGGATCGTTGTTCCCGCCCGAGACCATCACGCCCAGGAAATGGAGTCACAAGCGATGAACGAGACCATGCCCGTCATGTCCGCCGCCCCCGAGTCCGAACACGAGACCGCCGCCGAGGTCCGCCGATTGCACGCCGAGGTTGTCGGCGACCTGCGGCGCACCGTCGCGAAGGCGATGGAGATCGGCCGCCTGCTCGCCGAGGCCAAGGCCCGGCTGCCGCATGGAGGCTTCCAGGACTGGATCCGCGAGGAGTGCGGATTCTCGCCCGAGACCGGCCGCCGCTACATGCGGATGCACGAAGCGCGCGCCCTGATCGAGACCAGCGAGGCCGACACAGTGACGGAAGCCCTGCGGTTGCTCGCGCCGACGGAGAAAACGGTCACGATGACCGGTTTCCCGCCCCCGCCTCCGGAGCAGATCGGCCGGCCCGACAGCTTCGAGCCGCCGGACGGCTTCGCGCTGCTCGGCTGGCACGACGACGGCGAGACGGCCCGCGCCGCCTCGATCTTCCGGGCGGTCGGCGGCGGGTTCCATGTCGGAATCCTCCGGGGACGCACTGGCGAGGATGCGGACCTGTTCGACGGAACGCTCCGGCCGGTCGGCGCCGATTGGATCGAGATGCAGCTTGCCTCACTGGCCGGCGAGAAGGAGCGGGCCATCGACGAAGGCTGGCCCGACTGGCGCTGGCGTCTCGATCCGTGGCCCGGCGAGTTCGACGCCCACCCGTTCGAGCCGGAGGAGGGCAAGGCGTTGCGCCTGCATCGCGCCCGGCCGACGAAGTTCCCGCCGCCGGACGACTGCGATTGCCTCTACTGCCGCTCGCACCCGAAGGAGGTCCGGCCGTGACGCCACTGCATCGCCACTGCAAGAGCAATCTCCGCCCGTGGCCGCCGGGCGTGAGCGGGAACCCCGCGGGCAAGCCGCGGGGCAGCGTGAACGCCCGCGCGCGGGCCCTGCGGGTGCTCGACGAGGTTCTCGAAGAACCGGGCACACAGGAGGCGCTGCGCGAGGCCCTCAGCCGGTACATCCTGAAGGATCCGGTGCGGGCGTTCCGAACGCTCGTGATGCCGCTTGTGCCGAAGGAGGCGAGGCTCGAAGTGGACAACGAGCCGCGCCGGATCGTCTGGCAGAGCTTGTGCGACCGCGACCGGCAGGAGACGCCGCCGAACTGATGCCCGGCCCCACCGGGCGGCCGTGACAGGCCAACCCCATGCACGAGGACACCAGATTCAGGACCGCCGCGCAGCCCGAGGGGAGCCGTGCGCCCCAACTGTCACCGGGCCCGCGCGGCGGTCCGTCTTTGGTACAGTCATGAGGTATCAGTCCGAACAGGCCGATGCCCTGGAGGCGTACGTTCTGCGTTCATTCTCGCTACCCGCCACCGCGCACCACCTCTATTCCGCGATCCGCTGGATTGAACGGCGAAAGGATGTCGGGCTCTGCGGGCGCGTCATCGCCGGCTATCGGGAACTCTCGGACACCGCACGGATCGACATCGGAAGCATCAAGCCCGCGCTGTTGGCCCTACAGGAACGCGGCTTGATCGCCCTCCGGATCGGCCTGCCGATCAAGGGCGCCCGCGTCGCGACCGAAATCCGACGCAGCACGCTCGACGAGATCAAGGCGCGTTCGCGCGCAGGCGACGACATCGCCGCAAGGCTTGCAGCCGCGTTGACCGGCCGGGCTTTCCGGTTCCACGGGGAGACGATCAGCCCGACTTGGTCCGTCTGCCACACCGGGCGGGTGATATCCGCCAAGCCGAACATCCAGGGCGAGCCCGAGGCGAAGCGGTGGAACGGCCTCGCGGTCGGGCTGACTTCCGGCCGCGCTCTGGTTCACGCCGACATCCGGCAGGCGGAACCGACCGTCATCAAGCACCTGCTCGGCATTCCCGCCGACCGCGACCTCTACGCCGAGTTCATGCGCGGGGCCGGATGCGACCGCGACGCGGCGAAGAAGGCCGTCAACATGCTCGCCTATTGCCGGGACTCGCTCGCGTGCTTCCGTCACTGGCCCGCGGCAGCCGGCGATTCCCTGCGCGACTACGTTGAACCGCTCGCCGCGTACAAGGCAAGGCTCCTTGCCGACGCACGGCGCACCCGCACCGTTCACACGTGCACCGGGCGCAGCATCATCGCCGGGGAACGTCGACGCATCCACGCCGGGCACGTTCTCAACTGGCGTGTGCAGGGCACCGTCGCCGACATTGTGAATGCGGCCTGTCTCGACATCCTCAGCCGCACCGCGGTTCTTGTGCCCGTCCATGATGCGGTCTACGCGGTCGTTTCCGAGGCCGACGTGGACTCCGTGGCGGCATCCATGGTGGACGAGGCCCGGCGCCACGGGCTTGGCCTCGATGCGCGCACCAACGTTCGGCGTTGACTTGTCTTCGCGCGTCCCTCCTTGAGCCCACCCCACACCCACACCCTCTCACGACGCGCGCCCAGCTCCCTGCTCAGGTGGTAATGGGTGCGGGAAACCCGTACAGCTTAGCGGGTTTTCTGGGGCTGTTTACTGTACCGGTTTCCCGTACAGCTTAGTTCGCCACGGCATCCGCGCGCTGGCAAAACGGTCAGCGTGACCGTTTTCAGGTTGCGGCGGTTGTGTGCGGGGATCGGCACCACGATGCCCCGGCGGCGCTCGACGTTGCCCATGGCGGCGCGATTCGTGCGGCGGGATGGAAGATACCGCCCCGGCGAAACGGCGCGAGATCGGGGCGTGACGAGGCGCACAGGAAGCCGGCGGGGCATCCTCGCGTGCGGTGCTGCGGCCGGGCTTGCGCCCCGCGGCGGTCGCGGGTTGGCGACTGGCGGCAAGGGCGGCGGTGCCGTCCGGCTTGAACGTGTGCCGAACGTGTGCCATGAATTCGGCCCGCGGGGACGGATTTCGGCACGCGCCGGTCCGAGCGCGACAACGCGAGAGTTTCGCGGCAAACCCGCATGGACAGCGGTTCAAGGGCTGGTGGCGGGAGAGGGATTTGAACCCCCGACCAAAGGCTTATGAGTCCTCTGCTCTACCGACTGAGCTATCCCGCCACGTCGGAAAGGCGGATATGTATACGGTCCGCGGCGGCCGGCGTCAATCGCGGCGCGGGTGTCCGGATTTGACTTCGCCCGGGGCCGGGCCAGATTTGAGCCATGGCGACGGTGAACCAGCAGGTCATCCTGTATGACGACAGTTGCCCGATGTGCCGCCTCTACACGGGCGCCTTCGTTCGCTGCGGCATCTTGGAGCCGGCGGGCCGCGTCGCGTTCTCGAAGGTGCCGGAGGCGGTCCGGCGCCGGCTGGACCTCGACCGCGCCCGGCGCGAGATCCCGCTGTGCGATCTCGAGTCGGACCGGGTCCGCTACGGGCTGGACGCCCTCTTCTTCGTTCTGGGGGAACGGTTCCCGACCTTCGGACGCATCCTGCGCATCCCGGCGGTGAAGGTCTTCTGGACCCCCATCTACTTCTGGATCAGCTTCAATCGCCGCATGCTCGCCGGCTTCCCGCCGCCCGCGGAGGGACTCGACTGCGAGCCGCCGCTGCACCGCGGCTTCTGGGCGGCGCTGCTGGCCGTCGCCGCCCTCGCCGGCCGTGGCGCCGTCCGCGCGTCGGCCGCGGCCCTGGACCGGCCCGGGATCGCCGCGGCGGTGCTGGCCGGCCTGCCCTTGCTCTGGTGGCTCGCCGGCGTCGCGCGGGCGCGGTCGGTGGACGCCGCCCTCAAGGGCGCCGGCTCCGCCGCGGGGGCGGTCCTTGCAACGTCGCTCCTCCTGATGCTCGGGCTCCTGATCCCCTCCGCCGCCGCCGCGGGGGCCGTCCACGGCCTCGCGTTGCTGGTCCTCCTGCACGAACTCCACCGGCGGAGCTGGGTCTTCCGCCGCGCGGTGGGATGAGGCGGGAGGGGGCGGGCGCTTGGTACTGGGCTCTGGGCTCTGGGTACTGGGTACTGGGCTCTGGGTACTGGGTACTGGGCTCTGGGTACTGGGTACTGGGCTCTGGGTACTGGGTACTGGGCT
The DNA here is from genome assembly GCA_016873715.1 of Lentisphaerota bacterium. Lineage (GTDB taxonomy): Bacteria > Verrucomicrobiota > Kiritimatiellia > PWTM01 > PWTM01 > VGWF01. The sequence continues at coordinate 1,793 of VGWF01000089.1, read as the reverse complement.
CTGGGTACTGGGGGTTGGGCCTTCGGTGTTCGGTGTTGGGTGTTCGATGTTCGGTGTTCGTTCTTCCGTCTTCCGTATTCCGTCTGCCGCCCGCGATTGCGCCGGGGGACGCCGGGCGGTAGGTTGGCGGCGTGCCGAAGCCCCTCTCCGATCCGTCCCGCGACGCCGGTCCGCCGGTCGCCTGTCTCGTCAGCCTCGGCTGCGCGAAGAACACGGTCGACTCGGAGCGGATCCTCGCGTCGCTGGTGCAGGACGGCTTCCTGATCGCCGAGCGGCCGGAGGACGCGGACCTCTGCCTCGTCAATACGTGCGGCTTCATCCAGGACGCGCGCGAGGAGACCGCGACGGTCCTGCGCGATCTCGCGTCGGGCCGGCGTCGCGGCCGCCCCGCGCGCATCGTCGCGATCGGCTGCCTCGTCGAGCGCGCCGGATCGGTGCCCGCCCTGCGCGAGTTCCTCGACGCGGCGGACGCGACCGCCGGCTTCGCCGAGTTCCCGCGGCTGCCGCGGTTCTGCCGCGAGGTCCTCGGCCTCGCGCCGCCCGCCGTGCGCGACGCGGTCGGGACGCTGGCGGACTTCCACCGCCTGCCGCGCCTGCTCAGCGGCGGCGGGCACTCCGCCTGCCTCAAGATCTCCGAGGGCTGCTCCAACGGCTGCCGCTTCTGCACGATCCCCGGGATCCGCGGGCGGCAGGTGAGCCGGCCGGTGGACGAGATCCTCGCGGAGGCGCGGTCGCTGATCGACTCCGGCGTCGCCGAGATCTGCCTGATCGGCCAGGACACGACGAGCTACGGCCACGACCTCACCGGCCGCCGCGAACTGGCCGGCCTCGTGCGGGCGCTCTCGACCCTGCGCGGCTCCGTGTGGTTCCGCCTGATGTACGCGTTCCCGAAGTTCATCGGCGACGAGTTGCTCGACGCGCTCGCGGCCGACCCGCGCTGGTGCCCCTACCTCGACCTCCCGCTGCAGCACATCTCCGACGCGATGCTCCGCGCGATGGGCCGCGGCATGGGGCGCGACGACACCCTGCGCCTCCTCGACCGCCTCGCCGGGAGGATCCCCGGCCTGTGCATGCGGACGGCCTACATCGTCGGGCATCCCGGCGAGACCGACGACGACTTCGCCGAACTCCTCGCCTTCGTGCGCGAGGGTCGCTTCCTCCACGCCGGCGTCTTCGTCTACTCCCACGAGGAGGGCACGCCGTCCGCCTCGCTGCCCGACCGCGTGCCGGCCACGGTGGCGCGCCTCCGCCGCGACGAGCTGATGCGGGCCCAGCGCGGCGTGTCCCGCGCGGCCCTGCAGTCGTGGGTCGGGCGGACGGTCGAGGTGATCGCCGACGAACCCGTCGCCCGCGGCTCCGCCGCGCCGCGCCACGCGCGCTGGACCGGCCGTCACCGCGGGCAGGCGCCGGAGGTCGACGGCGTCACCTTCCTCGCGCCGCGCGGCGGGGTCGCCCTGCGGCCCGGACGGGTGGTCCCGGCGCGGGTCCTGCAGGGGCTGGATTACGACCTCGTGGCCGAGGTTACCGGCGCTTCGTAACCGCGCCGAAAAAACGGCTTGCACGAAGGCCGGCGATCCGTATGATTGCCCGCCTCTTGCCGGGTTACGGGGACGTAGCTCAATTGGTTAGAGTACCAGATTGTCGATCTGGGTGTTGCGGGTTCGAGTCCCGTCGTCCCCGCCATTCGTTTCGCCTTCCTCCCCCGAAACTTCCATCCCTCCGGCGGCCTGGTTTCGGCGCCTCTTTCCGGCACCGACTTCCGGCTGGCGTTGGCTGCGACCGCGAGATAGGAT
>VGWF01000088.1 GCA_016873715.1 Lentisphaerota bacterium | reverse complement strand
AGACAGCGACCCGGGCCGCGGAGGAACCGGCGACGGTCGCCCGCCTCGCCGCCGCGGCGCTCGCGTGGCACGCGTCGATGCCGTCCGACAACGGCGCCACCTGGCCCGTGGGCGGCGCCCCGCGACGCCCGGGCGCCGCGAAGGCCCCGTAGGAGCGTAGCGCCGGGGGCGGAGCCGGGGAGGACGGACTGCCTGCCCGTCCCCCGACTTTCACGCCTCGTCCTTCATCCCCATTCCCTCTTCCGCATTCTGTGGCGCGACGCGCTCTTGCGTGATACGTTCCCGCGCCATGGACTGGGGACTGCTGTTGCCGCTGATCCTGTGCGCCGCGGGCGTGCCTCTGGCGGCCGCCCTGGGTGCGGACCTGCGATCGGCGCGCGCGGTCCGTATCGCGGGCGCGGCGCTTGCGCTGCTTCCGCTGGCGGCGGTCGTCGCGCTGGCGGCGCGGCTCCCGGAGGTCGTGTCCGGCGGAGCGCCCTCCCTGGTCCTTCCGTGGATGCCGTCGGCCGGGCTCGCGTTCTCGCTGCAGGTCGACGGCCTCGGGCTCCTCTTCGCGCTGCTCGTGACGGGGATCGGCGCGCTGGTGGTCCTCTATTCCGGCTTCTACCTCGACCATGACCCGGCCGCGCCGCGCTTCCTCGCGACGCTGATGGCGTTCATGACGTCGATGCTCGGCCTCGTGATGGCGGGCGACCTGTTCACGCTCTTCGTGTTCTGGGAGGGGACGGGGATCGCCTCGTTCCTCCTGATCGCCCACCGCCGCGACGATCCGGCCGCGCGCCGCGCCGCGCTCAAGGCGCTGCTGGTCACCGGCGCGGGCGGGGCCGCGCTGCTGGCGGGCTTCGCGCTGCTCGCGCACGCGGCCGGCGGCACGGCGTTCGACGCGCTGCGGGCGGCCGGCGACGGCCTGCGCGACCACCGGCTCTACCCGGTCATGCTCGGCCTGGTCGCGGCCGGTGCGTTCAGCAAGAGCGCGCAGTTCCCGCTGCACACGTGGCTGCCCGACGCCATGGCCGCGCCGACGCCCGCGAGCGCCTACCTCCATTCCGCCACGATGGTGAAGGCCGGGATCTACCTGATGGCGCGCCTGAACCCGATGCTCGGCGGAACGGAGACGTGGTTCTGGCTCCTGAGCCTGACCGGCTTCGCGACGATGCTCCTCGGGGCCTACCGCGGGCTCCGCCGCAACGACCTGAAGGCCGTTCTGGCCTATTCGACCGTCGGCCAGCTCGGCGTGCTGATGATGCTGATCGGGCAGGACACCGCGATCGCGTTCAAGGCGATGGTGATCGGCGTGCTCGCGCACGCGCTCTACAAGAGCTCGCTCTTCATGGCCGCGGGCATCGTCGACCACGGCGCCGGCACGCGCGACCTGCGGAGACTGGGCGGCCTGCGGCGGGCGATGCCGGCGACGTTCGTCGTCGCGCTCATCGCCGCGCTGTCGATGGCCGGACTGCCGCCGCTCGCCGGCTTCCTGGCGAAGGAGACGCTGATCGCGACGGCGGTCCATCCGAGCGACTCGCGCGCGTTCGACCTGGCGATGACGGCGGGCACGGTGCTCGCCGGCGCCCTGGTCCTCGCGCAGGCCGCGACCGTGATCCACCGCACCTTCCTCGGCCGGGCCGGCTCCGCGGCGTCCCGCGCGCACGAGGCCCCGGCGCTGATGGTGTTCGCCCCGGCGATCCCGGCGGCGGCGTCCCTGGTCTTCGCGCTGCTGCCGGAGCCGGCGGGCCTCGCGGCGTTCCTCGCGCAGGCGGCGGAGGCGGCGCACGGCGCGACGGTCAAGGTCTCGCTCGCGGTCTGGGCCGGCCTGTCGCCGCCGCTGCTGCTCGGGGGCGTCGCAATGAGCCTGGGCGTGGCGGTCTTCCTTCACCGCCGACGCGCGCGGGACCTCGAGGGCGGGGGCGCGCCGTGGACGTGGGGCGACCGGGCCTACGAGGTCGTCCTGCGGGGCGTCGACGCGGCGGCGGCCGCGATGGTGCGCGTGCAGGACGGGCGCCTGCGCCGCTACCTGGTCGTGATGCTCGCCGCGCTGGGCGGGCTGCTCGTTCTGTTCGGCGCGGTGCCGCTGCCGGAGGCCACGCCGGGCGGCGGCGTTCCGCCGGGCGGATGGGTGCGCGTGTTCGCGGCGCTGGTCGCGCTGGGCGCCGCGCTGGCCAGCGCGCGGCTGCGGGACGACCTCCTCGCCGTCCTTGCGCTCGCCGCGTCGGGGCTGAGCGTCGCGCTCTACATCGCGCTGGAGCCGGCGGTGGACGTCGCCCTCGTGCAGGTCGTCGTGGACATCCTGACGACCGTCGTGCTCGTGCTTGCGCTCCGCCGCCTGCCGCGCGGTCCGGCGCACGAGCCGCGGGTGCCGGAGCGCCTCCGCGGCGCCGTGCCCGCGATCGCGGCGGGCGTGGTGATGGCGGCGGTGGCCTACGCGGCGCTCTCCTCGCGTCCGCGCGAGAGCGTCGTGACGCCGTTCTACGAGGCCAACGCCGTCGCGCGCACGGGCGCGAGCGACGTCGTCGGCGCGATCGTCGTCGACTTCCGCGGCTACGACACGCTGATCGAGATCACGGTCTTCGCCGCCGCGGGCCTCGGCGTCGCGATGCTGCTCGGCGCGGCCCGCCGCGGGCGACCGGCGGGCGAGGCGCGGGCGGCGGCGACCGTCGGTGTCGCGGGGCCGCGCACCTCGCCGTTCCTCCACCTGCTGGCCTGGGTGGTGCTGCCGCTGGCGCTGATGATGGCCGCGACGCGCATCCTCTACGGCCACGACCAGCCGGGCGACGGCTTCACCGCGGGCGTCACCGTCAGCCTCGGCGTCGCGCTGTGGCACGCGGTCTTCGGCCTCGCCGCGACGCGGCGCCGGCTGCGCTGGGCGCGGCCGCGGGCGCTGATCGGCGCGGGGCTGGTCCTTGCGATGGCCGGGGCCGCGGCGCCGGTGCTCGCCGGGCAGGCGTTCTTCTCGCCGTTCGACTTCGGCCATGCGGTCGGGCTGCCGCTCCCGCCGGGCGTCCATTTCGGCACCGCGATGGTCTTCGAACTGGCGATCTGCCTCACCGTGCTCGGCAGCGCCGTCCACGGGCTGGAGTCGTTGGGCGGCGCGGCCCCGTTGCCCGCCGCGGGGAAGAAGGAGGACGCGCGATGAACCTCCTGCTGGCCCTCGCGATCGGCGGGCTCTTCGGCACGGGCGTGCACCAGCTGCTTCGGCGCAGCGTCGTGCGGAGCGCGATCGGGCTCGTGATCCTGTCGAATGCGATGAACCTCCTGCTGCTCACGACGGGGGCGTACGACGGTGCCGTCGCGGCCTACGCCACGCTGCAGGGCACGCACAGCGACGCGCTGCCGCAGGCGCTGATTCTGACCGCGATCGTGATCAGCATGGGCGGCTTCTCGTTCGTCCTCGCCCTGCTGCTGCTGCTGTCGGCGCGGCACCGCTCGGACGACATCGACCGCTTCACGGAGCTCCGGCACTGACGCGATGAACGGGCACCTCGCCATCCTGCCGTTCCTCCTGCCCCTCGCCGGGTCGGGCGTGACGCTGCTGCTGGCCCGGCGTCGCGCGCTGCAGGGTGCGGTCGCCCTCGGCCTGCTGCTCGCCGGCCTGCTCTCCTCCGCCGCGCTGCTGCGGGAGATCTGGGAGACCGGCCGCCCCGTCGTGTTCCAGATGGGCGCCTGGCCCGCGCCCCACGGCATCACCTTCGCGGCCGACCTTCTCTCCGCGACCTTCGCGACGCTCGCCGGCGCGGTGTTCGCCGCGGGCGGCCTCTACGCGTGGGGCAGCCGCGACGACGCGGTGCGCGCACAGCCGGCGTTCTTCCCGCTGTTCCTGATGCTGGCCGCGGGGCTCTCCGGCGCGTTTCTCTCCGGCGACCTGTTCCACCTCTTCGTCTGCACCGAGTTGATCGTGATCTCCGGCGCGGCGCTGACGGCGGCCTCGGGCGGCGCCGGGCCGGAGGCGGCGTTCAAGTACTTCTACATCAGCCTGGTCGCCGGCCTGGGCCTGCTGATCGCATGCGGCGCGTTCTACGCGGCGTACGGCACGCTGAACCTCGCCGACCTCGCGGCGCGGATCGCCGCACGGCCGGAGCAGCCCCTCGCCGCGGTCGCCGCCGTGTTCCTGCTCGTCTACGCGCTGGGCAAATGCGCCGGCGTCCCGTTCCATTTCTGGCAACCGGACTTCCACGCGGCCGCGTCCACGCCGGTTTCGGCGATGCTCTCGTCGGTCATCGTGAAACTCGGCGTCTACGTGCTGCTCCGGTGCGGCGGGCTCTTCCTGCCGCTGGCCGGCGGACCGTTCCGCGCGGTCGTGCTGGCGGTCGGCGTTGCGGGCGTTGCGGTCGGGAGCCTGGGGGCGATCGGAACGCGGCACGCGAAGCGGATGCTCGCCTACTCGACGCTCGCGCAGGTCGGCCTGATGCTCGTTGCGATCGCGTGGGGCAGCCACGGGGCCCTCGCGGCGGCGGTGGTCCTCGCCGTGAACCACGCGCTGGTGAAATCGGCGCTGCTGATGATCGCCGGGGCGATGGCCGGCCGTGCGCCGGGACATTCCGCCGCGTTCGACGCGCTCCGCGGGCTCGGCGCGGCCCTGCCCGCCGCCGGCGCCCTGTTCCTGCTCGGCGGCCTCGCGCTGGCGGGCGTGCCGCCGATGAACGGCTTCATCGGCAAGTGGCTCCTGTTCCGCAGCGGCGCGGGGGAGGAGCGGTTCCTCGTCCTCGCCCTGCTCGCCGCGGCGGGCGGGCTGAGCCTGGTCTACACCGTGCGGGCCTACCAGCTCGTGTGGTGGACCCCGCGCGGCGGCGGCTCGGGCGCGAGCCCGGCGGGCGACAGCTTCGCGGCGCCGGCGCTGCTCGTCGCCGCCTGCGTCGCGCTCGGCGTCTTCGCCGAACCGCTGCTGCGTCTGGCGGACGGCGCGGCGGCGGACATCCTGCGGCCGGACGCGCTGGTCCGTCCGCCCCCGCCGCCGGGAGGCGCGCCGTGAGCCGCCGCCTCCGGCTCGCCGCCGAGTGGCTGGCGCTGCTCCTGGCGTACGCCGCCCTGACGGGCTCGGCGCATCCCGGCAACCTCGCGCTCGGCGCGCTCGTCGCCGCCGGCGTCCTCGCGCTGCGGCCGCCGCTGCCGCAGGCCCCGCTCCGCCGCGGACCCGCCGCCGCCGCGCTCGCGGCCCTGCGCTTCGCCGCGCGCCTGGCGGCGGACATCGTCCGCTGCGGCATCCAGGTCACCGCGCTCGTGGTGCATCCCCGGATGCCGATCCGCCCCGGGATCCTGGCCGTGCGGTCCGGGTGCCGCACCCCGGCGGGCCTGGCGCTCAGCGCGCATGCGATCACCGTGACCCCCGGCGAGCTGGTCGTCGAGATCGGCCGCGACGGCACGTTCTACGTCCACTGCCTCGACGTCGAGGCCAGCGCCCGCGCCGCGGAGGCCGACCAGGCCCGCCGGTGCGCGCTGCTCGAGGGGCCGGGCGGCGGCGGGGAGGACGCACGGTGAACGCGGCCCTCCAGTTCACGCTGCAGGCCGCGCTCGCGATCCACGTGCTGCTGATCGCCGTCTGCGTCGTGCGGACGTGGCGCGGCGAAAACGTCGTGGACCGCCTGCTCGGCGCGGATCTGATCGGGGCGCTGACCGTTGCGGTGCTGGTCCTGCTGTCGCTCCTCCGCGCGACGCCGATGACCATCGACATCGCGCTCTCCATCGCGGCGCTGGGCGTCATCGGCACGCTGGCCCTCGCGAAACACCTGGCCGGGCGCGGACGCCCGGAGGGGGGCGCATGACCGCGCTGCTCCAGGGCCTCGCGATCGTCGCGATCCTCGTCGGCACCGGCTTCTCGGTGGTCGCGGTCGCCGGCTACATCCGGCTGCCGGACGTCTACTGCCGCCTCCACGCCGCGGGCAAGGTCGGCGTCTTCGGCGTCACGCTGCTGCTCGTCGCCTCCGTCGCGCTTGGCGCGCAGCAGCCGGGCAAGGCCGTGCTGCTGCTGCTCTTCCTCGTCCTCGCCGGACCGGCGACCTCGCACGCCCTCGCCTCCGCCGCCTACCGCATGGGCCTCGGCCCGCGCGCCGCGCGGCGGAACGACCTCCCGCCCCCTCCGCCGCGCTGACGGCGGGGGCGGAGGGCCAAGACCCGGGAGGCATGAGCGGGGAGGCGGTCGTCGCGGGCGGAAATCCGAGGTCCGGACTTGCGATTCGGAACTCCTCCTCCCTGACGCCCGAGACCTGACACCTCCGAACCTGCGAACCTCACCGCAGCGTCGAAGATGACGGGTGCGCCTGCCCGACGCGCCTCTTGCCTTTCCGCGGCGGACGGGGAAAGATGCCGCGCCATGCCGCTTCTCGACCAGGTTCGCATCGTGCTCGTCCGCCCGCTCTACGGCGGAAACGTCGGGTCCGTCTGCCGCGCCATGAAGAACATGGGGCTCTCGAACCTCGTCCTCGTCGGCCCGGAGCAGCACCTCAATGCCCGCGAGCTGCACGCGATGGCCGCGCACGCGGACGACGTCTTCGAGCGCCACCGGAACGTCGGAACGCTCGAGGAGGCCGTGGCCGATTGCGGCCTTGTCGCCGCGACGACCGCCCGCCCCGGCCTCTACCGCGAGCATTCGCTGACGCCGCGCGAGGCCGCGCCGCGGCTGCTGGCGGCGGCGGCGGACACGCCCGTCGCGCTGGTCTTCGGGCCGGAGGACGACGGCCTCTCGAACGAGGATCTCGCGGGGTGCTCGGTCATGGTCCGGATCCCCAGCTCGCCGGCCTACCTCTCGCTCAACCTCGCCATGTCCGTCATGGTCTGCGCCTACGAGCTGTTCGGGGCGGCGGGTGCCTACGAGCCGCCGGTCGAACGCACGCCCGAGGCCCCCGCGGACATGAAGGAGCGCCTCTTCGACCACTGGCGGCGCATGCTGCTCGATATCGGGTTCATGAAGGAGGAGAAGGCCGACCACATGATGCTCGGCTTCAAGCGCGCCTTCAGCCGCGGCCCGATGTCCGTCGCCGACGTGCGCATCCTGATGGGCGTCGTCCGCCAGACCCTGTGGATGGCCGCGCAGTACCGCAAGTACAGGTCCCTCGCGCGCCCCGGCGGCCGCGCCGCCGGCGGTTGACCGGAAGTCCTCTCCACGGCGCGGACGGAGCGGCGCCCTCCAGCATCCTCGCGGAACGGGACGGGAGCGCCGCGCCCACGCGCCGCTTCGCGTCGAGTGGCCGGCGGAACCGCCTTCGCCCAGGGGCGGCCCTCCACGCTTGTAGACTGGAGGGCGCCGCTCCGTCGGCGCCATGCAGGCGGCCCTCGAAGCATCGTTCGCACCCGATCGACCGAGCCTGGCCGGGGATACGGGCCCCGCCGCCGGGCTGGACACGCGCGCCGCGGCGTGCGATTCCTTCGGCGTCCGCCGGGTTCCGGCGGCGCGGAGGATCGGCCGCCATGACGCAGAAGGAAGCCCTGGAACGGTTCGTGAACCTGGTCCGCTCGCGCGACGCCTCGCGCACGATGACCGCGCTGATCGTCGACTCGCCGTGGCTGCCGGGCTACGCCGGCGTGCCGACGATGGACTTCCTCTTCGATTCCTCCGCGTGGCTCGACGTCTACAGCCGCGCCCAGCGCGATCTCGACGGCGCCGTGCTGATCCCCGGCGCGTGGGTCGAACTCGGCATGGCCGCCGAACCGACCGGCTTCGGCTCGCCCGTGAGCTGGAACCCGGCCGGCCCGCCGGACCTCCGCGCGCACCCGGCCGGGCTGGCGGGCCTCGCGCAGATGGACCCGCCCGACCCGGAGAAGGACGGCCTCATGCCGGTCATCCTGCGGCAGTACGAGCGGCTCGCCCCCGCGATGCGCGCGCGCGGCTTCCCGCCGCGGATCGCCGGCGCCCGCGGCCCGCTGGCCGTCGCCTCGCACCTGCTCGGCATCACCGACTTCCTGATGGCGACGCAGCTCGAGCGCGACGCGTGCCTCGCGCTGCTCGACCGCACCACCGAGAACTGCATCGCATGGCTCAAGGCGCAGTTGAAGCGGATGGACGACCCCGCCGGCGTGCTGGTGCTCGACGACCTCGTCGGCATGCTCGGCCCCGAGGACGCCGAGGCGATCGCATTCCCGCTGATCAAGCGCGTGTTCGACGCGTTCCCGGGCCTGGTCCACATCTTCCACAACGACACGCCCAACGACTCCGGCTATGGCGGACTCGCCGGCTGCGGCGTCGACGTGTTCAACTTCTCGCACGAGACCGACATCGTCGCCGCCCGCGCGAAGGTCGGGCCGGACATCGTGCTGATGGGCAACCTCCCGCCGCTCGCGCTGCTCGTCCGCGGGACGCCCGACGAGAGCCGCGCCGCGACCGAGGCCCTGCTGGGCAGGCTGTCCGCCGCCGGCCCGGTCCTCGTCTCGCCCGGCGGCGGCGTCTCGCCCGGGACCAAGCTCGAGAACCTCCAGGCCGGAACCTCCAGGCCGGCATCGGGGCGGTCGAGGCGCGGATAAGCGGATAAGAGGCGGGCGACACAGCATGGTGTCGAGTGTCGGGTGTCGAGTGGCGGGGCGGAGAACGACAACCGAATGGGGACAACCGAATACGGACGAGGGGCGAGGGACGAGGGACGAGGGGCGGGGGTCGAGGGACGAGGGAGAGCGGTGGTGGGTGGCGAGTGACGAGGGGCGAGTGACGAGGGGCGAGTGGCGGGGCGGAGGAAGGCGAACGGCGCAGGCGAATGATCCCCGACAGCCCCCTGCTCCCTCCTCCGTTGGGTGTTGGCTGTTGGTTGTTGGATGTTGGCAGTGGGGCTCAAGGGGTTGCGTCTAAAGAAGTACTGCGTGCACGGCTGCCGCAAACGGTGGCAGGGGGCCCGGCCGCGATTCCGCCCCCATGTCACTGGCCCAGGAAAAAGAGGGGCGCTCCTTTTGACACACGCGAGGCTTATCGTAGGTTCCCAGTGCGTTGACCGGAAGTCACGGGAGCATGGTAGCCAGGCGAGTTCGGGCAGCTTCAGGATATGAGATCGAAACGCTGGTAGAACCTATGAAGAGATTCGTCCCCGGTGCTAATCGCTTTGCGGACTGGAAGCTGGGCCGGAATTCGGGAACGGTTCTTGCTCCCAGCCCCCCAAACCACCATCACCGAACCACCATGAAGACAAGAATCCTCGCCCTCGCGCTCGTCTCTGCTCTTCAAACCGCCATCTCCACAAGCTCGGCACAGACGGTGGTGTTCTCGAACAACTTCGGCACCGGCTTCATCGACGGCAACCTGGTCGGCCAAAAGGGTTGGACGCAGACCAGCACGGCGATCAACAACCCGTATCAGGTCACCAACAGCCAGGTGGTGATCTTGACGACCGGACAGGATGCGTGGAGCGCCTTCAGCACCTTCGTCACGAACGCGGACTCCGTCGGGGGTTACCTGCAGACCAGGATCAACCTCCGCTTGGATTCGGCACAAGCAGCGGGGGACTACTTCTTCCACGTCTCATCGCCCACGAACACGACGGGCAACTTCTACCAGCGGCTGTACGCCCGTTCCATCAGCACCGGATTCCAGTTCGGCCTTTCCGTTTCTTCCACTAACGCCATCAATCCGGCCGTCTGGGGTTCGTCCATTCTGAGTTTCTCCACCAACTACTCGGCGGTTCTCCGCTGGGACTTCCTGTCCGGGGCGTCGAACGACACCATCCGCCTCTTCATCGATCCCGTGGGTGATCCCGGAATGAACACCGCCTACGCCTCGGTCACGTGGGGCTCGCTCGAGCCAACCACTATCCAGGCGGTGAACTTCCGCCAAGGAACCACGGCCAACGCGCCGGTGGTGCGCGTCGACTCGTTGGACCTCGTGGTTGTCCCTGAACCCTCCACCTTAGCCCTGCTCGCGCTCGCTTTGGCCGTTGTGGCCGGAGATGCGGCCCGCCGCCGTCTGAGCTGACCCGCCGATCAAGGCCAACGAGGCGCCAAGCCGTACGGCTGGGGGGCCTGTTATCTATGAATGTCAGGGGACAGTGGAGGGTGGCAAGTGTCGAGTGGCGGGTGACGAGCAGTGGCGGGTTACGAGCCGGATGACAACAACCGAACGGGGACAACCGAATACGGACGAGGGGCGAGGGACGAGGGGCGAGGGGCGAGGGGCGGGGGTCGAGGGACGAGGGAGAGCGGTGGCGGGTGGCGAGTGACGAGGGGCGAGTGGCGGAGCGGAGGAAGGCAGACGGCGCAGGCGAATGATCCCCGACAGCCTCCTGCTCCCTCCTCCGTTGGATGCTTGCTGTTGGTTGTTGGATGTTGGCAGTGGGGCTCAAGGGGTCGCGTCCGTAAATACAAGTATTGCGTGCACGGCGGGCGGAATCGGTCCATAGGCCGCAGCGCACGACATCGGCGGCAGGCGGCCGCGCCTCGCTTCCCGGCCGGCCTCCAGCCCCATGGCATCGTCGATTGACTCGCCCGCATCGCCGATGCACTCTTTTCGACGGTGCAAGGCCGGCATCGAACGGGCGGGGGACGCCGGATGACCGGGGCAAGAATCCTTAAGGCCGAAGGAGAGGAGCGCGGAAGCGGAAGACAGACGCGACCCCCTCCGGCTTGCCTTCCGGCTGCCGCAGAAAGCAAGAACATGAGAAGACACAGAACATCGCCGAGACTCGCCGTGCTGGCCGCGTTGGTCATCGGAGCGGCGGGAGACGTTGCCATGGGAACCGAGGAGGCTGTTTACACCGTTGAGAAGACGGACGGGGACTTCCAGGTGCGCCGATACGCGCCGCAGGTGGTTGCCGAGACCCTGGTGGAAGGAACCCTGGAGGAAGCCGGCAACAAGGCGTTCCGGCCCCTGTTCAACTACATCTCGGGAGCGAACCGATCGCAGGGGAAGATCGCCATGACCGCGCCCGTCACGCAGCAACGGGACGGCGAGAAGATCGCCATGACCGCGCCGGTGGGCCAACAGGCGGTGAGCAATCAGTGGGCCGTCACCTTCATGATGCCGAGCCACTACACGCTGGAGACGCTGCCGGCGCCCACGGACGAGAAGGTGCGCCTGCGCGCCATTCCGGCCCGGCGCATGGCTGCGGTGCGCTACTCGGGCACATGGAGCCGGCACCGGTACGAGCGGAACCTGGCCCGGCTGAGAGAGTGGATGAAGACGCAGGGCCTGGCAGCGGCCGGCGATCCGGAATGGGCACGGTACAATGCGCCCTTTACGCCGTGGTTCTTGCGCCGGAACGAGATCCTTGTGCCGCTCGAGAAACCCGAGTAGCCCATGCCTCAGGCGTTGCGGGGGCGGGCGTTGAAACGGGATTTCATTTCCTGCGATGGTTGGCATGCTCCGGCCCTGTTCTCCACCAAGGATCTTCGATGACGTGGTACGTCTATGTTGTGGAATGCGGAGACGGGTCGTACTACGCAGGAATCACGACGGATTTGCAGCGTCGCATCGGCATGCACAACGCCGGCGTGGCGTCCCGCTACACCCGAACACGGCGGCCCGTGCGCTATCGCTATGCGGAAGCGCACAGGTCGCAGTCTGAGGCGCGAAGACGGGAAATGGAGCTCAAGAGTTGGAGGCGCGAACAGAAGGCCGCGCTGTTCAGCCTTCCTTCCAATCTGTTCCCGGCTTGACCTTGGGCGCTTTGGCTCATCGTGTCCGACCGGCGAAGACAGAAGGTAGACACAGTCCCTTGCCGGTGATGGTTCTTCGCGGTCTTCCAATGACAAGGAGAGAAGCACCGGGGTCGCGTCCAGGCTTCGCGCTTTCTCTCCAATGATCGCAATTGATGTGGATCATGTCCGGACGTGATCCTCACTGCTGCTGCAGAACACGCGGCGCGACGAAGCCCGGCTGAATGGCAGGGCTTCGCCGCGAACGTCCAGGCGAGGAATGGTGCTGGAACAGCGCTGCGATGGATGATTGTACGAAGGGCCCGAAGACGAAGAACCATGGGCCTTGATGGAATTCAACTATCGCAAAGGGGAGGGGTGTTCGTGCGCCTCTTGTGGCTTCTCGCGACCATCCCCGTTGGCGGCGACTCGGAATGCCGCGATTGAAATCAATCGGATGGTCGCGTACTTTCACCCACGGTATGATGAACCGGCTGGTGCATCTGATATACTGTTCCGCCGCCGCGACCCCTTTCAGCCGCGACGCGTTGGCGAAATTGCTGTCCCGGGCGAGGGCCTACAACGAGCAGAACGGGGCGAAGTTGCTCTCCCGGGCGAGGGCCTACAACGAACAGAACGGAATCACCGGGCTCTTGTTGCATGCCGAGGGGACGTTCTTCCAGGTCTTGGAAGGCGAGGAAGATGTCGTGGAGAGGCTGTTTGCGACGATCGCACGGGACTCCCGCCATGAACGGATCACGGTCATTGTGCGGGAGCCCATCGCCCTGCGCGATTTCTCCGATTGGAGCATGGGCTTCGCGGAGGTATCCGGAAAGGACCTCGATCACCTCGCCGGCTACAGCGATTTCTTCACGCGCGGTGAATCCCTGGCCCGGCTCGAACCCAGCCGCGCGAAGAAACTGCTGGAAGCGTTCCGGCAGGGGCGCTGGCGGGAGGGGGTAACCCACTCTGTTCCGAAACCCGGGCCGGATGTCGTCCCGCGCGCGGCGGCCTGGCCGGCGTTCACGTTTGCCTTCCAGCCGATCGTCCACGCGCCTTCGGGGACGGTCTTCTCCCATGAAGCGCTGATCCGGGGGCTGGCCGGCGAGCCGGCCGGTCAGGTCCTGGGGAGTGTCCCGGCCGGGCGGGAGCACCGGTTCAACGAGCAATGCTGTGTCGCTGCCATCGAGTTGGCCGCGAGGCTGGGGCTGGCCGCCCGCCTGAACCTCAATCTCAGGGCCTCGACGCTGGAGGTCGTTCCGTCGGTCATCGCCTCGATACTGGCCGCCGCCGCGCGCTGTCACGTGGGGCCGGAGCGCGTGGTACTGGAGATCCTGGAAAGCGACTTCATCCGCGACGCTTCGCGCATGGCGGCCACGCTCCGGGAGCACCTGGCCTCGGGGCTGTCGTTCGCCATAGACGACTTCGGCGCCGGATACGCGGGGCTGACCGTGCTGGCCGAGTTCCAGCCCGCCTACGTGAAGCTCGACCGTCAGCTGGTCCGGGGCATCCCCGGCAACGGGCCGCGCCAGGCGATCGTCCGCGGCGTGATCCGGACCTGCGGCGACCTCGGCATCGAGCTGGTCGCCGAGGGCGTCGAGGAGGAGGCGGAGTACCGATGGCTGGAGCGGGAGGGAATCGAGCTGTTCCAGGGATACTGGTTTGCGGCGCCGGCGTTCGAGCAACTGCCGGTCTGGCGCGTGGAGAGAAAACAGGAGCAAAGGTGAATCCAGGGAAGCTGGTCAGGTTGATCCAGGCAAGCCGGATGTCGAGAGACTGCGGGCTCGACGACTTGGGGAAGATCATGACGATCTCGCGCCGGAACAACAAGAACCTCGGGGTCACCGGCAGTCTCTGCTACTTGCGGCTGAGGGGTCTGATCTATGAATGTAAGATATGAGCCCGGTCTGACATGGCGAAAGGGATGAGGGAGGAAGCCTGAAACGGGGGGCGAGGGGTGGAGGACAAGGGGCGAGGGTCGGGGGGGGGGGCGGGGGGCGGGGGGGGGGGGGACGACGGCACCGTCGAATGATCCGCGCCCGCGGCGGCCTGACGGTCAGGCCGGGCGTTCGGCGGCCATGCCCTGCAGGTGGGTGACGAGGTTGACGGGCCGGTTGGCGAGGCCGAGCTTGCGGCGGATGTGCTCGCGATGGCGGTTGATCGTCGCCGGCGAGGTGCCGCGGAGGCGGGCGATCTCCTTGGTGCGAAGCCCGCCGCGGATCATCGTGCAGATGGCCGTCTCGGCCGGCGTCAGGGCCGGCAGCGCCGCCGACAGCGGACCGGCGAACGGCGCGGCCACGTCGAGCAGGTTGCGCCGGAGCAGGTCGACGTACGCGCGCTTCGAGGCCGGCAGCTCCAGCTCCATCGCGTGCAGGATCGGCAGCAGCACGCGCTCGACGCCCGCGCCGATGTCGCGGCGCATCTCGCGCTTTTCCTCCTCGATCCGCGCGAGGACGACCCGCAGCGCCGCGTTCGCCTCGCGCAGAGCCTCGCGCTCCACCGTCAGCAGCCGGTTCGCCTCCGCCACCGCCCAGCCGGCCTCGATCCGACCGGCGATCACCCCGAGGTACTCCGCCACGCCGTCGATCAGCGCCCGCTCCTCCCGCAGGAACGGGCCTTCGAACGAGGCGGGCCGCGCCTTCACGTAGCCGACCGCGACCTCGCCGACGGCCTCCCCGCCGACCCGGACCGGCGCCGCCTGCCGCGCCTTCGCCCTCGCAAAGCCCGGGCTCTGCCGGATCCGGCCGCGGAAGACGATCCGCGCCCGGGCCTCCTTCGGATACTGCCAGGCCGGCGGCAGGATCCGCAGCGCGCCCGCGAGGATGTCGTCCACCGAGTCCGGGTGCCGCTCCGCCAGCCGCGCGATGCCGTACAGGCAGTCCAGTTCCTTGACGCGCTCGCCGAGCGCGTGCGCCACGTCGCCGCCCGTCCGCCCCCGCCCGTCCATCGCCGTCGCTCTCATGCCGCGCGCCTCCGGATGCCCATTATGCCCATACGCCATGGGTATTCCATCCATAGTTTCTGTGCATTTACGGCCGCGCCGGGCGGGCCTAGGGTTCGAATGTGCGGTGGATTCACCGGCGGCGCGCACGGCCCGCCCGGGCGGGCGCCCGGGGCCGCGGGGCGCCGCCGAACAGGACGGAGGTTCGCCATGTCCGCGTCGGAGATCATCCTGGAGAAGCTCGATGCCGGCCGCTTCATCGTGGAACAGGTGGCGGCGATCCGGAAGGCCGTGGGCGATGCGATCGCGATCAGCGCGCTTTCCGGCGGCGTGGACTCGGCGGTGGTGACGCTGCTCGCCCACCGGGCGATGGGCGACCGCCTGAAGACCTACTTCATCGAGAACGGCCTGATGCGCGAGGGCGAGGCGAGCCAGATCGTACGGATCTTCGAGGCGCTCGGCGTCCCGGTCGCGGTGGTGGATGCGTCGGACAAGTTCTTCGCCGCGCTCAAGGGCGTGACCGAGCCCGAGGAGAAGCGCGAGAAGGGCATCACGCAGGTCTTCTACAAGGACGTCTTCGCCGGTCTCGTCCGCGCGAGCGGGGCGACCGTCCTGCTGCAGGGGACGAACTACACGGACGTGGAGGAGACTGCCGCGGGCGTGAAGCGCCAGCACAACGTCTTCGAGCAGATCGGCATCGATCCGAAGGCGGCCTTCGGCTACCAGGTTCTCGAACCGATCGTGCAACTTCGCAAGCCGGCGGTCCGCGCGGTCGCCCGCGCCCTCGGCCTGCCGCGGGAGATCGCGGAGCGGCCGCCGTTCCCCGGGCCCGCGCTCGCGGCGCGGGTGATCGGCGAGGTCACGCGCGAGCGCGTGGCGATCGTCCGCCGCGCGACGCTGATCGTCGAGGAGGAACTCGGCCATCGCGGCGCGTTCCAGGTGCTGGCCGTACTGCACGAGGATCCCGTCACCGGCGTGCGCGGCGGGCGGCGCGCCTTCGGCCAGCAGGTCGAGGTCCGCTGCTGGGACAGCGCCGACGCCGTGACCGCGACGCCGACGAACATCCCGTTCCACCTCCTCTGCCGCGTCGCCGAGCGCATCACCAGCGAGATTCCCGAGGTCGTCAGCGTCACCTACAACATCACGTCCAAGCCGCCGAGCTGCATCGAGGCGGTATGACGGGGTTCGACGCCGATCTCTACCTGCGGGAGCAGACCGCGGCGATCCTCGACCGCGCCCGCCGGTTCGGCAACAAGCTCTACCTCGAGTTCGGCGGCAAGCTCGTCGCGGACTTCCACGCCGCGCGGACGCTGCCGGGATACGACCCGAACGCCAAGGTGCGGCTGCTGCAGGAACTGCGCGACCAGGTCGAGATCCTGCTCTGCATCCACGCGGGCGACATCGAGCGCAAGAAGCTGCGCGCCGATTTCGGAATCACCTACGACGCGGACGCGCTGCGGCTGATCGACGACCTGCGCGACCGCGGCCTGGAGGTCACCGCGGTCGTGATCACGAGGTTCCACGGCCAGCCCGCCGCGACGCAGTTCCGCAACCGGCTGGAGCGGCGCGGGCTGAAGACCTACACGCACGCCGCGACGCCGGGCTACCCGACCGACGTCGACACCATCGCCAGCGAACGCGGCTACGGGGCCAACCCGCACGTCGAGACGACGCGCCCGGTCGTCGTCGTCACCGCGCCCGGACCGGGCAGCGGCAAGATGGCCACGTGCCTGTCGCAGCTGTACCACGACCACCGCCGCGGCCTGCAGTCGGGTTACGCGAAGTTCGAGACGTTCCCGATCTGGAACCTGCCGCTCAAGCACCCCGTCAACGTCGCCTACGAGGCCGCGACGGCGGACCTGGGCGACGTCAACCTGATCGATCCGTTCCACCTCGAGACCACGGGCGAGCGGTCGGTGAACTACAACCGCGACGTCGAGATCTTCCCGGTGCTGCAGCGCATCCTGGAGCGCGTGACCGGCGCGGCGTCGCCCTACCGGTCGCCGACGGAGATGGGCGTCAACCGCGCGGGGTTCGCGATCGTCGACGACGGCGTCGTCCGAGCCGCCGCGGTGCAGGAGGTGATCCGCCGGCTCTTCCGCTACCAGTGCGAGTTCGCGCTCGGCTCGGTCGAGCGCGCGACGGTCGAACGCGCCGAGCTGCTGGTGAAGGAGCTCGGGGCGAAGCCGGAGGACCGGCGCGTCGTCCCGCCCGCGCGCGAGACGGCCGAGCGGGCGCGCGAACGGGGCCTCGGTCACGAGGGCATCTGCTGCGGCGCGGCCATCGCGCTGCCCGGCGGGCGGATCGTCACGGGCCGCAACTCGCCGCTGATGCACGCGGCCTCGAGCCTCGTCCTCAACGCGGCGAAGGCGCTGGCCGGCCTGCCGGACCCGCTGCACCTGCTCTCGCCGGGCGTCATCGAGTCCATCGGCGCGATGAAGCGCGGGGTCTTCCGCCGGAAGACGGTCAGCCTGAACGTCGAGGAGACGCTGATCGCCCTCGCCGTCAGCGCGACCGGCAACCCGGCCGCGCAACTGGCGATGGAGAAGCTGGACGGCCTGCGCGGGTGCGAGGTCCATCTGACGCACATGCCCGCCCCGGGCGACGAGGCCGGGTTGCGGCGCATCGGCGTCAACTTGACCAGCGACCCCGCCTTCCCGAGCCGGGACCTGTTCTCGGCGTAGGAGGAGGACGACACCAAAGCGCAAAGGGCGCGACGAAGAACGGGCGGCGGATTCGAGCGGAGACGCGGAGAAAGCGGAGAGGAGAATGCCCGATGGGCGGCGGATTGCAGGAACAGCCTTCGGTGTCGCATGCGGCGCGACGGATCCCGACGGTTTCTCTCGCTTTCGATCCCATCCACGCCGTTGCGTCCCCTCGTCCTTCTCCTCCTTCGAGCCGTTGGCGGCTCTGTGTTCCTCCGTTCGCGGTCTTCCCGCTTCGCGCCCTTTGCGTCTTTGTGTTCGACCGTCCCACCGCAGATAAGGAGCTGATCCCATGCCCAAGCTGAACGGAATCGACAAGGTGCTGATCATCGGGTCCGGGCCGATCGTCATCGGCCAGGCCTGCGAATTCGACTACTCCGGAACGCAGGCCTGCAAGGCGCTGCGGGCGCTGGGCTACTCGATCGTCCTGGTGAACTCGAACCCGGCGACGATCATGACCGACCCGGGGATGGCGGACGCCACGTACATCGAGCCGCTGACGGTCGAGGCGCTGGAGAAGGTGATTGCGAAGGAGCGGCCCGACGCGCTGCTGCCCAACCTCGGCGGGCAGTCGGGGCTGAACCTGACGTCGGAGCTGAACCGCGCGGGCATCCTCGCGAAATACGGGGTGAAGGTGATCGGCGTGCAGCTCGACGCGATCGAGCGGGGCGAGGACCGCCAGGCCTTCAAGGACACGATGGCGCGGCTGGGCATCGAGGTCCCGCGCAGCGAGGTCGCGACGACCCTCGAGGACGCCGAGCGCATCGCGGGCGCGCTGGGCTACCCCGTGGTCGTCCGTCCCGCCTACACGATGGGCGGGACCGGCGGCGGCATCGTCTACAACGTCGAGGAGCTCCGCACGATCGCGGCCCGGGGCCTCGCCGCCAGTCTCGTCGGACAGGTTCTGATCGAGGAGTCGGTCCTCGGCTGGGAGGAGCTGGAGCTGGAGGTCGTCCGCGACGCGAAGAACCGGATGATCACGGTCTGCTTCATCGAGAACGTCGATGCGATGGGCGTCCACACCGGCGATTCCTACTGCACGGCGCCGATGCTGACCATCACCCCGGAGCTCCAGCAGCGGCTCCAGAAGCACTCCTACGACATCGTCGAGGCGATCGAGGTCATCGGCGGCACCAACATCCAGTTCGCGCACGATCCCAAGACCGACCGCGTCGTCGCGATCGAGATCAACCCGCGCACGTCGCGGTCCTCGGCGCTCGCGTCGAAGGCGACCGGCTTCCCGATCGCGCTGGTGTCCGCGAAGCTCGCCGGCGGCATGACCCTCGACGAGATCCCGTACTGGCGCGACGGGACGCTGGACCGCTACACGCCGTCCGGCGACTACGTCGTGGTCAAGTTCGCGCGCTGGGCCTTCGAGAAGTTCCGCGGCGTGCAGGACAAGCTCGGAACGCAGATGCGCGCGGTCGGCGAGGTGATGAGCATCGGGAAGACCTACAAGGAGGCCCTCCAGAAGGCGATTCGCTCGCTCGAGACCGGCCGGCACGGCCTCGGGTTCGCGAAGGGATTCGACCGGCTGCCCCTCGAGGAGCTGCTCGCGCGGCTCAGCGAGCCGACCAGCGAGCGCCAGTTCCTGATGTACGAGGCGCTGCGCAAGGGGGCGTCGGTCGAGGACCTCTACGCCCGCACCTCGATCAAGCCGTGGTTCATCACGCAGATGAAGGAGCTCGTCGAGCTCGAGCAGCGGATCCTCGCGCACAAGGGGGGCACGCTGCCCGACGCGCTGCTGGCGGAAGCCAAGCGCGACGGGTTCTCCGACCGCTACCTCGCGCAGATCCTCGGGGTCCCCGAGCGGGCGGTCCGCGACCAGCGCACGCGCGCGGGCGTCGTCGAGGGCTGGCACGCGGTGCCCGTCAGCGGCGTCGAGAACGCGGCCTACTACTACTCGACCTACAACGCGCCCGATACCGCCGTCGCGAGCTCGAACCCGCGCAAGGTGATGATCCTCGGCGGCGGGCCGAACCGGATCGGGCAGGGGATCGAGTTCGACTACTGCTGCGTCCACGCCGCCCTCGTCCTGCGGGCGATGGGTCTCGAGACGGTGATGGTCAACTGCAACCCGGAGACCGTGTCGACCGACTACGACACGTCGGACAAGCTCTACTTCGAGCCGCTGACCGTCGAGGACGTGCTGCAGATCTACGCCAAGGAGAAGCCGATGGGCGTCATCTGCCAGTTCGGCGGGCAGACCCCGCTGAACCTGGCGAAGCAGCTCGAGGATGCCGGCGTGCGGATCCTGGGGACGACGACCGAGACCATCGACCTCGCCGAGGACCGCGACCGCTTCCGCCAGGTGATGGAGCGGCTGAACATCCCGATGGCCGAGAGCGGCATGGCGGCGACGGTCGACGAGGCCCTCGCGGTCGCGGCGCGGATCGGCTACCCGCTGATGGTGCGGCCCTCCTACGTGCTCGGAGGCCGCGGCATGGAGATCGTCCACGACGAGGCCGCGCTGCGCGACTACGTGGCCCGCGCGGTCGACGTCACGCCCGACCGGCCGATCCTGATCGACCGCTACCTGCAGAACGCCCTCGAGTGCGAGGCCGACGCGATCGCCGACGGCACCGACGCCTATGTGCCGGCCGTCATGGAGCACATCGAGCAGGCGGGGATCCACTCCGGCGACTCGGCCTGCGTGCTTCCGCCGGTCAGCATCCCGCAGCGCCACCTCGACACGATCGTCGAATACACGAAGACGATCGCGCGCGAGATGAAGGTCGTCGGCCTGATGAACATGCAGTACGCGATCTGCGACGACCGGGTCTACGTGCTCGAGGCCAACCCGCGCGCGTCGCGCACCGTGCCGATCGTCTCGAAGGTCTGCGGGCTCTCGATGGCCCGCATCGCGACGGAGATCATGCTCGGGAAGACGCTCGCCGACTTCGACCTGCGCCCGCGCGCGATCCCGCACTGCGGCGTGAAGGAATCGGTCTTCCCGTTCTCGATGTTCCCCGAGGTCGACCCGGTGCTCGGGCCCGAGATGCGGTCCACCGGCGAGGTGCTCGGCCTGGCGCCGGACTTCGGCATGGCGTTCTACAAGGCGCAGGACGCGGCGAAGTCGGCGCTGCCGGCGTCCGGCGCGGTGCTGCTGACCGTGAGCGAGCGCGACCGGAGCCCGCGGCTCGCCGGCGCCGCGCGGCGCTTCGCCTCGCTCGGTTTCGGGTTGCTGGCGACCGACGGCACGCGCCGCTTCCTCGCGGAGAACGGCGTCGAGGCGGAGGCGATCCAGAAGCTGCACGAGGGCCGGCCGAACATCCTCGACGCGCTGAAGAACGGTGCGATTCAGATGATCGTCAACACGCCGGGCAGCAAGCTCGGCGCGCTGGACGACTCCTACATCCGGAAGGCGGCGATCCGCCACCGCATCCCGTACTTCACCACCGTCGCGGCCGCGGCGGCGGCCGCCGAGGGCATCGCCGCGCGCAAGGCCAACGACTGGGAGGTCCGCCCGCTGCAGGACTACCACGCGGCGATCCGGCCGGCCTAGCCGGCCGGACCCCGCCGGTCAGGCGCCGGGCACCTCCGACAGCGGGATGCCGAGCGGGGCGGACCTTGATCGCCTCCGGCGCGTCGCCCATCGCCCGCGCGGTGTTTGCGAAGAGCCGCGCCCGTTCGTCGGGCTTCATCAGGCGGAAGAGCCGCCCCGGCGGCTCGCAGCCGTCGGCGTCGTCCTCGCGGAATGGCTGGCCGGACGCCCCCGAATCGGGTATGACGCGGCGCGCGTGGAGGACGCGGAATGACACGAATGTGGACCATCCGGGCGTGGATGGCGGGGGCGGTGGTGGCTGCGGGCGTCGCCGTCCGGGCGGCCGACGGCGTCCACGCGGAGGCCGCCGCGCGCGCCGTCGAGCACATGGCCGCCGCCTGGCCGGGCCGCTACGCCGCCACCACCCACCGTG
>VGWF01000087.1 GCA_016873715.1 Lentisphaerota bacterium | reverse complement strand
TGTCCGAAGAAGGGGCGAGGGACGAGGGACGAGGGGCGAGGGAAGGACGTGGCGAGTGGCGGCCATGGAGTTCTCGGGCTGTCGGCTGTTGGTTGTTGGCGTTGGTTGTTGGTTGTTGGTTGTTGGATGTTGGCTCCCGCGTCCTTCTTCGTCGTTCGATGTTGGATGTTCGATGTTCGGTGTTCAATGTTCGACGTTCACTTCGGCTGCATCTTCCGCCACGCCTCCATGGCCTTCTTCAGGTTGACCTCCGGCTCGCCGGGAATGTTGTAGAACTGGTGGCCGACGGGGCCCTTGTATCCGAGGCGTTTCAGCTCGGCCAGCAACGCGGCGATATCGAACGCACTCTCGTCGAGAGTCAGGATGTGGCGCTTCTTGTCGGACGGATCGACGCCGTTGATCGAGACCAGCGACGCCTCGGGCGCGACCGCGCGCAGCGTCTCCATCGCCTTGTCCCCGTTGCCGGTCAGAAACTCGTGGCAGAGGTTGTACGAGGCTCCGACCGCGGGATGCGCCGCCTTGCGGGCGATGCGGAGGGAGTCCGTCGCCGTCGCCACGTAGAAGCCGGCGTGCGGATAGATCGCAACCTTCAGCCCCGCGGCCTGTGCGAGGTCTCCGATCTCCCGGACGATCTTCACGGACGCCTCGTCGTAGTCGCCCTTGACCTTCGCCTGGCGTAGCGTGATCCACAGGACCGTTCCGGACCCCTTCAGCATCGTGATCGCGTCGCGAAGCGCGGGGTCCCACGGCTCATCCTTCTTCTCGGGAAAGGTGTGGATGTAGAGCGCATGGATCTTCAGCCCCGCCTCGCGGTACACCCGGATCCACGTCTCGAGATCCTTGTTGTTCGTGTAGTTGTAGCTGATGCCGTCGTAGCCGAGCGCCTTGAGGGTTGCGGCCTGTTTCTCGGCCGGCCACGCCCCTCGGCCCACGCCGTTGTCGAAGGCGAAGAACTCCCATTCCGCCGCCTGCACCATCCCGGCCGCAAGGCACGCCGCCAGCGCGGCCCACCGGCCCCGGCCCGTCGATCCTGCTCGCATCGCATCATCCTCCATGCCGGGCACCCCCCGGATTCGAGCGCAGTGTGCCCCCGTCCGCACCGCGCGCGCAACCCCGATCGACTAGCAGCTCCGGAGAACCGTCGATCCTGCTACTTCCGGGACCTCCACGCCCGGACGGTCGCGCCATGGAACCGGGCGAACGCGCGGCTGAAGTCGTTCGCGTGGCGGTAGCCGAGTTCGGCGGCCGTTTCCTTGACCGACGCCCCGGCGGAGAGCCGCGCGCAGGCCCGTTCCATGCGGCGGCGGAGGGCGAACGCGCGGGGGCTGACGCCGGCGTGACGGCGGAAGAGTTCTTTCAGCGTCGCGGACGACACGCGAAGGTACTCGCAAAGTCCCGCCACCGGCTCGAGTTCGGCGGGATGGTGATCGAGGAATCCTACGGCCAGATCGAACCGCGCGGCGGCGTCGGTGCGGCCGGAGCGGCCGGCGGCGCGAAGCAGGAGGATGTCGAGGTCGAGCCGGGCGCGCCGGAGGATCAGGGCGGCGATGTCGTCGGGCTCCGCAACCGCCGTCACACACTCCGCGTGGAGCCGGGCGAGCGACCGCAGCGCGGGCGGGTCGAGCCGGATCGCGCGGCACGTCCCCGCGGCGGGCTGAAGCGCCTCGTGGGCGGGCGGGGAGGACCACACCCAGCAGAGAACCTCGCTCCGGCCGTCCGCACGATCGGTCCAGCCGTAGGCGCAGTCGGGATGGAAGATGACGACGCGGGGGGCATCCTGCCGCCGTCGCCGGCCCCCGATCACCGTCGCGGGCGTCCCGGCGGTCACGACGATATAGACCCAGCCGTCATGCATGGCGACCGGAACCGGCTCCCGGCCGAACCGGCGCGCGCCCCACGAGAGGAACTGGAGGTCCCATCCGCCGGGTCGCGACGGAATCCAATGCGGATGCCGGTCGAGCACCTGGATCTTGCGGGGGATCTCGCGCGCCATGGGGTCACTCCTCCCGCGCGAACGCGCCGTTGACGGACGGGCCCGAGCAGAGACGGCGCGGATCATGACGGTCGACGGCCAGGCTCGCGATCCGCGTGCAGGTCAGCCGGGGCGCGTTGAGCGGGGTCCACGTGCCGCCGCTGTCGCGCGAGACACACGGGGCGCTGACGGGAGCGGCGCCGGGGTACGGCCGGCCCGTGCCTCCGGTGTCGACCACGTCCGCGTTGCGCAGGCGCGCCCATCCCCCGCATGCCTTCATGCAGGGCAGGATAGGCACCGGCCTCGCCGCTCGCAACCGCGGGACGGGCCGGTCTCTACCCCGAGGTTCGCACAATGATCGTCACGCGGAACATGAGATCGCGAAGCTCCCGGGACGGCGGCTTCGACGCCGATTCGCGTGGAATCAGTACTTCACGCCGCAACCGTACGGCGCGGTCTTCGGGACGCTGACGGGCTTCCCGGCCTTCGCCTCGGCGACGGCCTGCTTCACGTAGTTCACGGCTCCGGCGACGTCCGCGGCGTCGGTCGAGGGTTTGTCGTCGATCGCGCCGGCGTAGAGGACCTTGCCGTCCGGCCCGATCACGAAGAGATGCGGCGTCGTCTTGGCGCCGTAGGCCCGGCCGATCTCGCCGGACTCGTCGATCAGGAGGCCCGTCGCGGCGGAACCCTGCTCCTTCGCCACCGCGTTCCAGCGCT
This sequence comes from Lentisphaerota bacterium, assembly GCA_016873715.1. Taxonomy (GTDB): domain Bacteria; phylum Verrucomicrobiota; class Kiritimatiellia; order PWTM01; family PWTM01; genus VGWF01. The sequence goes on along the minus strand of VGWF01000087.1, from coordinate 18,495 downwards.
CGGCGGTCACGTGCCCGCCCTTCCCCGGCGCGGCGGAATTGACCGTGAGCCACACCACGCCCTGGCCGGTCAGTTCCTTCTGCACCGCCTGCATGTTGCCGGGCCCGTAGTGCTTCTTCACGAACGGGCAGCCGGGATTGGTCCATTCGAGCACGACGTACTTTCCCTTCAGGTCGGCCAGGGCAACGGCCGTGCCCTTCGTGCAGGTGGACTTGAACGCGGGCGCATCCTGGCCCGGGACGGCCTCGGCGCGGGCGAACCCCGCGGCGGCCGCGGCGAACGTGCAGGCAAGCATCATGGACTTCATGGACGGACTCCCTTCGGGTTGTCTTGCGGCACCGTACGCCCGTCGACCGCAAAATCAAGGAAGGCGGGCCGGCGCGTTTCCGCCCCCGCGAAAGTCAGAACGCCGGCCATCCGCGAAGGCGCAGGCACGCCCGCCTCGAGGGCGAGCACGGTCTCGTGGACCCCGACACCGACGCGCGTCCACGCCGGCTCCGGCGCGGCCCGGAGGACTCCGCCGGCCAGCGGGAAGAACGCCGCCGGCGCCTCCGCGACGGCCCCCTCGAGGCGAACCGCGATGCCGCCCTCCACGGCCCGCGCGTGGAAGCGCACTCGCGGATCCGGCCGCGGCACCGAGGCAACGGCCCGGGCCACGGCATCCGCCTCGTCCGAGGCGACCGCCGCCTCCGCCGCGGAGAGAACGATCTCCACGTCCGCTCCGCCGGGAACGCATTCCTCGCGGCAGCCGAGCCAGTCCACCCGTGCTCGGAGCGTCGCCGCGCGACCGGCCGGCCAGTCCGCGGGCGGGCGGATCTCGACGGGAAGGAGCGTGGCGCCGTCGTGGCCGAACGACACGATGCCGCCCGTGACGAAGCGCTTCGGCGCCGGCCAGCGGAGCGGTCCCGCCGTGAACCCCTCGGGGAGCGTCCATCTCACGGTCGTCGCAAGCCCCGCCTCGCCGGGATTCGTCCAGTAGGTGTGCCAGCCGCGCGCCGCCTCCAGCCGGATCGCCCCATCGAACGGTTCGCCCGGCCGGAAGCGGGTCACGGCGGCGACCAGCGAGGCGCGGATCGGCGCCTCGGCGGGCCGCGCCTCGCGCGGGATCGCGGCCGATGCCGCCAGCACCAGGGCCAGACCGGGTGGAACTTTGAACACGCCCCACTATGGACCGGATTGGCGGCGGATCAAGCGCCTGCGGACGCCGGGCGGAGGAAGACGGGGCGCCCGGCGTGGGGATGCCGGACGCCCCGCGGGGTGAAACTCGCGCCGCCCGGTCAGCGGCGGAGGTTGTGGCGCCGGGTGTAGATCTGCCACAGTTTCTTTGCCACCAGGTCGTCCTTGGGATCGGCCTCGAGCACGACGGTCGCGCCGCCGACGCCCGCGCCGATCTTCGTGGTCGAGTACGGGAACTCGGGCTTGCCGCTGAACTTCGAAATGGTGTCGACCTTGCCCATCACGTAGACGCGCCCCTCGTGGGTCACTTCCATGTAGCGCGTCCCGGACAGCCGCTCCTCCAGCGTCGCGCACCCCGATCCGGCACCGGCCGCCAGCAGCCCCGCCGCCATCAACCCGAACCTCCATGCCGTCTTCATTCGTGTGCCCTCCGGATATGTCCGCGGCCCGTACCCGGGCCTCGCGGTCGGGCGGAGAGTGTTCGTGCGAGGTTAGGCGACCATGATGGCCCCGTTCCGGTTTCGTGAGGGCGACGGACGTCCGGGCGCGGAGGCCGCGGTCACCGGGGGCGCCAGCGGACGCGATAAATCCGGGACGTGACGGTCGCGGAGGCCGGCACGCTCCACTCCAGGACCACGCCGGGCGCGTTGGAGACCGTGGCCACGGGCTCCCAGTCCGGTTCGATCAGCGAACCGCTGGCCTCGATGACGTAGTCGCCTCCGGCCACCGAGGGGAACGACAGAAGCGCCCCCTGCCCCGGCGCCCCGCGGAGGTCGAGGTCGAACGGCGCCGTCGCGCGGAAGAGGAACCGGTTCGTCGCCTCGAGCAGCGGCGCCCCGCCATCGGACACCAGGAGCGCCACGTTCCATGTCCCCGTGATGGAGCAGAGCCCGCCCAGCGCGCCCGAGACCGGATCCACGGACAGGCCGGGGGGCAGACCCTCGCCGCGGAACGACAGCGCCTGGAACGGAACGTCGGGGTCCGACGCCGACACCGCAAGGTTGATCGGCGTGCCGGACGGCCATGACAGGTCCGCGCGAGGCGTCCAGACGGGCGGCAAATTGACCTCGGCAACGGCGATGCGGGTCTCCCCCGTGACCGACGACGCAATCAGGGCCGTATCCGTCGCAACGAACGCGGCGGTCTGTGTCGTCCCCCCATCGAGTTCGCCGGGGGTCCACGTCATCGCCGAAAGGCCCGCGTCGAACGCGGCGCCGCCGGGCAGGGCCGCGGGGGCCAGCGACACCGCCTGCCACGGCACGTCGAGGTCGACGGCGAACACCGAGACCGTCACGGAGGTTCCCTCCGCCGCCTCCGAGAGAGCCGGCGCGTGGACGGCGGGCGGACGGTTGGCGCGCGGCGCGCCGGGCGTGCCCTGGTCCGGGCCCTCGCGCCACGACGCGGGATCGTTGCCGTAGGCCTCGACCGGGGTGCGCTCGATGCCGCGGCCGGCGGCCGGGGCGGGCCACGGCGCGGCGACGCGGAACGACACGTGGTCTTCGCGGTAGTACGGCACGAATCCGCCGGGCTCGGGATCGCCCGGCCGCATCAGCTTCAGGGTCTCGCCGTCGGGATCCAGCGCGCCCGGCCAGGGGCCGAAGATGCGGACCGCCGGGGCGGTTCCGTACTGCGCGGCGAAGTCCGCGGGATTCGTGGCGCACACCAGCACCGATTCCCGCGGCGCGATCACGAGGTTCGTCGGGAACACGTAGGGCCCGAGTCCTTCGATGCGCCAGAGATTGGTCGGGAACGAGGGATGGTACAGCGGCACCGCCGAGGTGGAGAGGTTGGAGATCTCGACGAAGGGCGGGAGGCCGTTCGACGCCGGGGGCTGGATCTCGCTGATGACGAGCGGGCCGACGCGCGGCAGGGCGTTGGGTCCGTCCCGCGTGGGCGCGCGCAGTTCGGTGAAATCCAGTCCGCCGTCGGACCGCTCGTAGAGGCCGAACGGCTCCTCGCGCGCCGCGGCGGGGAAGTCCACGGAGTCGACGAACCGCAGGACGTTCGTGCCCGTCATCTCCAGCAGCATCGCGACGCCGCCGAGCTCGCTGAAGGCGAAGCCGAGCTGCGCGGCGCCGAACGACACCCGCGCGCCGGGCGCCACGACGGTGCCGTCCGGGATCCGGAACCGCTGCGGCTGGTCCGCGTCGTCGGTGAGCCACAGGCCCGAGAGGTCCGCCGCGGCCGTCCCGCGATTCACGATCTCGATCCAGTCCGTGTCCACGTCGGTATGGGTCAGCGCCTCGCCGATGCGGAGGGTCCTGTCGCCCCCGCCCATCCATCCCGGCGAGCCGTGGTATCGGGTGCTGGACGTCCAGTTCCGCCCCTGCGCCACATACGCCGCCACCTCCTCCGCGCCGTTCGTCGCCGGCGGGACGGCCCGCAACTCGAGCGAGCTGCCGCCGCCGTCCGCGCGTTCGGGCCAGTCGCCGCCGGTGCCGTAGGGGACCGTGACGAGGACGGTCCCGTTCGACGCCGCCACCGCGACGGTGGGGCCATCGTTCGCGAGCGAACCCGCCCACTGGCCGGCGACATCGAGGCCGGCGCGATACCAGGGCGACGCGGGATCCTGGTAGCGGGCGCGGAACGCGTTCGTGTCCTCCGCGACGATCGCGAACGCCCCGGGCGCCAGGGCGAGATTCGGGGGAAAGACGAACCGCACCCCGTTCGTCAACGCCACACCCGAGAGGTCGAGCAGGTGGGTCCCCGCGTTGTGAAGCTCCACGAACTCCGTGCTGTCGTCGCCGGCGGGGTTGTAGTGGATCTCCGTCACGAACAGGTCGCCCGCGCCCGGCGGAGCGCGCCCGGCAAGCAGGAAGCGCGGGGTCGCGATCGCGGACCAGGTCCCGTCCGGCGCCAGCACGCGGGCCGAGACGGTGACATCCTGCGTCACGACGAGGGCGCCCGGCGTCCAGATGCGGGCGGAGAGGGAGGTGCCGCCGCCGGGGACACGCGGATCGGCGCCGCCGGTCGTGTAGTAGATCGTCCCCGACGGTGCGCTCATCACCGGCCGGTAGCCGTTCGTTGCCAGCCCGCCGTAGACGTCGAACGCGGGCGCGTCGAGCGAGGGGTAGTAGCCGCGCGCACGGACCTGGGCGACGAGCTGGGTCGTGCGGACGGGGAAAAGCATCGACCGGATCAACGCCGCCGCGGCGTCCCAGCTCGACGGCGTCTGGTAGCCCCATCGCGCGCACTCGGCGAGCAGGCTGTCGCGGATCTCGTCCATGCGCGCCGTCAGCCGCGCCTCGTTGCGCGCGGGGGTCAGCGCGCCGTCGTTGAACAGGTGCCGGTGGATGCGGTCGGCCAGCAGCGTCCGGAACTCCGCGTTGCTCTCGGTGTTCAGCCCGCCGAAGAGGTCGCCCGGGCCCGTGCTCCCGGTCGTGTTGATCGCGAGCGCGTTGGTCCGCAGGAAGCCGTCCGCGTCGGCCATCCAGAACTTGAAGCCGGAGCCGGGCGCCAGCGGCCCGGCCGAGCGGTACTCCGACTCGCAGTTGCCGTAGAACCACAGCAGCATGAAGTCGACCAGGTGCGGGACGTCGACGCGGTCCTTCAGGGCCGCGTAGGACCCGCGCAGGGACCGCGCCGTCTCCCACGGGGCGACGTTCGGCGGATCGGGGGCGCCGAGGACGAACGCGCCGCCGACGTTGTCGTTGCCGCGCACGGTGACGTAGTCCTCCGCCGCGCCGCCGAGGTAGTCGGCCAGCATGTGGTCGACGAGCAGTTCGCGCATGTCGTACTGCCCCCAGTAGGCGCCGTTGAGGTACACGTGCACGAACCGGCCGTGCGGATTGAGGCTGCCCATGTCGAGCATGCTGTCCTCGACGAACCGGCCGGCCATGTAGAACCCGCGGGAGCTCATGTCCTGGTTTCCGGCACGCAGGTCGATCTCGTCGAACGAGGCCTTGGCCAGGGTCCCGCGGTCGAACCCGCCGAACAGCGGCGCCTCCAGCTTGCGGGTTCCGTACTCCGGCCGGAACTTCGCGCGGAAGCTCTGCTTGGAGAACGACTGCCACGAACTGCCGAAGCGCGAGATGCCGCAGTTCGCCTGCATCGGCTCGGCGCCGCCGGGCCAGAGGATCTCGATCGAGCCCTCCGCCTCGTCGTACGTCGGCACGCCCGTCAGCGACACGCAGATCGACGGCAGCGCGAGCAGGCCGGGGCGCATGCGCGGCGCGTAGCGGGCGTCCTGCGTGATGTTGGTCCGCATGGTCGACGCCGTGATGACGCTGTCGACGAAGACGTAGGTGTGCGTCTTGATCCGCGGCGACCGGTGGTCCGGCTTCGTCACGAGCGCGCGGATCGTGCGCGTGGCGGAGACCGCGATGCTCGCCGGGCAGGGATTCGTCGGCGGCGACCCGTCGTAGGAGAGCAGCACCGTCGCGCCGGGGTTGTCGTTGCTGATCACCAGCGTGAAGGGGGCTTCGTGGAAGCCGCGCTTGTGGCTGAAGTCGACCGGGCGCAGCCAGCCCTCGTAGACGGTCGCGGCGTTGACGAAGCCCGGCGTCGGTTCGAGGAAGCAGGTCCGGCCCCCGAGATCGCGGCCGTAGGCGAGATCGGTCTCCTGCGCCGGGTAGTTTGTGACCGCGTCGGCGGTCGCGCCGCCCGGCGCGGTCAGCACGAGCGAACCGCCCGCACGGTCGAGGCGGAACGGGGCGTGCAGGTGGCCGCCCGGGTCGACCGGGACGGAGCGGCCGGAGGCGAAGACGATCAGGGTCCCATGCGGCGCCAGGTTCGTGGCGGGGAGGAGGCAGCGGAACGGGACCGCCGGGTCGTCGCTCAGGCCCCATCCGGCGAGGTTGACCGGGGCGTTGCCGGGGTTGCGCAACTCGATCCAGTCCGGCGCCTCCCCGTGGCCGTCCTCGAGCGAGAACTGGTTGTCCGCCACGAACTCGCTGATGCGCAGCGGCAGCGGCGCCCCGCCGACCGTCACGCCGACGGCCCGCGCGAAGAGCCCGGCGGGGTTCGAGGCGATCAGCACGTACTCGACGGAGGACGTCGGCGCCACCGCGAGGATCCCCTGCCCGGCTGCATCCGTCTGCGCGCCGACGGATCCGGTGCCGGGGTGGATCTCCACGCGACGGACATCCTCCACCGTCCATGACAGGTCCACGGAGCCGCCGGGGGCGACGTTCGTCGCGGAGGCCGAGAAGGCGAGGATGCCCACCTCGTTCGTCGCCCGCCCGAAAACTTCGACCTCGCGCATGCCGATGTACCACTCGGTGCCCCCGGTCGGACTCGTCCGGCGCTTGTCCTCCAGCCCGACGCGCACGTAGCGGGCGAAGACGGGGCCGCCGACGTCGGTATCGAACGCATCGGGCGCTCCGGCGAGCATCTTCGAGAAGACCGACTCGTGCGCCGCGTCGTAGAGCCGCAGCGTCGTGTTCGTCATGCGGCTGCCGATGCCGGAGGCGGCGACCGCGCGGACGCCGTACAGGGCGTAGGTCGCCCCGAGGTCGACCTCCCAGTAGCCGTCCACCGTCTGCGTCGTCGTCTTCGACTCCGTCGCATAGACGCCGTCGTTCGCGTTCGAGGCGGGCGCGAGGGCGGAGGTGAGGCGCACCATCCACGACGTCGCGCCGGCCGCGTAGTTCACGACGCCGGTCGACGGCACGGCGTAGCCGAGCATGGGCAGCTGGTTGGTGCCCGAGAAGAAGCGGGCCTCGGCAAGGGTCACATAGAAGTTGCCGTCGCCGTTGGTCACGCCGCCCTCGAGCCCGACCCGAACGTAGCGGCCGGTCGTGGGAGACGGGGCGTAGTAGGTCCACACCTTGCCGGCGCCGGGATTCGTCACGGCGGCCCAGTCCACGGTGTTCGAGGACGAGTCCATCACGCGCAGGATCAACCCGCCCATCCGCTTCGGCGCGGCGTCCGCGCGGTTGACCAGCTCGATGCGGTCCAGCGTCCGAGGCACGCCCAGGTCGGCGAACCAGAAGCTGTTCGTCAGGTTCTGCGTGTGCGTGAACGTGTTGGTCTTGCCGTCGAGCGCGTTCGACGCCGGGTACAGGGAGGCGTTGAGGTCGCTCGACTGCGACGGGAAGATCGACGGCCCCGGCACGGGCGGCCCGAACGGCAGGGCCGCATCGCCGTGGATCCGCACCTCGGCGAGCCCGACGCGCCGCGTGCCGCCGCCATTCGTTGCCGTGCCGTCGAGGCCGATCCAGACGGACCGTACGCGCCGGGGTGCCCCGAACGTGATCGTCCACGTGCCCCCGGGCCCCGGGTTCGAGAGGACGGACTGCTGGACCACCTGGTCGTCGAGGTTCTCGAGCCGCAGCGTGAGCCCGGCAAGTTCGGCATCGTTCGGCGCGGCCCGGTTCACCACCTCGATGCGGGAGACCGCGTAGGGCCGGATCAGTTCGGCGGACCACCAGCTTCCGGGCAGGTCCTTCGTCAGGCTGAAGGTCCCCGGCACGCCGTCGCGGGCCCTTCCCGCCCCGTTGGTCGACGCCGCATCGCTCGACTGCGACACCAAGGCCACGCAGGCATCCCCCAGCAGATCCAGGGGAAACGCCGCGCGCGCGGCCAGCACCGCGCCCGCCGCCGCCAGAACCGCCCGACGAAAAACCCGGCTCCCGATCATCTGCCTCCGCGCCGCCCCTAACCCCGGTCCTTACTTATACCATTTCCGTCGGGGATGGCGCGGTCTCCCGGCGGGGCAGGGAGGATGGCGAAGTCGACGATCACCGGGAGGTGGTCCGACCCGACGTCGCCGCCGACGCGACGGTCGAGGATGGCGATGTCGGCCGAGTGGAGGCAATGGTCGAGCGGGATCGCCAGCAGCGGGCTGCCGGCCGGCCAGGTCGGTTGGACGCCGCGCCCGCGGGCGCTGTCGCGGAGGCCGGTGCGCCGGAGGAGCAGCCGGAAGTGGCGGTTCCACGGCGTGGTGTTGAGATCGCCCAGCAGCAACACGGGGCCCGCAGGCGGAACCAGGTCCGGCAGCTTCGCCAGCTGGTCGTTCCGCAAGTGCGAGTACGCGGCGCCGCCCGGCGGAAGCGGGTGCGTCGCGATGACGGTCACCGGGCCCGACGGGGTGCGGACCCGGGCGACGATGGTGGGAACCCCCGCCCCGCCGGCATACTCGACCTCCGCCGAATCCAGGGGGAAGCGGCTGAACAGTCCGATGCCGAAGTTGTCCCCGCGGGGCGCGATGCAGACGTGCGGCCTCGCGTTGGTGATCCCCGCCAGCGCCTCCACCCATTCCGTGCTGATCTCCTCCAGGACGATGAGGTCCGGGTCGGCCTCCGCGATGACCGCGAGCACCCGCCCCGGATCCCCGTCCTGCGTGTTCACGTTCAGCAGAAGCGCGCGGGCGGTCCGCCCCGCGCCCGGAGGCGCACCCCCTCCCCCGACGTACATCGGCAGGACGATGGCGAGATTGACGCCCGCGAACGCGAACATGACCGCCGCGGCGGCACGGCGGCGCAGCAGCAGAAGCAGCGCCCCGACGGCCGATAGCCCGGCGAGATACTGCACGCGGAAATGGGAGAAGAGGTCGAGAAACCACGAGAAGCGGCCCAGGAAGCCCGCCACCGTCGCCGCACACGCCACGGCCCCGGCCGCCGTCAGCAGCCCCCACGCGCGGAGGCGCAGGGGCGGGGCGGGCCATCGGTCAGAATCCGTCGAGTTGGAGGACATTCCGGCCGATCCCTATACGCCAGCGGCCCCCCGTCGCTCAAGCGCATAGACCGGAACCAGGAGTCAACATCCAACAGCCAACACCCAACAACCAACAATTTCCATAGCCGCCACTCGACACTCGCCACTTGCCACGCCCTGCCCTCACCCCTCGCCCCTCGTCCCTCGTCCCTCGCCCCTCGTCCCTCGTTCGGATCCGCCACTCGCCACTCGCCACTTGCCACGCCCTGCCCCTTGCCACTCGCCACCTCCCGCCCCTCTGGCCGTTGGTTGTTGGCTGTTGGCTCTTTGGATGTTGGATGTTGGGTGTTGGGTGTTGGGTGTTGGATGTTGGGTGTTGGGTGTTGGCTGTTGGCTGTTGGATGTTGGCTGTTGGCTGTTGGATGTTGGGTGTTGGATGTTGTTGTCGCCTGCCCCCGTTCGCCTGCCATCCCCCGGAGCGCCGGCTTGACGCGGCGGCGGGGGGACGCACAATCCGCCGTCAATGAGCGAACGACCCTCCATCCGCGACGTCGCGAAGGCGGCGGGCGTCTCGCATACGACCGTCTCGCTGGCGCTGCGCGGGGATCCCCGGATCCCTCCGGCGTCGAGGCGCCGCATCGAGCGAGCCGCCGCGGAAACCGGCTACCGGCGCAACGCGTGCATCGCGGAGCTGATGGCGCAGCTGCGCACGATCCGGACCCGGCCGGACACCTCGACACTCGGCTTCATCACCGCCTGGCCGGCGCGCGACGGCTGGCAGTCCTCGCCCAACCAGCGTCGTTTCTTCGACGGCGTCCAGGCGCGCGCCGGGGCGCTGGGCTACCGCGTCGAGACGTTCTGGCTGCGCGAGCCGGGCATGACCTCGCGCCGCATGAGCTCGATCCTCCGCACCCGCGGCATCCGCGGCCTGATCCTCCAGTCGCTGCCGAAGGCGCACGGACACCTCTCCCTCGAATGGCGCCACTTCGCCGCGGTCGCCAAGGGACTCACGATCTCGCGCCCGCGGCTGCACCGCGTCACGACGTCGCACTTCGAGGACATGCGGCTGGTCGTCCACCATCTCAAGCGCCACGGCTACCGCCGCCCGGGACTCGTGCTCGACGCCGATCTCGACGCGCGCACCGACCAGGCGTGGACCGCAGCCTACCTGCTCGACCAGCAGCAGCGTCCCGCCCGCGAGCGCATCCCGGCGCTGGTGCTGGAGTCCGATCGCGAGGGCCGCAGGTTCGCCGGGTGGTTCGCGCGGCACCGGCCCGACGCGATCCTCTTCTCCCGCCTTCCGGTGCCGTCGTGGCTGGCGTCCGCCGGGATCGGTGTGCCGGCGGATGTCGGGCTCGTCCATCTCGACTGGTCCCCCGAGGCCTCGCCGCTGGCCGGGATCGACGCGGATCCCGAGGCGGCCGGCGCGGCGGCGGTCGACCTGCTCGTGGGGCAACTCCATGCCAACGAGCATGGCATCCCGGCCCGCGAGAAGATCGTCGCCGTCCGCGGCCGCTGGGTGCCGGGCGCCTCGCTGCGCGCGGCGCAGCGGACCTGACGGCGCCTCGCCGGTTTACTGGAAACCCAATTTCGGGTTGCGGGCGCCGCTTCATCCCGCTGTAATGAGGCGCACGGGCGGCCGCATCGCCGGGGGACGCGGGGGCGGCCCGAACGAGAGGGTGTTCCATGAGCCACACGATCCGCCCGGACCTTGCCGCCGCCCTCGCCGGCGCCGCCCTTGCCCTCCCGTCGTGGGGCGCGGTCGCCCCGGCGACGGTCGCCTCCCTGCCCGACGCGCGGCACATCGCGCGCGGCTGGGAGATCCCCAGCAACGGCTACGCCGACCAGCCCTACATCGTGCAGACCGGCGACGGCGCGTGGCTGTGCGTGATGACCACCGGCGCCGGCAAGGAGGGCGACCCGGGGCAGACCGTCGTCTCGATGCGCAGCACCGACCGCGGGCGGACCTGGGGCGAACGCGTTCTCCTCGAACCCATCGACGGCCCCGAGGCCAGCTACGCGGTGATGCTGAAGGTCCCCTCCGGCCGCGTCTACTGCTTCTACAACCACAACACCGACCGCGTCCCGGAGGTGAAGCGCGAGGACAAGGGCGTCTACAAGCGCGTCGATTCGCTCGGCCACTACGTCTTCAAGTTCACGGATGACCACGGCAGGACCTGGTCGCCGAAGCGGTACGAGGTCGTGCTCCGCGAATTCCAGTGCGACCGCGACAACGTCTACGGCGGGAAGCTGCGCTTCTTCTGGAACGTCGGCCGGCCCCTGATCCTCGGCGACGAGGCGGTCATGGTGATGCACAAGGTCGGGGCGATGGGCGACGGCTTCTTCGCGCAGTCCGAGGGCGCGTTCTTCGCGAGCCGGAACATCCTCGCGGAGCGCGACCCCGCGAAGATCACGTTCGAGACGCGGCCCGACGGCGACATCGGCCTGCGCACGCCCGCCGGCGGCGGACGCGTCGCGGAGGAGCAGAGCCTCTCGAAGCTGAGCGACGGCTCGCTCTTCTGCGTTTACCGCACGATCGACGGCTGGCCGACGGTCGCCTACAGCCGGGACGCCGGCCGCGCGTGGACCGCGCCCGCCTACATGACCTACGCCCCCGACGGCCGCCGCGTGAAGCACCCGCGCGCCGCAAATTTCGCATGGAACTGCTCGAACGGGATGTTCCTCTACTGGTTCCACAACCACGGCGGCCGCTTCGTCGGCGAACTCGGCGCCGCCGGCAAGGACGGCCGCAGCCCGTACGACGACCGCAATCCCGCGTGGCTCATGGCCGGGCGCGAGGTCGACACGCCCGCCGGGAAGCGGATCGAGTGGTCGCAGCCGGAGATCCTCCTCTACGACGACGACCCCTACATCCGCATGAGCTATCCCGACCTGGTCGAGGACGACGGGAAGTTCTACATCACGGAAACCCAGAAGAACATCGGCCGCCTCCACGAGATCCCGGACGCGATCGTGAAGGGGCTGTTCAACCAGTGGACGTCGAAGACCGTCCCGACGAACGGCCTCGCGCTGTCGCTGCCGGCCGGGAAGCCCATGCCGGCCACAGCCCGGATGCCCGCCCTGCCCCGCCTGAACAACCGGGACGCAAAGAAGGCGGATCACGGCGTCATCGACCTGCGCGCCGGCTTCAGCCTCGACCTGTGGCTCGCGCCCGAGGCGGTCGCGAAGGCCGGCGTGCTGCTCGACAGCCGGACGGAGACCGGCGCGGGCATCCTCGTCGAATCCGACGGCGCGGGCGCCGTGCACCTGGCGATGAACGACGGCCGCCAGCAGTGCGCGTGGCGCAGCGACCGCGGCGTCTTCGGCAAGGACGGCCCGCAGCACGTCGTGATCACCGTCGACGGCGGACCCAAGATCATCACGTTCGCGGTCAACGGCGTGCTCTGCGACGGCGGCGACGAACGGCAGTTCGGCTGGGGCCGCTACAGCGCGACCCTGCGCACGCCCGCCGGCGCGCCGGAGGTGAAGATCGGCGCCGGCGTCCGCACGCTCCGCGTCTACACCCGCGCCCTCCGCACCAGCGAGGCCGTCGGCAACTTCCGCGCGGGACTCGCGCCGTGAGGGCGCCGTCCTCAACCCCTGGAACGGCGGGCCCGCTCCGCTCCGCCCTGTCCGCCCTCGCTCATGGAATCCGGGATAGGGCCGGGCCGCCGGCCCGGCCGTTCGCAGGATCCCCGAAGCGCTCCCTATCCCCGGCGATTCCTCCTCCGCGGCGGGATGGACTCGTCCGCCATGGCCTTGGCGCAGGCGGGCCGCCCCGCCCTGTCGCCGCCCTGCGGCCGGCCGACGGCCGGACCTGCCGCGGTGCGATGCTGGCGGGGACCGTATCCCTGCTCCTCGCATGCCGTGCGCTCGCGGCCTGTGCCGAGCGGACCTACGACATCTACGAGCCGCAGGTCCGCCACGTCACGATCCACGAGGGCAAGCTCGCGCCCGGCCACCACCCCTACAACCACATGGCGTCGGTGGAGTGGTTCGACGGACGGTTCCACTGCGTCTGGGGCGGGCACGCGGAGACGCACCTCGAGGGCAAGCCGGGGCAGCTCAACCTGTGGGCGACGAGCCCCGACTTCACCAACTGGACCGCGCCGCAACCGCTCGCGCACACCGGCCCCGGCGCCCTCCCCCGCGACCCGGCGTGCGTCCAGTGGCAGCCGAACCTGCTGAACTACCGCGACCGCCAGCTCTGGTGCGTCTGGTCGTTCAACAGCAAGATCGCCGACCTCGACGGCCTCTGGCTCAGCACGATGGACCGGGGCGCCACGAACTGGACGCACCGCCGCATCCAGCGGCGCCAGAACGTCGGTCCCCTCTCCTGCTCGATCTTCGCCAGTCAGAATCCCGTGCTCCTCGCCTCCGGCCGCGTGCTGGCCCCGGTCACGCTGAACCATCGCGACCCGAAGCACGATGCGGGCGGCGGGCACGCCACCAACAACGTCACGCTCCGGTGGAACGCCTGCTTCTACACCGACGACGGCGGCGCGACATGGCGCTGCTCGGACCCGATCAGTTCCATCGACGACGCCACCGCACAGTGGGAGCCGTTCTTCTACGAACAGTCGGACGGACGCATCCGCGCCTACATGCGGAACTTCACCAAGGGCATTGCGCCGGGGAACATGTGGCGCCTCACGACCGTCGGGACGGGCGCGGCCGTCGGGTCGCCGCTGCGCTTCCCGGACGACCCGGTCTACTCGTTCATGGAGACGGTGAACTGCCGGCCCCAGGTCTTCCGGACCGATGGCGGCCGCTTCTGCCTCCTGCAACAGGACGCCTTCGCGAACCACCGCGATTACTCGACGCGCCTGAACCTCGCCCTGCACTTCAGCCGCAGCGGCGCGGACGACTTCGTCGCGGGCCCGCCGGTCTCGCGCCCCGGCGTCATCAGCGCCTACCCGCAGGGCGTCGAGCACGACGGCGCGATCTTCCTCGCCTACTCCGCGGGACCGGGCAACGAGCCGCGCAGCATCGAAGGCGCCATCGTCACGCCCTCGCCGCGGGGGGACCGTTGCTACGTCTGGCCGCGCTCGAAGGAACTGATCACGATGCAGGATCAGCGCGACGCCGACGGGAAGAAGAAGGTCGTCCGGACCAACCCCGATGCCCGCACCGCCCCGCCGCGCGTGAAGACGGTCGACGGTGCCCGCACGATCCAGTTCAGCGCCCGCGCGAGCGCCGGCATCGACCTCGACCCCGTCGACTTCGCGGCCGGCGACCGGCTCGACTTCACATTCCGCGCCAGGGTCCTGCGCCTGCAGCCCGTCGGACGGCTGGTCTTCTGCTCGCTCGGCGACCGCATCCCGCTGCGCCTCGGCATGCCGGCGAACCGGCCGGAGAAGCTCTACGCCTACTCCCGCAACCAGTGGGAGCCGGTCGGCGACTTCACGACCAACGCGTGGCACGAGATCCGGCTGACGGCTCGCGGCGGGGACTTCGCCGTCGCCATCGACGGCGGGGAACCCCGGACGTTCCCGAACCCGATCGTGAATCCGGCGCCCCGGCTCTACCTCGGCGACGGCTTCGAACTGGACTACATCTACAGCCTCGCCGGCTCCGAGTTCCTCATCGACCTCGGCTCCATCCGCAGCCGGGTGACCCGGGGCACGACCCTCCCGGCAGGATGGGATCCCAAGGCGGCGGCAGACCGCGTGATGCAGGGGCTCGTCCCCGTCACGGCGCCGCAGGTGAAGGGCGCGCACGACGCCGAGATGGCGCTCGTCGGCGACCGCGCCTACATCGTCGCCGAGGTCAACGACGCCCGCCCCGGCGAGGGCGCGGGCTGGCCGGAAATCTACTCGGCGATGTCGATCGTCAACCTGGAGACCCTCGCGGTGGAGCGGGTCATCCCCTTCGCCCGCGGCGGGCAGGCCTTCGACAACGTCACGCTGCCGGAGGGCTCGTGCTTCGTCCCGCGCATCCTCGCGAAGGACGACCGGACCCTCCGCTGCTTCTTCGCGATGGAACACCCCGGCAAGGGCGAGGCGCAGACGTGGTATCTCGACTTCGACATCGCGTCCGGGACCTTTGAGAAGGCCCTGCACAAGGCGCGCCTCAAGACGGCGGCCGGCACCTTCGACCTTCAGCCGGGTCCTTTCCATGCGGATGCCGCGGCGAAGGGTTTCAGCCGTCCGGCAAGGGACCACGGTCTCTATCTCTTCGACTCCTTCAAGGTCTTCGACGGGCGGCTGCATGTTGCGATCAACAACTACCCCGGCCGGCAGAACGCGCTGGCGCTCGTTCACGACGACCTCGCGACCTTCGAGGTCCTCGGCCACTACAACGAGCCGCAGACGGCGCAGCTCTCCGAATCGGCGGTGAACCGTCTGCCCGACGGCACGTGGATGGCGATCTGCCGGAACGACGGGGGCAACTACCATTTCACGACGAGCGCCGACGGACGGACGTGGTCCGAGGGTCGCGAGATGCCGTTCGTCCCCAACGGCGCCAACTCGAAGCCGACGTTCGACCGGATCGGCGGCGTCTACTGGCTCGGCTGGCAGGACGAGGCTCGCGTCGGCGGCGTCGGCCGCAGCGTGTTCAACGTGGACGTCTCCCGCGACGGCCGCGCGTGGGAGCGGAAGTACCGGTTCGAGACGGAGAAGTCGTTCCAGTATCCGACCTTCCGCGAGCACCGCGGCGCCGTCTATGTCGCCGTGACGCAGGGCGACTCGTCACCGAGCCGCAAGGAACGCATCATGTTCGGGAGGGTCGAGAGGATCTCATCGCCATGAACCCAGCCCTTGCCTTCTGCGCGGCCGCCGCCTTCCTGTGCTCCGTCCCCTGCGCTCCCGCCGCGCCGACGAATGCGACGCCGGCCGACCCGGGGCCGCACTTCATTGCGACGCCGGCGCAGTTGAAGGCGCTGATTCCCGCCCAGCTTCGCATCACCAAACCGGATTACGTCGTCTACGTGCCGCAGGGAGACGAAGGACTCAGCGACACCGGCAACGAGCATTTCCTCGTTTTCGACGGGCCCGACGGCTCGCTGATGGCGGTCTGGACGCAGAGTTCGGTCGAGAACTTCTCGCCCGACACGCCGCCGGACCAGCACATCGCGTTTTCACAAAGCAAGGACGAGGGGAAGACCTGGTTGAAGCCGCGCATCCTCGCCGGGCCGAAGCGGGCGGGAGACGGGCCGATGGCGAGCTGGGCCTATCCGCTGGTGAGCAAGAAGGGCCGCATCTACGTGCTCTACAGCCAGAGCATTGGTAAGACCGATTGTTTCGTCCATCACACCGGTTGGCTGCACGGAATCTATAGCGACGACAACGGCGCGACATGGTCGAAGCCGCAGAACGTCCCCGTCGCACGCAGCATCAACGACAACCCAGACCCGACGATGCCGCCGAACATGCTTTGCTGGCAGAAACCGCTGCGACTCGGCAAGGACGGGAAGTATTTCGCCGGCTTCACGCGCTGGACGAGTTTCGACGTCAAGAAACCGTCGCCGAAATCGCTCGGCACGGCCGATTCACGGGTCGAGTTCATGCGCTTCGAAAACGTGGATGACAGTCCTGAGCCGCGCGACTTGAAGATCAGTTGGTTCATGTCCAACGAGAAGGCGCTCGCCGTGCCGTGCTCAGCTTATCCCGAGAACAGCGTCTGCCAGGAACCGTCCATCGTGAAGTTGCCGGACGGGCGATTGTTCTGCGTCATGCGCACATCGGCCAGCAGTCCGTTCTGGAGTGTGAGCAGCGACACCGGCGAGACGTGGACGCCGCCGCGCCGTTTGTTGCGCAAAGACGGCGGCGAACCGTTGCTGCATCCGGTTTCGCCTTGCCCGATCTACGACGTCGGCGGCAACGAAGCCGGCAGCGGACGCTACGTGCTCTTCATCCACGGCCACGACAACACGACCTACACGGGCTACAAGCCGAAGCCGCCCGTCACGGGCTCCAACCGCCGGCCGATGCTCCTTGCGCCCGGCCGGTTCCAGGCCGGCGCCGACCAGCCGGTCTGGTTCGACGAGCCGCGTCTCTTCATGGACCACGACAACACGAGCCTCGGCAAACCGGGCACGAGCGGCCGGATGGACCTGTCGTTCTACTCCAGCTTCACCGTCCGCGACGGCCGCGCCGTCCTCTGGTATCCCGACCGCAAGTTCTTCCTGCTCGGCCGCATCATCGGCGGGGAATGGTTCGAACCCGCCGCCAACCCCGGGAGCGCCCGATGAAACGATCCGCCTTGGTCCTCACCGCCGCCCTGGCCGGCCTGTCCGCCCGCGCGGTGCCGACGAACGCGCCGGCGAAACCCGCCGACCCGAACTTCATCGCGACGCCGGCGGACCTGAAGGCGCGCATCCCGGGCCAGCTCCGCATCACGAAGCCCGACTTCGTCGTCTTCGTGCCCGAGGTGACCGACGAGGGCGTCAACGACACCGGCAACGAGCACTTCCTCGTATTCGACGGCCCCGACGGTTCGCTGATGGCGGTGTGGACCCAGAGCTCGGCCGAGTCGCAGCCCGACCAGCACCAGGCCTTCGCGCGCAGCGACGACGGCGGCAAGACGTGGACGAAGCCGCGGATCGTCGCGGGCCCGAAGAAGCCGGGCGACGGCCACATGGCGAGCTGGGGCTACCCGCTCGTGAGCCGGAAGGGCCGCATCTACATCCTCTACAGCCAGCACATCGGGCGCGTGGACAACTTCCCGCACCACACCGGCTGGCTGCACGGGATCTGCAGCGACGACAACGGCGCGACGTGGTCCGCTCCGCAGAACGTGCCGGTCCGCCGCAGCACCCAGGACAACCCGGACGCGACGATGCCGCCGAACATGCTCTGCTGGCAGAAGCCGCTGCGGCTCGGAAAGGACGGAAAGTACTTCGCGGGCTTCACGCGCTGGACGAGCTTTGCCGTGAAGAAGAACCCGACCAAGTCATGGATCTCCGCCGACTCGCGCGTCGAGTTCATGCGGTTCGAGAACGTCGACGACAACCCCGAGCCGAAGGACCTGAAGATCTCGTGGTTCATGGCCGACGACCAGGCGCTGTCCGTCCCCTTCCCCGGCCACCCCGAGGTCAGCGCCTGCCAGGAGCCGACCGTGGTGAAGCTGCCCGACGGGCGGCTCTTCTGCGTCATGCGCACCGCCTCCGGGAGCCCGTTCTGGAGCGTCAGCGCCGACACCGGCGAGACGTGGACCCCGCCGCGCCGCCTGCTGCGCAAGGACGGCGGCGAACCGCTGCTCCATCCGCTCTCGCCCTGCCCGATGTACGACGTGGGCGGCAACGAGGCCGGCAGCGGCCGCTACGTGCTCTTCATCCACAGCCACGACGGCAACTACAAGGGCTACAAGCCCACCGACTCGGGCTATCACCGCCGGCCGATCCACCTGGTCGCGGGCCGCTTCCAAGCCGGGGCCGACCAGCCGGTATGGTTCGATGAACCGCAGTTCTTCTTCGACCACGACGGCGTCAGCCTCGGCAAGCCCGGCACGAAGGGCCGGCTCGACCTCGCGCTGTACTCGAGCTTCACCGTGCGCAACGGCCAGGCGGTGCTCTGGTATCCCGAACGGAAGTTCTTCCTCCTCGGACGGATCATCGGGGACGAATGGTCCCGAGAGGGAGTAAGGCCGTGACCGGAGGCCTGCGTGGCCGGAGAAGCGAGTAATGCCACGGAAGTGCGAAATGGATGGCCATGAGATCATCAAGGTGCCGGCATGGCTGCCCGGGATCGCAACCGCTCTCATCGCGCTGGCGCCGATATT
>VGWF01000086.1 GCA_016873715.1 Lentisphaerota bacterium | reverse complement strand
GGGGCGCGCGAGATGACGATCGAGGTCCGGAACGTCCGGGCGGCTGATGTGGAGGAGGCCGCCGCCGTCGTTGTGAAGTTCCAGCGCGAGCTGGGGCCGGCGCCCGGCGCGGGTCATGCCGTCGAGCCAGGCCTCCAGCGCGGCGTTCTCCGGGGCGAGGGCCGGGTCGGCCGGCTTGTCCCAGTTGCGGTTGAGGTCCTTTCCGTTCAGGTTGAATCGCGTCATGCCGCGCGCGACGCCGTCCTTGTTGGCCATCGGAAGGATCCAGACACAGCCGTGGGCGAGCCAGGCCTTCGCGACGGCGTCGTCGGACAGCAGCCGCCGGACCAGCCCCTGCACGACCCAGTTGCCGCCGGATTCCCACGGATGCGCTCGGGCGCGGACGAAGACACGGTGCGGCGCGTCGGCGCGGCCGACGCGGACGATCTCCAACCCGCGGCCCCCGGCGGTCTGCCCGATGGGCGCGATCTCCACGAGCGGGTTCGGGCGGATCGAGTCCAGCAGGCGGTCGAGGTCGGAGAGACGGTAGGGCTCGATGCGCGCGACGTGGAGGCGCGGCCCCGGCATCTCCAGGGTGACCTGCACGCGGTTGGTCGGCAGGGCCACCGTGTCGACCTGCCGCCAGGCTTTGCCGTCCTCGGAGATCGAGACGGCCTTCAGTTCCTTCGCCACGGAGCCGGGCCGGCCGTTCCACACGTTGTCGAGGTTGCGGAACTCCAGTGTCAGCCGCGTGCCGGGCTTCGCGTGCAGCACGAAGTGGATGTGGCCGGCCGCGCGATTGGGCGAGTCGCGCTCGTGGTCGTAGTTGAGGTGCACCTGCACCACGCCGTTCGTGTCCGTTTCGTACCGGAGCGGGGAGGCGTTCTCGATCGAGGTGTCGATGAAGTCCAGGCCGGCCGCCGCTTGGACGAGGGCGAGGACCGCGACCGCTGCGCATCTCATGGCGCCAGCCATAGCACGGCCCGGCCGCCGCGCGCAAGCGCGCGGCGGCCGGACGGAAGACGGAAGACGGAAGACGGGAAACGGAGGATGGAAGAGAAACTGTCGGAATTCCCGGTGGCGGGTTCCTTCCTTTGGGTAGGGGACCGGGACGGGCCGGCGTTGTGCGGGCGCACATCTTCCGTCTTCCGTGTTCCGTTCATGAAAGGACCTGCGATGAAGACCTTCGAAGATCTGCCCGTCTGGCAGGCGGGCCGTGAGCTTGTCCGGCGGATCTACGCCCTGACCCGCCGGCCTCCGTTCCGCGGCGACCGGGACTGTGCGACCAGATCCAGCGGGCCGGGGTCTCCGTTCCCTCGAATCTCGCCGAAGGCCACGAGCGCGGCTCGACGCCAGACTTGGTCCGGTTCCTCTTCTACGCCAAGGGCTCCGCGGGCGAGGTCCGCTCGCAGCTCTACCACGCGGAGGATCTCGGCTACGCGGATCCGCGGGCCTGCGACGATCTGCGGGATCTCTGCCGCGACATCTCGCGCCAGATCTCCGCCTGGATCCAGAGCATGCAGGCGCCCGGCTTCAAGGGCGGTCCGCGGTTCCACGGGGAGCCCGACCGCGCCTGGGCCCGCTTCGCCGCCAAGGCGGGGCTGGAACGGCAGCCGGACGGCCGGTACGTGCCGCGGCGGCACGGGACGGAAGACGGAAAACGGAAAACGGAAGAAGAACCGAATGCCACGGACGAAGGCGGCGGACCGGATGATGGCACCGGACCGCTTCGGTAGAACTTCCGTTTTCCGTCTTCCGTCTTCCGTCCTTCCATCCCGCGCAACCCGCTTGACCTTCCCGCGGCCCGGCGGGAGGATCGCGGGTAACCACCGGACGGGAGACGGATCATGAGAGCAGCATGGATGGCGGGTCTTGCGGCGACGTGGACGATCGCGGCGTGCGCGGCCCCGCCGAACATCGTGTTCCTGCTGTCCGACGACCACAGCGCGCCGTTCGTCGGCTGCTACGGCTGCAAGGACGTGAAGACGCCGAACCTCGACCGGTTCGCGGCCGAGGGCATGCGGTTCGACCGCTTCTTCACCGGCGCCCCGCAGTGCGTCCCGTCGCGCGCGACGCTGATGACCGGCCGCTCGGCCGTCGCCGCCCGCATCACGCGCTTCAGCGCGCCGCTCGCGCGCGACGAGATCATCTTTCCGGAGCTCCTCCGGTCGAAGGCGGGCTACTTCACCGGCGTCTGCGGCCGCAGCTACCACCTCGACGGCTCCGGCGATCGCGCCGGCGCGGGCATCGGCGCGCTGCTCCAGAAGCACGGGCTCAAGACCTTCCCCGACCGTATGGACTTCGTGAACACATGCACCGACCCGGAGGTCGCCGGCCAGGTGGACGCGTTCCTCGACCTCGTGCCGAAGGACAAGCCCTTCTTCCTTTGGATCAATTACAGCGACCCGCACCACGTCTGGAACGCGAAGGAGGACGAGCCCGACCCGAAGACCGTCACGCTCCCGCCGCACTGGCCCGACCTTCCGGGCATGCGCGAACAGGTCGCCGCCTACTGCGGCGAGGTCACGCGCCTCGACCGCACCTTTCAGGCGGCGATCGACGTGCTGAAGCGGCGCGGGCTCTACGAGAAAAGCCTCGTGATCTTCTGCGGCGACAACGGGCAGGCGCTCCCGCACGGCAAGGGCTCGCTCTACGACCCCGGCCTCAACGTGCCCTTCATCGTCCGCTGGCCCGGCGTCGTGAAACCGGGCGGCGCGACCCGCACCCTCGTCTCCGGCGAGGACCTCGGCCCGACCCTGCTCGACGCCGCGGGCGTCGCGGTACCGGCGCGCATGAGCGGCGTGAGCATCCTGAAGCTCCTGCGCGGCGAGCCGTTCGAGCCGCGGAAGCACATCTTCGCCGAGCGCGGCCCTCACGGCAGCGCGCCGGTGACCGTGCAGATGTCCAACAGCAGCTACGACCTCAGCCGCTGCGTCCGCAGCGACCGCTACAAGTGCATCTACAACTGCACGCCGTGGATCCCCTACAGCCCCGTCGACTCGGCCTCGGGCGCCGGCTGGCAGCAGATGAAGGCCGCCGCCGAGGCCGGCACGCTGGCGGAGCCGCTGAAGCGCACCTACTTCACCACGCCGCGTCCGGTCTACGAATTCTACGACCTCGAGAAGGACCCCTCGGAGCTCGACAACCTCTCCGGCAAGCCCGAGGTCGCCGACGTCGAGCGCGAACTGCGCTTCGCGCTCGCCGAGAAGATGATCCTCGACTTCGACTACCTCCCGCTCCCCCAGATCCCCGGCGACACGCCGGCGCCGAAGAAGGGCGGCAAGGGCGGGAAGAAGGCCCAGTAGAGCATCCACCGCGAACGGCGGCCGGCGGATGCCGGGCCCCGGGCGGGCTCGCGGCCCCGCGGGCCGGACGAGGGATCGACGCGATCAGGTCCCCTTCGCGGGCCGGATGCACAGGATCAGCATCGTGTCGAACGACGGCGCGCGCAGGCGCAGAGTGCGCGCCGTTGCGTCCAGCGCCACCGCCTCGGCCGGCAGCGGCTCCCCGGGTGCCCCGGGGCGAAGGCACGTGACGCTCACCGCTCCGGCGGGCCAGTCGTCGGGGAGGCGGATCGTGGTCGTGACGGCCGGCGCGGGACGGATCGCGTCGGCCGCGACATCGAGGTCGACGTTGTTCAGGTCGAGCGTGAGGAACGGGGCCGCGGCACCGCCGCCTCGGTTGAGATTCACGCCGACGGTCGCCGGCGCGTCGGTCTCGATGCGCGCGGGCGCGCCGGCCGCCGCGAGAAGGCCGGCCATGGTCTTCGCGGCGGTTGCGTCGGCATTCTCCCGCCAGTAGCGGAATCCGGGGCGGTTCGTCACGATTGTCGCGCCGGGAATGGCGAAGGCCGTGGCGCGCGCGGCGAGGTTCCGGTCGGGGCCGTGCCGCGTTCCGGTGAGGCCGGTGGCGATGAGACGTCCGCCGCCCTCGACATAGCGATGCAGCTCCGCGATCTCGCCGTCGGTCAGCGTGAGCACGGAGGGCAGCACGACGGCCGGGAAGCGCGCGAGGTTGGCCGCCGTCAGATCCTGCTGCAGCACGACGTCCCACGGCCGGTGCGTGTCGCCCAGGAAGCGGCACCAGCCGGTGTACTCGTCGATGAAGAGGTCGGGCAGCGGATTGAAGACGGTGCACGAGGCGATCTCGGACCACGCCGAGTGGACCACGGCGACGTCGGCGACGTAGCGGCGGCCGCTCAGCACCTTCGCGTGGTCGCGGATGAACCGGTTGATGAACCCCGCGCTCTCCGGCGTGCCGGGCGAGTAGCCGTCGCGGTACCAGTGGCCGAAGTCGAGCAGCCCGCGGTTGGCGAGGCAGTCGAAGGCCAGCGTCTTGTGCAGGTTCTCGTGGCCGGGGCCGGACAGGTCCTTGCGGACGTAGATGCTCGGCCAGCAGTAGCCGGCGTCGGAGACGGCGGCGCCGAGGCGGGTGACGAAGTCGACGCGTCCGGTCGGCGCCAGGCCCGTCGGCCGCAGGTTCCACCAGCCGTGGACGGTGCTCCACTCGAAGTGGGCGATGTCGCAGGCGCCCTTCATCAGCGCGCCGCCGAGCGGCATGGGGATCGTGTTGCCGAAGACGGCGCAGTCGAGATCCGCCTTCCGCGCGGCGGCCTTGGCGGCGGCGAAGAACGAGCGATGGTAGGCGAGGGCGGTCTCGACCTTGTGCACGCGGTAGGCCGCCCAGACGGGATCGTCGGCCCATTTCCGGTTCAGCGGATGCCACGCGAGGCCGCGCGACTCGAAGGGCTTCTCCCGGATGTAGGAGGCGATGTCGAACGTTGCGGCGTTGGTGACGCCCATCGCCTGGAGTTCGCCCGCGGTGAAGCGGCGGCGGAGATGGTCGCGGAACGTGGCGACGGACCACGCGCCGAAGGCGCCGCGGTTGGCATAGCCGAGGTTGTTCTCGCCGAGGTTGTCGGCGTGGATGCCGGCCGGCCGCAGCGCGGGGATGATGCGTTCGATCTCGCGGGCGCAGTAGGCGGCCATCTGCGGGTTGGCGAAGTCGAGGTCGACCAGCCGCACGATGGGCCAGCCGGTCTTGCCCTGCACGTCCGCCGCGCCTGCCTGGCGCTCCGCGAGGCCGGCGAGGCCGCTGCGCTGCGCGGCGTCGTCCGTGATGCCCGCGTTGCTCTCGAGGTCGAAGTGCCACTGCCCGTCGAGCCCGCGCCGCGCGAGGGTCGCGTAGAGATCGTCCGCGGGCTTCCCGTCCGGCGTCGTGAACGCGGGCAGGCCGTACGCCTTCGCGCCCGGGTGCGGCGCCCACGGCGCGTCGCGAAGGAAGGCGTCGAGGCCGACCCAGCGCGCGGTCAGGGCCGGTTTGCCCTTCCACCACGGCAGCGACCAGCCGGTGCGGACCATGCGGCCGTCGGGGGCGAAGAAGCCGGCGAAGTCGCCGACCTCGCCGACATCGTAGTAGACGATTTGTCTCACGCCCGCCGCGTCGAGCTTCGCGCGCCCGGGTTTCAGGAAGCCGGCCGCGTCCTGTTGGTCGAGGAACCAGAAGCCGTACCAGCCCAGCGTGCCGACGCCCCGCGCCGCGCCCGGTTGAACCGTTTCGATGTCCTTCACCCCGACGCCCACGCTGGCGACCGGCGTGACCGTCCGCCACCACGGCTCGGCGGCGGCGGCGGCCACCGAGAATGCAAGCGCCGCGATGCCCGCCAGGCGTTGTCCGGTTTGATGCGGCTGTTCCCGTACGAGACGGCTTCCCGCGGAGGCGCGCTTCATGGGGGGACGGAATCACAGGGCCCCGGATTGGTCAACCACGGGACGTTCGCGAATCGGACTCGCTTCGGACGAGTGGCCGGGTAGGATTCGCCCATGAACGCGTCCCGCACGATCCTCGCCGCCGCCGCGCTGGCCGCGGCCGTGTCCGCCCCCGCGCGGACGCCGAACCTCGTCTTCATCCTCGCCGACGACCTCGGCTACGGCGAACTCGGCTGCTACGGGCAGACGATGATCCGCACGCCGAACCTCGACCGCATGGCGGCGGAGGGGCTGCGCTTCACGCGGCACTACAGCGGCAACGCCGTGTGCGCGCCGTCGCGCTGCGTGCTGATGACCGGCCGCCACCCGGGCCGCGCCTTCATCCGCGACAACCGCAGCGTCGGTCCGGGCGTGGAGGGCCAGCTCGACATCCCCGCCGACGCCGTCACGCTGGCCGAGCTGCTCAAGGCGCGCGGGTACGCGGCCGGCGCGTTCGGCAAGTGGGGGCTGGGCACGGTCGGCGGCACGGGCGATCCGCTCGCGCAGGGCTTCGACCACTTCTTCGGCTACATCTGCCAGGCCCACGCGCACTCGCTCTACCCCGCCCACCTGCGCGATGACGGGCGCGAGTTCCCGCTGAAGAACAACCCGCCGATCCCCGGCCACGCGAAGCTGCCGCCGGACGCCGACCCCGCCGACCCCGGCGCCTACGCCGCCTTCAAGGGCACCGACTACGCGCCCGACCGCATCCACGAGAAGGCGCTCGCGTTCCTGCGAGCGAACAAGGACCGCCCGTTCTTCCTCTACTACCCGACCGTCATCCCGCACCTCGCGATGATGGTGCCGGACGCCGAGGTGAAGGCGTACGAAGGGAAGCTCGGCGACGATCCGCCGTACGTCGGCGGCAAGGGCTACACGCCGCACCGCACGCCGCACGCGGCCTACGCGGCCTTCATCACGCACCTCGACGCGCAGGTCGGCGAGGTGTTCGCCGCGTTGCGCGAACTGGGGCTGGAGAAGGACACGCTCGTCGTGTTCTCGTCCGACAACGGCCCGACGCACGACGTCGGCGGCGTGGACACCGGCTTCTTCAAGTCCGCCGGCGGCCTGCGCGGGCTGAAGGGATCGCTCTACGAGGGCGGGATCCGCGTGCCGTGCATCGCGCGCTGGCCGGGCCGGATCGAGGCGGGGCGGACGACCGACTTCATCAGCGGCTTCGAGGACTGGCTGCCGACGTTCCTCGACGTGGCAGGCGCGGCGAAGGATGTGCCGGCCGTGGCGGACGGCGTCAGCCTGCTCCCGACGCTGCTCGGCAAGCTGCAGATCGAGCGCCCGTTCCTGTATCGCGAGTTTGCCGGCTACGGCGGGCAGCAGGCCGTCTGGCAGGGACCGTGGAAGGTCATCCGTCAGAACCTCCAGCCCAAGGGCAAGAACCCGTCGAAGGCCCCGCCGCCTGTCGTGACGGAGCTCTACAACCTCGATGCCGATCCGGCCGAATCCACCGATATTGCCGCGAAGAACCCGGGCGTGATCGCCCGGTTCGAACGGCTCATGAAGTCCGTCCGCAGCGCGTCGGCCGAGTTCCCGATCGCCGGTCTCGACGGCACGGCGGCCCGACCCTGATCCGACCTCGCGCTATCCGGCCATCCCTCGCATGAAAAGGCCGGTGGCGATCCATGATGAGGTCACGATCGCTGCAACGGCAGCATTCGGACGCGGGCGCTGCTCTCGTCGGCGGATACCAGGACGCCGGCCGTAAGCGCCGCTTCGTGCGCCGAGAGGACATGCAGCACAATCCGTTCGCAATGCTCTGGCGTTGGATTCGCGCTGCGTATTTGCAGAACACTCGGAGCCTCGGCTTTCGTGGCTGCGAGGATCGCCCCGAAATCGAGATCATGCGTCAGGACCATGTTCTTGTGCGTCCGCGCCCACAACAGGATCTCGCGGTCGGTGGCGCTGGCGGAACCGATATCGGACCAGTGTAGAACTTCATGGCCGGCACGACGTAGAACCGGCACCCACGAAGGGGATAGATTCATGTCGATAACGACTCTCATGCCGTGGCAAGAGGGACCTCGATCTCCTCCGCCCTCCACGCCGCATACTTCAATGCCTGCGTGATATCGTCCGGTTCGATGTAGGGGTAGAGGGCGAGAATCTCGGCCTCGGTCTTCCCCGACGCAATCAGGCCGACGAGCATCCCGACCGTCACGCGCATGCCTCGCACGCAAGGTTTGCCGCCCATGACCTCCGGATTGAACGTGATCCGATCGAGCGTTCTCATGGCGCCATCTCCATTCCGTTCCACTATAGCACAGGCCGCGCCGGAGAACTCAGATTTCCGAGGCGTGTCGATCCCATCAAGGCCCATCGAGACGTCTACTTCGGGAGGAGCTTCTCCACGCGCGCCTTCACGTCGCCGGCGGGGAGGTGGGGAAGGGCCTTGCGGAGGGCGGCGATGTCGTCGGCGGAGAGCTTTGCGCCCTTGGGCGGCTTCTCGGGGGCGAGCATGCGCGCGAGGGCGAGGGCGGCTTCGCGCGGGACATCCGCATCGTCCAGCAGCGCGGCGGCGCGCGCGACGGCCGGCGGCGTATCGAGTTCCGCGAGGGCCGAGACCGCCTCGCGCTTCTCGTCCGCCCGCGTTGCAGCCTTCAGCGCCGCGTCGATCCAGGCCAGGCGGTCCTTCGCCGACGCGGACGCGTCGCGGGAGAGCCGGATCGCGCCGCGGAGCGCCACGATGCGAAGCGTGGCCGGCTCGGCCGTGGTCGCAAGCTCCAACAGCTTCGGCGCGGCCTCGGGCGCGGCCCAGCCCGACAGCGCTCGCAGAGCGGCCTCGCGCAGGGTCGCGTCGGCGTCGCCGAGTGTCGCGACGACCCTGCCCATCGCCGCGGAGCCGCCGAGGGCGCCGTAGACGGACAGCAGCTTCGCGCGCTCGGCGGCGTCGGCCGACGCCCATGCATCGAGCGCCGCCCCGGATCGCGCATCGGCCGGCAGGTCGCCCGCGATCGAAACGAGCGCCTTGCGTGCGGCGGCGGCCTCGGGGTCGGCGGCGCGGACCGCCACGCCCGCGAGCTTCGGAAGATCCTGCGGCGTGCCGGCCGCTGCGAGGGCCTGCACCGCGGCCGTCCGCACCGCGGCGTCGGCGTCGTCCATGGCCTTCAGGATCGCGGCCCGCGCGGCCTCGCCTCGCCGCGCGGCGAGGACCTGCAGGATCGCCTTCTTCGCGTCCACCGACGCCGTACCGGGCAGCGCTGCGGCAATCGCCGCAGTCGGCGCGTCGCCGGGCAGACGCCCGAGCGCATCGGCGATCGCCTTCGCCCGCGCCGGGCTCGCGGCGGCGGGGCCGAGGGCGGCCAGGAGGACCGGGGCCTGCCGGTCCGCAGGAAGCAGCGCGGATGCCGCGACGGCCGCGGCGGTCACGACGACCTCGTTCGTGTCCGCCAGTCCGGCCTCGACCAGCGGCGCGCCGGCCTTGTCGCCGCGGAGGCGCAGGGTGCAGAGGATGTCGGCCCGGAGTTCCGGGGCCGCCGGGGCGAAGCGGGAGGCGATCCACAGGCCGACGGACGGGTCTTCGATGGCGCCCAGCCGCCGCAATGCAGCCCGTGAAAGGGCGATGTCGTCTGCGCCGACAGCCTCCTGCAGCACGGGGATCGCGTCCTTCGGCGAGAACGAGGCGAGTGCGTCCATCGCATCGATGCGGGCGGCATGCGTCCGCGCCGCGACCATGCCGCGGCAGATCGCGACGGCGTCCTTCACGCGCCCGTTCACCGCGAGGCGCCGCGCGTAGTCGAGGTGAAGTGCCCGACGGCGGGCTGTCTCGGCCGCATCAGCCGCCGGTGCGGCAAGGGCGGCGACAAGAGCCGCGGACTCCGGCTGGCCGAGGGCCGCGAGTGCGCGCAGTGCGGCGGCGTCGATCGCGGCGTCGCCCTTCTGCGTGCGCGCGGCGATCGCGGGGGCGGCGGACTTCACGCCGCGCCGGCCGAGCGCGAGGATGACGGCGGCAGGCTTCACGGTGTCGGCAAGCGCCTTCGCAAGGGCGGCGTCGGCCGCCGGGGTGGCGATGTCCTCGAGCGCGGCGACGGCGGCGTCGCAGAGGGCGGCGTCCTTCAGCAGCGGGGCGACCGCCGGGATCCAGGAATCCCCGCCGGCGAGCTGGAGCTGGCCGAGGATGAACCGTTTGACCTCGACGTCGGCTGCTGCGGTGAGTCCCCTGGCCAGCGCCGCCGTATAGACCTTTCGCTGTCCCTCGGCCCCGGGTCGCGAGGCGTGCAGCGCGAGGCTGCCGAGTGCGTATCGCGCGGGGAGGCCGGACTCGTCGCCCGGCGGCCGCAGCGCGGCGCAGAGTTCGAGCAGGCCCGCCTCGCCGGTCGCGAGGATCGCCTCGCACGCGGTGGCGGCGGCGGCGGGGGAGTCGGCCGGCATCTTCGCGGCGATGTCCGAGGCCGGGCCGGCGGAGGCGTTCAGCGCGAAGGACGCGAGGAGCGCGAGGACGAACATCGAACACCGAACATCGAACATCGAACGCAGAAGAGAGGACGAGAAACGGAAGGGGGAGGGATGACGGAAGGATGGAGGGAGGGATCGATGGGCTCCGATCCGTTTGGCGTTTTCCTGCATTGGGGTTTGGGGTTTGCTTCGCACTTCGATCGCCTGAAGTCGTGCATTCATGGTGGTGTCCTTGATTCTCAGAGGGTCCAGGGGGCGCGCATGGGTACGGAGACGAGGCGGGAGGCCGCGGGGTCGCCGACGACGGTCTCGATGGCCGGGTCCCACTTGACCGTGCGGCCAAGGCGCCACGCGATGATGGCGAGGTTGACGAGGGTGCACGACCGGTGGCCGTTGCGTTCGTTCAACGCGAACGGACGGCGGTTGCGGACGGCGTCGTAGAAGTTCGTCTGCCGCGGCGGCGCGTCGGGCAGCGCGGCGAGCATGCGCTGGAGGCCGGGCACGTCGGACTCGAGGTTCTTGTAGAGCTTTCCCTTCGGTCCCTCGAGGAACGGCACGCGGCGGCCCTCGGCGTTGCCGCCGTCGAGGACGATCTCGCAGCCGTCGGCGTAGCGCATGCGGATCGACCGGAACGAGCCGGCCGCGTCGGGGTGCTGCTGCGGCGCGTCGGCCGAGACCTCGACGGGGCCGGTGTCGTCCTTTCCGAGCAGGTACTGGACCGGGTCGAGGTAGTGCTGGCCCATGTCGCCGAGGCCGCCGCCGTCGTAGTCCCAGTAGCCGCGGAACGTGCCGTGTACGCGGTGCGGGTGGTAGGGCTTGTAGGGTGCGGGACCGAGCCACATGTCGTAATCGAGTTCCGGCGGCACGGGCTCGGGTTTCGCGTTCACGAGGCCGGACCATCCGAACTTCCACGAGAAGCCGCTGACGTCTCCGACGGTTGCGCGCAGGGGCCAGCCGAGGACGCCCGAGTCGACGACCTTCTTGATCGGCGCGACGGGCGTGCCGAAGCCGTAGTAGCCGCCCTCGAACCGGAACCACGTGTTGATCCGGAAGATCCGGCCGTGGCGGCGCACCGCCTCGCGCACGGCGATGCCCTCGGCGATGGTGTGGGTCATCGGCTTCTCGCACCAGACGTCCTTGCCCGCCTGCGCCGCGGCGATGGACATCAGGCCGTGCCAGTGGGGCGGGGTGGCGATGTGGACGACGTCGATGTCCGGCCGCGCGAGGACCTCGCGGAAGTCGCGGTAGCCCTTCGCGTCCGGGCAGCGCGCGAGCGCCTTCTCGACGCGTTGCGCGTCCGCATCGCACACGGCCAAGGTCCGCGCGCCGCCGTAGCCGAGGTGGCCCGAGCCCATGCCGCCGACGCCGATCACGGCGCGCGTGATCTCGTCATTCGGCGCCGGCTGTCCCGTGCCGCCGAGGACGCGACGCGGCACGATCTGGAACGCCGCGCCCGCCAGGAGGCCTGCGACGAAGCGGCGGCGCGGGATCCGGACGGCGTGGCGGCTGGCGGTGGAGGGCGATGGCTTCATAATTTGTTCCCCGTGTGGACAGTCGGGCGACGACGCTAGGCCGCGGGGCTGGCGCGTGCAAGCGCAAAGAGGGGCGGGAGGGAGTCCACCTTTCGGGTTCAGGCTCCGGCCGCCCACTTGAAACTTGAAACTCGGACCTTGAAACGGTCTTCTCCGTTCCATGGACATCACGGCAATACTGGCGCAGGTGAACTTCTTCCAGGGCCTGAGCGAGACGAGCCGCCGCGCGCTGGCGGAGGTGTGCATCCCGCGCGAGGTGGCGAAAGGGGAGGTGCTCTTCCGCGAGGGGGATGACGGGCATTCGGTCTACATCTGCAACCGGGGGCGTGTCCGGCTGCACAAGGCGGCGCCGGGCGGGTCGGAGGTCGTGATCAAGGTGGTCCGCCCGGGCGAGACCTTCGCCGAGGTCGTGCTCTTCGAGAGGGAGCGGTACCCGGTGACGGCGACCGCGGTCGAGCCGTGCGGCCTCTTTCTGATTCCCCGGCGCGACGTGCGGGCGCTGCTCCGCCGGGACGACTTCCTCGACGATTTCATCGGCATGCTGATGCGCAAGCTGCGCCACCTGGCCGAGCGGGTGCCGATGCTGACGACGACGGATGTCGAAGTGCGCCTGTTCCATTTCCTCCGGGAGCAGTTCGGCGATGCGCCGGTCGTCCAGTGCGGCCTGACCAAGAAGGACGTCGCAGTCGCGATCGGCACCACACCGGAGACCCTGTCGCGTCTTCTGGCCCGCCTGGCACGGACCGGCCGGTTGCGGTGGCGCGGGAAGTCGATCGAGCGGTCGTCCCCCCGCGGTCCGGGGAAGCCGGCCGGTCCGCGCGGAGCCCGATCCGCCGGACATTTTTGAGTTTCCCGAACGCTTTCCGTACGGTACGCTCCTGACTTCCGGACCGTCGAACCAGTGGAATCATGCCGGCGGCCCTCCTCCCGGGCGAGGGGGGCCGGGCGGCAAGGGGACAGGAGCAACGTTGTGAGCGTCATCGGCATACAGGAGATCCAGACCCTCCTGCCGCACCGGTATCCGTTCCTGCTCGTGGATCGCATCATCGAATGCGACAACACGGAGCGGATCGTGGGCATCAAGAACCTGACCTTCAACGAGCCGTTCTTCCAGGGGCATTTCCCCGGGGCGCCGGTCATGCCGGGCGTGCTCCAACTCGAGGCGATGGCCCAGGTCGGCGGCATCCTCCTGACGAAGATCACCGGCAAGGTGCAGGTCATGTACTTCCTGGCCATCGACAAGGCCCGGTTCCGCCGGATCATGGGTCCGGGCGACCAGATGCGCATCGAGGTGAAGTTCCTCAAGATGCGGCTCAACATGGCCCGGTTCGTCGGCACCATCACGTGTGACGGCGAACTGGCCTCGGAGGCCGAGTTGATGTTCGGGACCGGCCGGGATTCGACACCGTCGGCATGAGCACCATCCATCCGACAGCGGTCATCGCCCCGGGCGCGGAACTCGGCGCGGACGTGGAGATCGGTCCCTACTGCGTGATCGGCCCCAACGTCCGCGTGGGCGATGGCACGCGCCTGCTCTCGCACGTCGTGCTCGACGGTCACCTCACGCTGGGCCGCGGGTGCCGGGTGTTTCCGTTCGCCTCGCTGGGCGCGGTCACGCAGGATCTCAAGTACCGCGGAGGCGCGCCGCGCGCCGAGATCGGCGACGAGACGACCATCCGCGAGTGCGTGACGATCAACACGGCCACGGCCGATGGCGACGTCACGCGGGTGGGCTCGCGCTGTCTCCTGATGGCCTATTCCCACATCGCCCACGATTGCGTCGTCGGGGACGAGGTCATCCTGGCCAACGCCGTCGCGCTGGCCGGCCACGTCACCGTCGAGGATCGGGCGAGCCTGGGCGGCATGGCGGGCGTTCCGCAGTTCCTCCGGATCGGCACGATGGCCTACGTCGGCGCGTGCACCAAGCTGACGAACGATGTTCCGCCGTACATGATCGTGGACGGCACCCCTCCGGAGGTGCGGTCCATCAACGCGGTGGGGCTCCAGCGTCGCGGGTTCTCCGCGGAGGCGGTGGAGGGCCTGCGCGTGGCCCAGAGAATCCTCTGTCGCGAGGGGTTGAACGTCCGCCAGGCGGTCGAACGGATCCGGGCGGAGATCCCCGGGCCGGAGATCGATCGGCTGACGGCCTTTATCGAGGGGTCGAAACGGGGGATCATCCGCTGATCCCGGAGGCGATGCGCCATGCGCTGGAGCTTCATGCGGTGCGCGGCTGCGGCCGCCGTCCTCGCCGCTGCGACGGCGGGAGCCGCCGATGAACCGTCCCCGGTCCCCCGCCGCCTGACTCCAACGCCCCCGGCGCCCCCGCCGGCGGGAGGGGTCAGCTTCAACTTCGACAACGCCGACATCCGCATCCTCGCGAAGATCGTCGGCGAGATGACCGGCCGCCGGTTCGTCGTGAACGACAAGGTCGTCGGATCCGTCACGGTGATCTCGCCGGGACAGATCCAGGCCGCCGAGGTGTATCCGCTCTTCCTCTCGATCCTGGAATCGCGCGGGTTCACGGTGATCGAGCGCGAGGGGGCATCGTTCATCGTGCCGCTGCCCGACACGCAGGGCATGCTCGTGGTTCCCCAGGTCGATGACGGGACCAACGCGCCCGGCCGCTCCGGCATGGCGACGAGGATCTTCCGTCCCGCGAACATCAACGCGATCGACCTGGCCAAGGCGGTCGAGCCGCTTGTCCGAGGGGCGAAGTCCGGCGGGCTCTCCGTCTTCGGTCCGGGGAACCACCTGATCGTGACGGAGACGGCGGACAGTCTCCGGCGCATCGAGCAGTTGATCGCCGAGCTCGACCGGCCGGGGGCGAACCGGACCCTCGAGGTCGTCCGGCTGACCCACGGGTCGGCGGAGGAGCTCGCCCAGCAGGTGGCGACGGCCCTCGCGGGGGCGGAGAGCGCCGGGAGCAACGTCAGCCGGCACATTCGCCAGGTCGCCGAGGGCTCGGCGGCGATGCCCTCGAGCGCCATGGTCGTCGCCTCGCCCGCCGCCAACAGCCTCGTGCTCATCGGCACGCCGGTCCAGATCGAGGAGCTCAAGCGGATCGTCGCCCTGCTGGACGTCGAGCCCGGCACGGGCAAGGGACGTCTGAACGCGGTGTTCCTCAAGTACCTCAGCGCCGAGGAGGCGGCGAAGAGCCTGAGCGCCCTCCTGACCAAGACCGTCGACAAGGACAAGAGCCTCAAGATTGCCGTCGAGCCCAACATCGCGAACAACGCGCTGCTGGTGTACGCGATGCCGTCCGACTTCCTCTGGGTCCGCGACCTCGTCGAGAGCCTCGACACCATGCCCAGCCAGGTGCTCGTCGAGATCCTGATCGCCGAGACCGACGTGGGGCGCCAGGTGGATCTCGGCGTGGACTGGTCCACCATCGAGGTCCCCGGAGCGGGCGAGACGGTCGTCTCGGCGCGCAGCCGGCCGGGGGCCGCGGACACGGTTCAGAACATGCTCAGCCAGACGGTCTTCCCGCAGGGGCTTTCGCTGGGCGTTGCCCATGGTTCCGCCGGCGGGATGACCATCCCGTTCCTGCTCACCGCGCTGGACGAGGACCGCGACGTCCGCATCCTCTCCAGCGTGCCGCTCCTGGTGCAGAACAACACGGAGGCCACGGTCAACGTGGTCGAGAACATCCCCGTGCTGCGGTCGACGATCGAGGGCGGCGCGGGAACGTCGCGCGACGTGATCCAGAACATCGACCGCATGGACGTGGGCATCAAGCTCAAGGTCACGCCGCACGTGAATCCCAACCGCGAGATCACGCTGGCCCTGAATCCCACGATCGAGGCCGTGACCGACCAGGGGTCGTCGGAGCAGGCGTTCGCCCCGACGATCGCGAAGCGGGAGATCAAGACGACGATCACGGTGCCGGACCGCTCCACCGTCGTCATCAGCGGCCTGATCCGCGAGGACAAGGGCCGTACCGAGCGCAAGATTCCGCTCCTCGGCGACATCCCGTGGCTGGGCTGGCTCTTCCGCTACTCCACGGACACCTCCCGGCGCAACAACCTGCTGGTCTTCGTCACGCCGCGCATTGTCGACGGGACCAACCACGCGGACGCGGTCAGCGCCTCCCTCGAGAAGCGCACGGGCCTCGACGGCGTCTCGGCGCCGCAACGCGTCGATCCCACCGCGGAACGGAAGGAGTAGGCGGCCGTGCGGCTCGCCGCGATCCTCGTCGAATCGGGACGCGTCCCCGCCGACCGCATGGCGGAGGCGGAGCGGGCGAGCGCGGCGTCCGGGCGGCCGCTGGGCGAGGTCCTCGTGGAGACGGGCGCCGCTCCGGCGGAGGCCGTTGCGGCGGCCGAGGCCCGCGCGCGCGGCCTCGCCAGCCTGGTCCCGGTGCCCGACGAGGCCCTGGACTCGGACCTCATCGCATCGCTGCCCGTCGAGTGGGCCCGTCTGCACCGCGCCCTGCCGATCCGGCACGGGGATCGCACCGCCGCGCTCCTCGGCCGCATCGAGGCCCTCGATGCCGTCGAGGACCTGGCCGTGCTGCTCGGGCGCGACCTCGTGCCCGTGCTGACGACCCCCGCGGAACTCGACGGCGCCATCGAGCGCTGCTACTTCCACCGGAAGGGGACCGCCGGCGACCTCGTGCGCGAGTTCGAGCGTTCCGGGGGCGAGTCCGCCCCGCCGGCGGGCGCCGCGTCCGGCGCGGAGGACCTCCTCCGGGCCGCCGACGGCGCGCCGGTGACCCAGTTCGTCAACCTCATGCTGCTCGACGCCCTGCGGGCCCGTGCGTCGGACATCCATATCGAACCGTTCGAGGACCGGCTTCGCCTCCGGTTCCGCGTCGACGGGCTGCTCTACGAACAGGCCTCGCCGCCGAAGCCGCTGGAGGCGGCGCTGACCTCCCGCCTGAAGGTGATGGCGCGGATGGACATCGCGGAGCGGCGCCTGCCGCAGGACGGCATGGCCCGCGTGCGCATCGGGGCCCGCGAGATCGACATCCGCGTCTCCACGGTGCCCGTCGCGGAGGGCGAGCGGATCGTCCTCCGTCTGCTGAACCGCGACTCGGCGCTGCTCTCGCTCGGCGATCTCGGGATGGACGCGGGCGAGATCGCCGCGTTTCGCGCGCTGCTCGCCGAGCCGCAGGGCATCCTGCTCGTGACCGGACCGACCGGGAGCGGCAAGACGACGACGCTCTACGCCGCGCTGCAGGAGCTGGACACGAAGCGGCTCAACATCCTCACCATCGAGGATCCCATCGAGTACCGCCTGCCGAGCATCAGCCAGATGCAGGTGAATCCGAAGATCGACCTCACGTTCGCACGGCTGCTCCGCCACGTGCTGCGGCAGGACCCGGACGTCGTGCTCGTCGGCGAGACGCGCGACCTCGAGACCGCCGAGATCGCGATCCGCGCCTCGCTGACCGGCCACCTCGTGTTCACCACGCTCCATACCAACGACGCCGCCGGCGCCGCGGTGCGTCTTGCGGACATGGGCGTCGAGCCCTACCTGCTCTCGGCCTCGCTGAAGGGCGTCCTGGCCCAGCGGCTGGTGCGGTGCCTGTGCACCGCGTGCCGCGTGGAGCGCCGCCTCGGGCCCGACGACCTCGCCGGGCTGGGCCCCGGGGCCGCCCGCGCGTTTCCGGAGGGCCGGCACTGGGTGCCGGCCGGCTGCCCGCAGTGCCTCGACGGCTATCGCGGCCGCATAGGGCTCTACGAACTGCTGGTCGTCACCCCCGGGGTCGCCGTCTCGATCCGCAACCGCGCGGGACTCGAGGTCCTCCGGAGCGCCGCCGTCGGGGCCGGCATGCGGACGCTCCACAGCGCCGGCCTGGCCAAGGCCGCCGCTGGCGTGACCAGCCTGGCCGAGGTTGCCCGCGCGCTGGGCCGCGGCGACGCGGCATGAAGACCTTCGACTACAGGGGCTACGACGGCGCGGGCCGGCGGGTGCGCGGCCTCGTCGAGGCGGACGGTCTCAAGGACGCGCGCGAACGGCTCGCCGCCCGCGGCATCCTCCCCGAGCGGCTCACGCCCGCAACCGCGGGCGGGGGGCGCGGCGCCGCGCGGTGGAGCCGGGCGGGCGAGCGGGCCGCGATCTACCGCGAACTCGCCTCGCTGCTGCACGCGGGCCTCACGATGACGCACGCGCTCGACATCCTGATCGAATCGCCGGAACTCGCCCTTCTCCGCCCGACGCTCGCCGGGATCCGCGACCGCGTGCGCGAGGGCGTCAGCCCGGCCGACGCCTTCGACGGCGCCGGCGCGCTGACGCCGTTCGAGACGGCCGTTCTCCAGGCCGGCCAGCGCGCGGGCGCCCTCGACGACTCCATGAAGCGGCTGGCCTCGTTCCTCGAGGAGCAGGACCGCATCCGCTCGCGCGTTCGCTCGGCGCTGATCTACCCGGCGGTCGTCGGCGTGCTCGCCGTCGCCATCGCGATCCTGATGCTCGGCTTCATGCTGCCGTCCTTCGCGCGGATCTTCGAGGAGGCGCGGATCCCCCTGCCGGCGCTGACGCGCGCGGTGCTTGCGACCGGCCGGATCGCGGGGATCCTGGGGCTTCCCGTGCTGGTCCTCGCGGCGGCGGCGGTCTGGATCGGCCGGCGGAGGCTCCGTGCGTCGCCCGCGGTCCGGGCGCGGATCGAGCGGGCCCTTGCGCGTCTTCCGGTCGTCGGCCGCGCGCGCGCGGCGCTTTCCGGCATGCGGTTCGCCCGCACCCTCTCGCTTCTCCTGCGCGGCGGCGTGCCGCTGCTCGAGTCGCTCCGCATGTCCGGCCGCGCCACCGGCAGCGCCTGGGTCGAGGCCGAGGTCGATCGCGAGGCGGAAACCGTCCGCCACGGCGGACGGTTGGCCGACGCCGTCCGCCGCGTCGCGCCCCTCCAGTCGACGCTCCCGGCCTGGGTCCAGGCCGGCGAGGCCGGCGGCGACCTCCCGGGCATGCTTGAACTCGCCGGGATGCGGTGCGAGGAGCTGTGGGACCGCACCCTCACGCGGGCCATGGCCCTGCTCGAGCCGGCGCTGATCCTGATCCTCGGCGCCCTCGTCTTCGTGCTCGCCCTCGCCATCCTCCTGCCGATCCTGGGCATGAACCAGGGCATGGCGTGAGGCCGTCTTTGCGGTTGACCGCGCGGCCCCGGACTGCCTAGCTTCGATGCCGCGGCACGACCGCCGCGGGAGGAGACCGCATGACGTCGCGGGAACGACTGATCGCAACCCTGAAGGGGGAGATCCCCGACCGTGTGCCCGTCGCGCCGTTCGTCCAGGAGGAGTACCTCTCGTTCCACTACCCGGACCGCGCCTCCGTCGATCGGGTCGTCGATGCGACCGAACTGGCCGAGGAGCTCGACTTCGACCTGATGGCCAAGCACCGCGGGCTCGAGGCGCCGCATTTCCTCCGCCGCAGCCGGCACAACTGGGAGGTCCGCCGGACCGAGACCCAGGAGGGCGGCATGCAGGTGCGCCGCTTCCAGATCGTGACGCCGACGATGGTGCTGACGAAGGAGGATTCGCGCCCCCTCGCCGGCGTGGCGACCGCGGGCCTCAGCTTCACGCCGACCAAGCCGCTGCTCGCGGGCCGCGAGGAGATCGAGGCCTTCGTCGCGCTCATCCCGCCCCTCGGCGCCGCCGACCTCGCGCACATGCGCGAGACGGTCGCGGAATGGAAGCGCGTCGTCGGCGATCGCGGCGTGCTGGCCCCGTGGGGCTTCGCGGGCGTCTTCAACGTGGCCGCGGAACTCGTCGGGATGGACACGATCTACGTGATGCCCTACGAGGACGAGGCCCTCTACCGCCACTTCATGGACGGGCTGGCCGCCGCGCAGTGCGCCTACAACGCCGCCCTCGCCGAGGCCGGCTGCGACTGCGTCGGGTTCCAGGGCCACATCGCGGGGGGACAATCCACCGGCCCCGACTTCTTCCGCGCCTACGTGCAGGAATACGAGAAGCGCGTCGTGGACGCCGTCCACGCGGCCGGCGCCTTCACCGTCTACCACAACTGCGGCTTCGCGCGCTCGCTCTACGACAACTACCGCGAGGTCGGCATGACCGTCTGGGAGACGGTCTCCGAGCCGCCGCGCGGCGACAACACGATGGCCGAGGCCAAGGCGGAGCTCGGCGACCGGATCTGCCTGCTCGGCAACCTCGACCAGGTCGATTTCCTCAAGCGTGCCACGCCCGCCGAGGTCGATGCGAAGACGCGGGAGATCGTGCGCGCCGGCAAGCCCGGCGGACGCTTCATCTTCTCCACGTCCGACTTCCTGGAGAAGAACACGCCGCTCGGGAACATCCGCGCGATGATCGCGGCCGCGAAGGACGAGGGCCGCTACGCCTGACCGCCGGCGCCCGCCTGCAGCGCCCCGCGGATGCGGTCGGCCAGCGCGGCGGCCTCGGCGGGGGCGGAGTAGGCCCCGGCCTTCCAGTTCCAGCGGTGGCCGTCGTTGGCGAAGCGCGGGATGACGTGGAAGTGGACGTGGGGGACGACCTGCCCCGCCGCCGCGCCGTTGGCCTGGTGGAGGTTCACGCCGTCGGCGCCCAACCCCGCCATCTGCGCGGCGGCCACCTTCTGGACAACCTGCATCACGCGCGCGAGCAGCGGCGCGGGCACCGCGGTGAGCGGGTCGTGGTGCGCCTTCGGGATGACCAGCACGTGACCCTTCACGATCGGGCCGATGTCCATGAAGGCGAGGGCCGCGTCGTCCTCGTAGACCTTCGTCGACGGGATCCGCCCGGCCACGATCTTGCAGAAGATGCAGTCTGCGCTCACGGTTCACGCTCCCCCGGGCCGCGCCCGGTGATGCCGACTCTATCCGTCCCTCCGGCGGCGGGCAATGCGCGACACGGGATGGGCGGGTGGGGTGGGGACTCGCCCCCGGAAAGGGGCGAGGGTCGGGGGTCGAGGGCGAACGGTGTCGAGAGGCAGGTGTCGAGTGTCGGCTTCTTCCTCGCGGCCTCCCTCGTTCTTCCCCGTTGGATGTTGGCTGTTGGGTGTTGGTTGTTGGGTGTTGTGATCCCCGCCCTTCGCCCCTCTTCCTGTGATGGAGGGCCGAGCTACTGCGAGGCCGGGGAGAGAGTCCTGGGATCCTGCGTGCGGGCTCGCTGTAGCTCGCCCCCGGAAAGGGGCGAGGGTCGGGGGGCGAGGGAGAACGGTTCCGAGTGGCAGGTGTCGGGTGTCGGCCTCTTCCTCGCGGCCTTCCTCGTTTTCCCCCGTTGGATGTTGGGCGTTGGCTGTTGGGTATTGGTTGCTGATCCCCGCCCCTCGCCCCTCGTCCCTCTTCCTGTGATGGAGGGCCGAGCTACTGCGAGGCCGGGGAGAGAGTCCTGGGATCCTGCGTGCGGGCTCGCTGTAGCTCGCCCCTCCAGGGCGCGGAGACAGGAAGGATGAGGGCGGAAACCTGAAACCTGAAAGCGTCCGGCCTTCGGTGTTCATTGCCCGTTTCCATTCGGTTGTCCCCATTCGGTTGTCATCCTCCGTCCGGGGCGGCGGAGTTCAACATCCAACAGCCAACAGCCAACGACCAACCAATGGAGGGCCGAGCTACTGCGAGGCCGGGGAGAGCTCGCCCCCGGAAAGGGGCGAGGGTCGGGGGGCGAGGGAGAAC
>VGWF01000085.1 GCA_016873715.1 Lentisphaerota bacterium | reverse complement strand
GGCGGGGGGAGGAGGGAAAGAGCGGAGAGCGGAGAGGGAAGAGCGGAGGGCGGAGGGGCGGAGGTCGGAGGACAGAGGGCGGAGGGCAGAGGTCAGAGGGCGGAGGGCAGAGGGCGGAGGGCGGAGAGCAGAGAGCGGAGAGCGAAGGGCGGAGAGCGAAGAGCGGAGGGCGAAGGGCGGAGAGCGGAGAGCGAAGAGGGAAGAGCGGAGAGCGGAGAGGGAAGAGCGGAGAGCGGAGAGGGAAGAGCGGAGGGCGGAGGGCGGAGGGGCGGGGGGGTGCGGGTCGTGCATCGGCCCTTGCCTCTTCGATTGCGAGGGGGATTGGACGGGGGCGGCGGGATGGGCGATGCTACGGCCGGATGACTCCGCGCGTGCTGCTGCTGTTCGTCGATGGGCTCGGGTTGGGAGAATCCGATCCGGCGGTCAACCCGGTGCTTGGCGGCGCGTGCCCGGTCCTGGCGCGGTGGCTGGCGGAAGAGGCGGTGCCGGTGGATGCGTGCCTGGGCGTGCCGGGTCTTCCGCAGAGCGCGACGGGGCAGGCGGCGCTGCTGACCGGCGTCAACGCGCCGCGCGCGATGGGTCGCCACGTCGAGGGGTTCCCGGGACCGGCGCTCCAGGAGATCGTGCGGTCGCGCAATCTCCTTCGCCGGGCGTCGGCGGCCGGGCGGCGGGCGACGTTCGCCAACGCGTACTTCATGGATGCGGTCACGATCGCGGCGATCCGCCGGCCGTCGGTGACGACGGTCGCCGCGCTGTCGGCGGGCGTCCCGATGCGGGGGCCCTCGGACCTGACCGCGAACCGGGCGGTCTACCAGGATCTGACGCGGGAAGGGCTGCGGCCGCGGGGGTACGAGGGGCCGCTCGTGGACCCGGCGGAGGCGGGGGCGCACCTGGCGGCGATCGCAGAGGAGCACGATCTGACGTTGTTCGAGTTCTTCCAGACGGACCGCGCGGGCCATTCGGGCGAGCGGTCCCGCGCCGAGGCGGTGCTGTCGCGGTACGACCGTTTCCTGGAGACCGCGCTGCGGTTCGCGGAAGCGCCGGGCCGTCTGGTGCTGCTCTCCAGCGACCACGGGAATATCGAGGATCTTGGCGTCCGGACGCACACGCGCAACCCGGTGCCGCTGGCGGCGCGGGGGACGGGGGCGGACTCGGTTCGGGCCGCCGTGCGGGACCTGACCGACATCGCCCCGGCGATCGCCGGTGCGCTGGGACTGCCGCCGGGCTGAGGTGTCAGGGGGCGACGGCGCGGCCGGTCTTCGCGTCGAGCCACTGCGTGACGAGGCGGGTCCAGATGCGGTAGCCGTCGGCGCCCATGTGGAGCCGGTCGGCGATGAACAGTTCGGGGCGGGGGGTGCCGTCGGGTCCGAGCATCTCCGGGACGACATCGATGACGTCGACGCCCGCCTCCCGGCAGTGCTGCGCGATGCGCGCGTTGCCGGTCTGCAGCGCCGGCCAGATCGCCCACCGCTTCAACGAGGGCTTCATCGGGATCACGGCGATCTTCATGTCCGGGCGCAGTTCGCGGCAGCGGCGGAAGAGGACGCGGTAGTCGTCGGCCGTGGCGAGGGCGTCGCGTCCGGCGGCGACGTCGTTCTCGCCGCAGTAGAGGATGAGAACCGGCGGCTTGTAGGGCGCGATCACGCGGTCGAAGGCCTGGAGGAGGTCGGTCATCTTCGCGCCGCCGAAGCCGTTGTTGACCACCGGGCGGCCGGGGAAGTCCGCGGCGAGGGTCTTCCACAGGCGGATGCTGGAACTGCCGGCAAAGACGACCGGCTCGGCCGGCGGCGGATTCGTCGCATCGCGGCGGGCCATGGCGCGGATCTCGGCGTCGAAGCGGTTGGTCGTGGCGGCGGGGGCGTCCGCGGCGGCCGCCGCCCAGGCCGAGGCGATCAGCCCTGCGATGCCAAGGAGAACGGCGCGAGGCGGCACGGGGGCGAAGGGGCTCACGGCGTTGCGAGGGCCGAACGGAGGTTCTCCGGAAGGGCCTCCGTGACCCGGGCGACGTCCAGCGGGACCTCCGCGTCCGGCGGGCCGGCCATCCAGCCCGACGGCATGTCGGCGAGGATCCGGGCCAGCGGATAGGTCACGCGCCCCATCTTGATCTTGCAGAGGAGATCCCACGGGTCGACCTCGACGACCACCTCGGGGAAGCCCGAGCCGGCCCACAGCGGGCCGCGCAGGTTCTCCGGGAGGTTCTCGAGAAAGAGCCGGCAGGGCAGGCGGACGACATTCTGGTTATCGCCGAGGGCTTCCTCGATCATCCAGAACACGCCGACGAGGGAATCCAGCGACTGCGACTCCTCGATGTCGAGATCGAGCGTCGGTGCCGGTGTCCGCCCCCGCGCTCCCGTCGGGCTGATCGGCCGTCCGTTCATGTCCAGCGCCGCTTCATGGTTTCCTGTCGCGTTCATCCTATCCCAATCCGCTTTGCGGTGCCACGTTGAACTTCATCTTTCTGTCGCGCAAACCATCGGGAAGCACCTTCCGTGCCACAGGGTCAATCCCTGCCCTTGTTCAGAATCGGTGTTCACGGCTGGCAGATTTGTAGAAAGAGATAATCAGGGGGCGGAACCCCGGTTGCTTCGCGGGAAGCTTGGGGGTATTCTTGCCGGCGAGCCGCGAGGCTGCCTGGAATTCGGAAGGGGACTGACGATGCCGCGCTTGATGGTGGTGGAAGACGAACCGGCGATCCTGAGCGTGCTGACGACCATCCTTCGCAAGGAGGGGTACGAGGTCGTTCCCTACGCGAACGGCGAGTCGGCGCTCAAGTCCATCGAGGAAGACGAGTACGACTTGATGCTCACGGACATACGGATGGAGCCGGTCAACGGGCTTCAGCTTCTGGCGCTGATGCGGAAGGCGCGGCCGCAGACGCCGGTGGTGCTGCTGACGGGCTACGGGTCGGTCAAGACGGCCGTCGATTCCATGAAGGGCGGCGCCTTCGACTACATCACGAAGCCGTTCAAGGTGGACGAACTCCTGGTGACGGTGCGCCGCGCCCTGGAGTACCGGGCGGTGGTGGTGGAGAACGTGGGGCTCAAGGCCCAGCTCGAGGCGCGGTTGCGGCTCTCGGCGATCGTCGCGGAGAGCGTGCAGATGCGCCAGATCTGCGAGATGATCGAGCGCGTCGCGCCGACGGAGGCGACGGTGCTGATCATCGGCGAGAGCGGCACGGGCAAGGAGGTGGTGGCCCGGGCCGTCCACGAGAACAGCCTGCGCAAGACGAAGCGCTTCATTCCCGTCAACTGTGCGGCGATGCCGGAGCCGCTGCTGGAATCGGAGATGTTCGGCCATGTGAAGGGGGCGTTCACGGGGGCTTCGTCCGACAAGACGGGGCTCTTCGAGGCGTCCGAGGGCGGCACGATCTTCCTCGACGAGATCGGCGCCATGCCGCTGAGCATCCAGGCGAAGTTCCTGCGCGTCCTGCAGGACAAGACGATCCGCAAGGTCGGCGGGACGGAGTCCTATCCCGTCGACGTGCGGGTGATTGCGGCGACCAACGAGCCGCTGGAGAAGCTGATCGAGAAGGGAACGTTCCGCGAGGACCTCTACTATCGCATCAGCGTGATCCCCCTGCGCCTGCCCCCGCTGCGCGAGCGGCGCGAGGACATCATTCCGCTCGTCTCGCACTTCCTCCGCCGGGAGCGTCCCGCGGGGGCGCCGGTCCCGAAGCTGGATTCCTCCGCCGAAACGGTTCTGGAGAACTACCGCTGGCCCGGCAACGTCCGGGAACTCGAGAACGCGATCCGCCACGCCCTCACGTTCTTCCGCGGCGAGTCGATCATGCGCGACGACCTCCCCGCCCGCGTCGTCGAGGGGGCGGCCCATGCGAAGGACGCCCCGCCGTCCTCGCGCGAGGCGGCGCCGGAGGAGTTCCGGGGCCGATCGCTCAAGACGTTCCTGCGCCAGAAGGAGCGGGACTACGTCCAGATGGTGGTCGACAAGATGGACGGCGACAAGGAGGCCGCCGCCGTCGCGTTGAAGGTCAGCCTGACGACGCTGTACCGGAAGCTCTCCCCCAACGACGAGTAGGGCCGGTTTTCCCTTTTCCAACGAGCCGGGACTTGCTAGCGTCGCCGGTTCGCCCATCTTGAACGGGAACGATAAGGCCATGAGGATTCTTTCGGGAATACAGCCGTCGGGTAAGTTGCACATCGGCAACTACTTCGGCATGATGAAGCCGGCGCTCGAACTCCAGGAGCGCGGCGAGGCCTTCCTGTTCATCGCCAACTACCACGCGCTGACCACGGTGGGCGACGCCGCAGCCCTGCGGGAGGGCACGCGGGATGTGGCCCTCGATTTCCTGGCCTGCGGGCTCG
Source organism: Lentisphaerota bacterium (assembly GCA_016873715.1). GTDB lineage: Bacteria > Verrucomicrobiota > Kiritimatiellia > PWTM01 > PWTM01 > VGWF01. The sequence goes on along the minus strand of VGWF01000085.1, from coordinate 17,239 downwards.
ATCCGGAGCGGACGGCCTTCTACCGGCAGAGCGACGTGCCCGAGGTGTGCGAGCTGGCCTGGCTGCTCTCGGTCGTGACCCCGATGGGGCTGCTCGAGCGGTGCCATTCCTACAAGGACAAGCTGGCGAAGGGGATCGCGGCGAGCCACGGGCTCTTCGCCTACCCGGTCCTGATGGCGGCGGACATCCTTGCGGTGCAGTCCAACGTGGTGCCGGTCGGGCGCGACCAGAAGCAGCACGTCGAGGTCACGCGGGACATCGCGATCAAGTTCAACAACCAGTACGGCCCGGTCTTCACGGTCCCGGAGCCCTCGATCCGCGACGAGGTGGCGGTCGTGCCCGGCCTCGACGGACAGAAGATGTCCAAGTCCTACGGCAACACGGTGGAGCTCTTCGGGGACCCGGCGGAGACCAAGCGCCGGATCATGCGGATCGTGACCGACAGCCGGAGCCTGGAGGATCCGAAAGATCCGGAGGCCTGCAACCTCTTCGCGCTCTACCGTCTCTTCGCCTCGCCGGACGAACGCGAGTCGATGGCCGCCCGCTACCGGGCCGGCGGGCTGGGCTACGGGACGGTGAAGAAGGAACTGCACGGGAAGCTGGACGCCCACTTCGCCCCGATGCGGGCCCGGCGGGCGGAACTCGCCGCCGACCCGGGCTACGTCGAGTCGGTCCTCCGCCGCGGCGCCGGGCGCGCCCGGGCGCTGGCCGTCGCCACCCTCCGCGCGGCGCGCAGCGCCGTGGGGATCGAGTGAGGCAGCGCGGCCGATGAGCACCCAACCGCAGGATTACAAGGTCCGCCTCGATGTCTTCGAGGGGCCGCTCGACCTGCTCCTGTACCTCATCCGCAAGGAGGAGGTCAGCATCTACGACATCCCGATCGAGCGCATCACGACGCAGTACATGTCCTACCTCGACATGATGCGGATGCTCGACCTGAACATCGCGGGCGAATTCCTCGTGATGGCGGCGACGCTGATGATGATCAAGAGCCGCATGCTCCTGCCGGTCGAGGAGCGGACGGCGGTGGAGGACGAGGAGGAGGGCGATCCCCGGTGGGATCTCGTCCGCCAGCTCGTCGAGTACAAGAAGTTCAAGGACGCCGCGCAGTTCCTCCAGGTGCTCGAGCACCGCCAGGAGGACGTCTTCACGCGGGAGGCGGACCCGGCCGTGCCGGGGCCGACCTCCGAGGTTGCGCTGCAGGACGTCAGCCTCTTCGACCTCCTCGGCGCGTTCCAGAAGGCGCTGCAGCGCGTCGGCACCGAGGAGTTGCGCGAGATCTTCTCCGAGCGGTTCACCGTCGGCGAGAAGATCGACCACCTGATGGAGATGATGCGCGAGAGGGACCAGGTTTCGCTGACGGAGCTCTTCGGGCGCATGCACTCGCGCCACGAGATCGTCGTGACGTTCCTGGCGATGCTCGAACTCATCCGCCTCCGCCAGCTCTCCGTGGCGCAGGCGGGCCAGTTCGGCGAGATCATCATCCGGCGGGCGCCGGAGGCGTAGGGGTCGGCAAGGGGGCGGGGGAAAGCCATGTCGGACGTCGAGGTACTACCGGAACTGAAGGAGATCGTCGGGGCGGTGCTGTTCGCCGCCCGCCAGCCGGTTTCCGCCGAGCAGATCCTGCAGGTCTTCGCGCAGACGGCGGAGCGGACCGGCGGGTTCACCCGCGATTACGCCGCCGTCACCGCCGCCGACATCGCCGCCGCCGTCGCGGCCCTCGGGCGCGACCTGGAGACCGCCCGCTCGGGGCTCCGCCTCGCCGAGGTCGCGCAGGGCTACCGGCTGGAAAGCCCGGCGGCCTGCGGCCCGTGGCTGCGCACGTTCCTCGAACGCGGCCGCCCGCAGCGCCTGACCCCGCCGGCCCTCGAGACGCTCGCGATCATCGCCTACCGCCAGCCGGTCATGCGTTCGGAGATCGAGGCCGTCCGCGGCGTCGCCGTCGACCAGATCCTGCGGAACCTGCTGGACATGCAGCTCATCCGCATCGCCGGCCGCAGCGACCTGCCCGGCCGCCCGTGGCTCTTCGGCACCTCGCAGAAGTTCCTCGAGCACTTCGGCCTCAAGAACCTCGACGACCTGCCCGGCACGGACGAACTCCGCCGCCGCGAGGAGCAGAAGGCGCGCGACGACGCCCAGCGGCAGCTCGACCTCGGCACGGGCAACGGCGCCGGGGGCGAGGCCACGGGCTTCAAGGCCGATATCGATACCGACCGGCCCGGCGAGGACGATGTGACGGCCGAGCTGGCCGTCGCCGAGCAGGAGGATGCCGGCGACCTGCCCGATGCCCGCCCCGCGGGCGCCGCCCCGCCGTCCCCGGACGAAACCGACGCCATCCGGCCGGACGACTACGAGGACGACCTGCGCGTCTCCCCGCCGCCCCGCCGCCGCCGCCCCGCACGCCCGCCGGCCCCCGCCGCGGAGGACGCGGACGACGGCGCGACGCCCCCCGCGGACGGCGGGCCCGCCGCCCCCGCGAAACCCGCGGCCGGCGACGACGACGTGCCCGAGGGCTGGCGCGACGACGGGGATGACGACGAGGAGTTTGACGACGACGAATCCGACGACGAGGATGAGGGCGACGACGACGCGGACGAGACCGGCGGCGACGGGACCGACGACGGCGAGACGGTGAAGACCTGACGCGGAGGCGGGCGCCCGGCGCCCGGCGACGGATGAATCTGGACGAACTCAGGGATCGGATCGACAAGCTCGACCGGCAACTCGTCGAGTTGCTCAACGAGCGCACCCGCGTGGCGATCGAGATCGGTCGTTCGAAGCGCGAGACCGGCGGCTCGATCTTCGCGCCCGACCGCGAGAAGCAGGTCTTCGAGCGGACCCAGGGCTGCAACGAGGGCCCGCTGCCCGACGAGTCCCTGCAGGCGATCTACCGCGAGATCATGTCCGCCTCGATCTCGCTCCAGCAGCCGCTGAAGATCGCCTTCCTCGGCCCGCCGGCCACCTTCACCCACCAGGCCGCCCGCCAGCGGTTCGGGGCGAGCGTGAAGTACCTCTCGTGCGACACGATCAGCGACGTGTTCACCTGGGTCGAGAAGGGCTACGCCGACTACGGCGTCGCGCCGATCGAGAACTCCACCGAGGGCGCCGTCACGCACACTCTCGACGAGTTCGCCGAGACGCCGCTCAAGATCGTCGCCGAGATCTACCTGCCGATCGCGCAGCACCTGCTCTCCAAGAGCCCGAAGGACCAGATCCGCAAGATCTACAGCAAGCCGGAGGTCTTCGGTCAGTGCCGCCGGTTCCTGCAGTCCGAGATGGCCGGCGTCGACCTGATCCCCGTCTCGAGCACCGCGCGCGCCGCGGAGATCGCCGCGTCGGAACCCGGCGGGGCGGCTCTGGCGAGCGTGCAGGCGGCGGAGACCTACGGTCTGGACGTGATCTCGGGCGAGGTGCAGGACATGCGCGGGAACACGACGCGGTTCCTCGTCGTCGGCCGCACGTGCGGGAAGTCCACCGGCTACGACCGCACCTCGATGCTCTTCGCCGTCCAGCACAGGGTCGGCGCGCTGCACCGGGCGCTGTCGGCGTTCAGTTCGAACGACGTGAACCTCTGCAAGATCGAGTCGCGGCCGAACCGCACGAAGGCGTGGGAGTACTGCTTCTACGTCGACGTCGAGGGCCATGCCGAGGACCCGGCCGTCCGCCGCGCGATCGACCAGCTCGCGCCGGAGTGCGCCGTGCTGCGCGTGCTGGGGTCCTACCCGCGCGCCCACGACCGCGACGAGTGAGGGACGTTCCAACCCTTGGAAGCCCGGAGGACCCGGGCGTCCAGGGGTTGGACGAAGCCGGGACGCGCAGGGACGCGAGGATGTTCCGATGATGAAGATCAAGCCGTGGGTGAAGGCGCTGAAGGTGTACGAGCCGGGCCGGCCGATCGAGGAGGTCGCCCGCGAGTTCGGCTTCGGCTCGGCGGCCGACATCGTCAAGCTGGCCTCGAACGAGAACTCGCTCGGGCCCTCGAAGCGCGCGATCAAGGCGATGCGCGATGCGGCGGCCGGCGTCCACCTCTATCCCGACGGCGGCTCGTTCTACCTCCGCGAGGCGCTGGCGAAGCGCCTCGGGGTGAGGCCGTCGCAGATCCTGGTCGGCCACGGCAGCAACGAGATCCTCGCGCTCCTCGGCCACGCCTTCCTCGAGCCCGGCACCCAGGTCGTCATGGCCGACGGCGCCTTCATCGTCTACCGCCTCGTCGCGGACCTCTACCAGGCCGCGACCGTCGCCGTGCCGATGCGCGCCTTCACGCACGACCTCGACGCGATGCTCGCCGCCGTGACGCCGCAGACGCGCCTCCTCTTCGTCGCGAACCCGAACAACCCGACGGGCACGATGGTCGACGGCGCCGCCATCGACCGTCTCATGCAGCGCGTGCCGGCGCACGTCGCCGTCGTGTTCGACGAGGCCTACATCGAGCTGCTTCCTCCCGAGCGGCAGCCCGACACGCTGCGCTACGCCCGCGAGGGGCGCGACGTCTTCATCCTACGCACCTTCTCGAAAACCTACGGCCTCGCGGGGCTGCGCATCGGCTACGCGGTCTCGACGGAGGAGGGGATCGGCGCGCTCGACCGCGTCCGGCAGCCCTTCAACGTCAACGCGCCCGCGCAGGCCGCCGCGCTGGCGGCGCTGGACGACGAGGCGCACGTGGTCCGCACGCGCCGGCTCGTCGGGTCCGGCCTCGCCCAGCTCCAGAAGGCGTTCCGCGCGCTCGGCCTGGACTTCGTCCCGTCGGTCGCGAACTTCATGCTCGTGAAGGTCGGCCGCGGCCGCGAGGTGTTCGAGAAGCTGCAGCGGCGGAAGGTCATCGTGCGGCCGATGGACGGCTACGGCATGCCGGACTACGTCCGCGTGACCGTCGGCACCAAGGCCGAGAACGAGTTCTTCCTCGAGCAGCTCCGGCTCGTGCTGGCGGAGGGGACCCAGCCTTGACCGCTGTCGTCCAGCGCGGGGCGGCGGCCCCGGAGGCGGCCCGATGAAGCCGGCGGACCGGATCGCCGTTCTCGGCCTCGGCCTGATGGGCGGCTCGCTCGGCCTCGCGCTGAAGGCGCGCGGTCACCGGGGCGCGGTCGCGGCCTTCGCCCGCCGGGAGGCAACGCGCCGGCTCGCCCTCGACATGGGCGCGGCGGACGAGGTCCACGACGATCCGGCGGAGGCCGTGCGCGGCGCTGCGATCGTCGTCGCGTGCGCGCCGGTGCTCTCGATCCCGGACCTGATCGCCCGCGCGGCGCCGGGACTCGAGCCCGGGGCCGTCGTGACCGACGTCGGCAGCACGAAGGGATGGATCGCCGGCCGGGCACGGGCGGCGCTCGCGGGCGGCCCGGCCGTCTTCGTCGGCAGCCATCCGATCGCCGGCTCGGAACGGCAGGGCATGGAGTCGGCGTACGCCGGCCTGTACGAGGGCGCCGTGACGGTCGTCACGCCCGACGGGGCCCCGGCGCAGGCCGTGGCGGCGGTCGAGGGACTGTGGACCGCCGTCGGATCGCAGGTCCTCCGCATGGACGCCGGCGACCACGACCGCATCATCGCCCGCACGAGCCACCTGCCGCACATGGCGGCCGCGCTGGTCTCGCTCTGCGCGGGGCGCGGCGGGTTCGACGGCGAGTCGGTCAGCGCGCTGTGCGGTCCGGGCATCCGCGACACCACGCGCGTCGCGGAGGGCTCGCCGGAGATCTGGCACGACATCGCCCTGACGAACCGCGACGCCATCGCCGGCGAACTGGAGGCGATGGTCGACGCGCTGGCGGAGATGGTCCGCCGCCTGCGCGCGGGGGATTTCGACGGCGTGCGCCGCCTCCTGGCGGAGGCCCGCGAAGCGCGGCGGCGCGTCGTCCCGGCGCGCGGCGTCAGCACGGAGGAGCCCGCATGAGCGCATCGCCCGCTTCGGTGACCGTCGCCCCCTGCCGCCGCCTGCGCGGCGCGATCGAGATGCCCGGCGACAAGAGCGTCTCGCACCGCCTCGCGATGCTCTGCGGCATCGCGAAGGGCCGGTCGGTGATCCGGAACTACCTCCAGAGCGGGGACTGCCTGGCGACGCTGCGCGCGATGCAGTCGCTGGGCGCGAGCCCCGTGTTCAAGGGCGGCGCCCTCGAGGTTCGCGGCAACGGCGGACGCATGCTCGCGCCGGTCGGCCCGCTGGACCTCGGCAACTCGGGGACCGGGATCCGGCTGATGACGGGCCTGCTCGCGGGCGCGGGCATCGGGGCGACGCTGACGGGCGACGAGTCCGTCCGGTCCCGCCCGATGGGCCGGATCCACGAGCCGCTGCTCCGCATGGGCGCGGCGATCGAACTCCAGGGCCCGGGCGGCCGCGCGCCGATCGTCGTGCAGGGCCGCGGGCTGAAGGGCATCGCGTACGACCTGCCCGTGGCCTCCGCGCAGGTCAAGTCGTGCATCCTGCTGGCCGGGCTGCGCGCGACCGGGACGACGGTCGTCCGCGAGCGCGTCGAGACGCGCGACCACACCGAGCGCCTCTTCCGGGCCATGAAGCTCCCGCTGCGCGTCGAGGGCCTTACGGTCTCGCTCGACGGCGCCGGGGCCGCCGGGCCGGAGATCGCGGGCGGGAAGTGGAGCGTCCCCGGCGACATCTCCTCCGCCGCCTTCTGGCTCGTCGCCGCCGCGGCGAAGGAGGGGGCCGAGGTCACCATCCGCAGCCTCGGGCTCAACCCCCGCCGCACCGCGGTGCTCGACGTCCTCGCGCGGATGGGCGCGGACGTCCGCATCGAGCCGCAGGCGGGAAGCGAGGCGTGGGAGCCCGTCGGCGACGTGACCGTGCGCGGCGGACCGCTCCGCGGCACGACGATCGCCGGAACCGAGATCCCCAACCTGATCGACGAACTGCCGATCCTCGCCGTCGCGGGGGCGCTCGCGCAGGGCGAGACCGTGATCCGCGACGCGGCCGAACTGCGCGTGAAGGAATCGGACCGCATCGCGACCACCGCCGCCGGCCTGCGGGAGATGGGCGTCGAGGTCGAGGAGCGGCCCGACGGCATGACCGTGCGCGGCGGCTGCGTCCTCCGGGCCTCGGACGTGCTCCGGAGCCAGGGCGACCACCGCATCGCGATGTCGCTGGCGGTGCTTTCGCTCTTCGCGCCTGCGCCGTCGGTGGTGCACAATGTCGCGTGCGTCGACACGTCCTACCCGGGCTTCTGGGCGGACCTGAAGACGCTGACGAAGTGAGGGGACGATGCGGAACGGACTCCAGATCGCGATCGACGGTCCCTCGGCCTCGGGCAAGTCGACGGTCTCCCGCCGCGTCGCGCAGGTGCTCGGCTTCGTGTACGTCGACTCGGGCATGTTCTACCGCACGCTGACGTGGAAGGCCGTCCGCGAGGGCGTCCCGCCGGGCGACGCGGAGGCGGTCGTCGCGTGGATGCACCGCTGCCGCTGGGAGCTGTCGGTCGCCGACGGCGCGGTGCGCCTGGCCCTCGACGGGGTCGACCCGGGGCTGGAGATCCGCTGCGAGCCGGTCCGCGAGCGCGTGTCCGAGGTCGCGGCGATCTCCGAGGTGCGCGCGTTCCTCGTCGCCCGCCTCCGCGAAACGGCCCGGTTCGGGTCGCTGGTGATGGAGGGGCGCGACATCGGCACGGTCGTGTTTCCCGAGTCGCCGTGGAAGTTCTATCTCGACGCCGATCCCGACGAGCGGGCGCGCCGGCGCGCGCTCGAACTCGAGCAGATGGAGGGGCATGCCGACCCCTCGGTCGTCCGCGACTCGCTCGCCCGCCGCGACCAGCGGGACCGAACCCGCAAGGACGCCCCCCTGCAGATCGCGCTGAACGCGGACGTGATCGACTCCACGTCGATGTCGGTGGACGAGGTCGTCGCGCTGATCGTGGCCCGCGTGCGGGCGGGGAAGGGCGCCGCCTGACGGCCCCGCCGGCCGTCGTCAGACCCAGCCGTTCTCCCGGTACCAGCGGACGATGTCCGCCACCTCGTCGTCGAACGTCCGCGCCGGCTTGAAGCCCAGGTCGCGCGCCGCCTTCGACGCGTCGAAGTGGCGGTTCTTCGTGAAGAAGTCCACGCGGCGGCGGTAGATCGGCGGCCGCAGGTTGAGCGGCGTGCAGACCGCCTCGCACGCGGACCCCAGCCACTGCAGCGGCTTCACCGGCAGGCGCAGCCACGGCGGCGGCACGCCGAGGTTCCTCGCGATCGCCTCCGCCATGACGTTCAGCGGCACCGCCTTCTCGCCGGCGATCATGTAGACCTCCGCGTTGATCTCCTCGTGCTCCATCGCCAGTTCGAAGGCGCGGACGAGGTCGCGGACGTCGATGAAATGGACGTGCTTGCACGGGCCGGCGTAGAAGAACCGGCGCCGCGCGATCATGCGGAACATCTTCAGGTTCCGCGTGTCGCCCGGGCCGTAGATCATCGCCGGGCGGATCACCGCGCCGCGGATGCGGCCGGAGCGGAACGCCTCCATCGCGATCTTCTCGCCCTCGAGCTTCGTCCGCTGGTACATGTCGCCGGGGTTGTAGGGCGAGGTCTCCGTTCCGGGCGGGTTGCGAACGTCGCCCAGCACGCCGCCGGTCGAGCAGTGGATGAAGCGCCGCGCGCCGGCGGCGATGGAGGCCTCCAGCATGCGCCGCGTGCCCTCGGCGTTGATGTCGTGGAAGACGCTCTCCGGGAAGCCCGCCTGGCGGAAGAGCGCCGCGATGTGGTGGACCCGGACGACCCCCTCCAGCGCCGGCGCGAGCGACGCCGCGTCGCGGACGTCCGCCTCGACGACCGGGATGCCGAGCTTCTCGAGCGCTCCGGCCGCGGAGCGGTCGCGCACCATCGCCCGCACGCGCTCGCCGCGCCTCGCGAGATCGGCCGCCAGCGCCCCGCCCACGTACCCGCCGGCCCCGGTGACCAGCGTCCAGCCCCCCTGCGTCCCCGCCATCGTCGTCCCTCTTCCTTTCGTGCACTCCGTGCCGCGCCGGCCTTCCGGCGCCCCGCGCATCCTACCCGCGCTGGGCCCCGGACCGTAGGAAAAAGTGCGCGCCCGTGAGAATCGGGGCTGGCGGAGCGCTTTCCCATTGCTTATCGTGCGGGCGCGATCCGGGGATCGCAAAGGGGAGCATGGAGAAGGACTCGACAGGGGAGGACACGGGGGGGGGGCGGGGCGCGGGCCTGCGCATCCTCTTTCTTGATCCGCAGCCGTTCTTCCAGTGCCGGGGCTCCCCGATCCGCGTGGCGGCGACCATCCGCGCGCTGGCGGACGCGGGGCACAGCGTGGATCTCCTCGCCATGCCCGTCGGCGAGCCGATCGATCTGCCCCCGGGTGTCCGGGTCGTCCGCGTCCCCAATCTCTTCGGCATCCGGTCCATGGCCATCGGCCCCTCGCTGAAGAAGGCCGTCTACGACGTCCTTCTCCTCGCGAAGGCCCTGGCGATGGTCGTGCGCCGGCGCTACGACGTGATCCACTCGGTCGAGGAGGCGGGGGCGATCGGCGTCGTGCTCGCCCGGCTGCGTGGCGCCCGGACCGTGTTCGAGATCCACAGCGATCCCGATTCGCACAAGGGCGGAGGACTGCGGAATGCCGTGCTGCGCCTCTACCGCGCCGTCGAACGCCTCGCGATCCGCCGGTCGGACGCGATCATCCTGACCGGGCTGGGCATGCTCGACGAGGTCCGCCGCTTCGCTCCGGGCAGGCCCGTGCACGCCGTTTCCGACGTTCCCTCGTCGTGCGTCGAGGCCGACGCGGCGGGCGTCGAGCGCGTGCGGAGCGAACTGGCGCCGGCCGCGGACGACATCGTCGCCACCTACATCGGGTCGTTTGCGGTGTACCAGGGCATCGACCTCCTCTTCGACGCGATTCCCGCGGCCGTGCGGGCGTGCCCCCGGCTGCGATTCGCGATCGTCGGCGGGACGCCCGCCGACATCGGGGCGCGTCGCGCGCAGATGGAGGCGGCCGGCGTCGCGGGGCGCGTCACCTTCCTCGGGACGGTTCCGCCGGAGACCGTTCCCAACCTGCTTTGCGCCTCCGATCTGCTGCTCTCGCCGCGCCTCGCCGGGACGAACGCCCCGCTCAAGCTCCTCGACTTCCTGAAGGCGGGCCGCGCCATCGTCGCCACCGACACCCCGGCCAACCGGATCATCCTGTCCGACGCGACCGCGCGTTTCTCCGCGGCCGATCCGGAGGCCTTTGCCCGCGCCACCGCGCAGGCGGCCTCGGATCCCGACCTCCGCGCGCGGCTCGGCGCCGCGGGCGCGGCCCTCGCGCACGAACGCTACGGCCACGAGGTGTTCCGCCGCGGGCTCGCCGCGTGCTACGCGGGACTGGGCGCCCGTCCGGGGCGGTCCGGGAGCGTCGGAAAGCCCGCCGGCTTGGTGACCCTCCTGGTGGACCTCGAGCGGATCGAGTCCGCCCTGGTCGCGGTTCTCGAGTGCCTTGGCTGACCGGCGCGGCGGGACCCTGCGCGTCCGCGTGTCGCGCCGCGGCTGCGGCGCGTCCGTCCCCTCTGGTATAGTCCCCGCGTGATCATGCCCGTCGAGGATGCGGAGCCCGCCGCCGCGCCGCCGGAGTTCCCCGCGCGCGTCGCGGAGTTCTTCCGCCCCGGCGGGGCGTTCGAGGCCGGCTGCCGCGGCGAGCCGTTCCCCTACGAGCACCGGCCCCAGCAGCTCCGCATGGCCGACGCCGTCGCCGGCGCGCTCGCCGCCGGCCGTCACATCGCCGTCGAGGCGGGCACCGGCGTCGGCAAGAGCTTCGCCTACCTCGTCCCCGCGATCCTCGCCTCGGTCGAGCGCAAACGGAGGGCGGTCGTGTCGACCTGCACGATCAGCCTGCAGGAGCAGCTGATGTCGAAGGACATCCCCTTCCTGCGCGCCCACCTCGGCGTCGAGTTCAACGCGGTGCTCGTCAAGGGCCGCGGGAACTACCTCTGCCGCCGCCGGCTCGACCGCGCCATCCATGGCGGCCCCACGCTGTTCGACCGCGGCGCCGAGGACTGGCTCCAGCGCATCCGCGACTGGGCCGCCCACGAGGCCCGCGAGGGCGCGCTGCAGGAACTGCCGTTCCAGCCGCCGCCCGGCGTCTGGGACGCGGTCTGCGCCGAGCAGGACAACTGCCGCGGGCCGAAGTGCCCCGAGTACCGCACCTGCTTCTTCATGGCCGCCCGGCGGCAGGTCGCCACCGCCGACCTGCTCGTGGCCAACCACCACCTTCTCTTCTCCGACCTCGGCCTGCGCCGCGGCGACGCCGGATTCCTGCCCGAGTACGACGCCGTCGTGCTCGACGAGGCCCACACCGTCGAGGACGTCGCGAGCGACCACTTCGGCCTGCGCCTGTCGCACTTCGCCTTCGAGCACCTGCTGCGCCGGCTCTACGTGCCCGAGACGGGGAAGGGGCTGCTCGCCCTGCTGCGCAGCGGGGCGCCGTCGCACACCGTCCAGCTCCTGTGGGACGCCGTCGCCCGGCTCTTCGACGACCTGCGCGAGGCCGCGCGGTTTCACGCCGGCGAGACGCAGCGGCGGCTGCTCGAGCCCGTGGCCGTCGAGACCCAGGTCACCGGCCACCTCCAGAAGCTCGCCGCGGAACTGAAGATGCTGCTGGAGGAGATGGAGGACGAGGATCTCTCCGCCGAACTCCGGCAGTCGGCCCGGCGCGCCGGCATGCTCGCCGCCGAACTCGACGCCTTCCTGCGGCAGACGCTCGACGACCACGTCTACTGGATGGAGCTCGAGGGCCGCCGCCGCCAGCTCGTGCTCCACTCGGCGCCGGTCGAGGTCGCCCCGGTGCTCAAGGAGGCGCTCTTCGATTCGGTGCCGTCGGTCGTCATGACCAGCGCGACGCTCGCGGTCAACGGCAGCCTCGACTACTTCCTCGGACGCGTCGGCGCCGCGGGCAGCGAGGGGCTCGGCGTCGGCTCGCCGTTCGATTACGCCCGCCAGATGCGCGTGTGGATCCCGGACCGGATGCCGGAGCCGTCCGACGACGACGCCTACACGCCGGCCGCCGCGCGCGCCGTCGTGTACTTCGCGACGCACACGCGCGGCTCGGCCTTCGTCCTCTTCACCAGCGCGGCGTCGATGCGCAGGGTCGCGGCGCTCGTCCGCGGCCCGCTCGAGCGCGAGGGCCTCGAGATGCTCGTGCAGGGCGAGGGGCTGTCGCGGCACCGGATGCTCGAGGAGTTCCGAAAGGGGCAGGGGGCCGTCCTGTTCGGTCTCGACTCGTTCTGGATGGGCGTCGATGTGCGCGGCGAGGCGCTGTCGAACGTGATGATCATGCGGCTGCCGTTCGCGGTGCCCGACCAGCCCGTCGTGCGCGCGCGGCTGGACCGGATCCAGCAGCGCGGCGGCGACCCCTTCCGCGAGTACAGCCTGCCCGAGGCCGTCATCAAGTTCCGCCAGGGTATCGGGCGCCTCATCCGCACCGCGACGGACACCGGCGTCATCGTCGTCCTCGACCGCCGCATCGCCGACAAATGGTACGGCCGCTGGTTCCTCCGCGCGCTCCCCGAGTGCCCCGTCGAGTTCGTCGAGGTCCCGCCGGTCGAACTCGACGGCGAGACGGCGGGATGAGGAATGCCCGGACCCGCGCCCCTCGATCGCGGGACGACCGGGGAGTTCCGTTGCGACCGGCGCCGCACGGAGGCCCTGCGGGCCGCGAAACCCGGAAACCCCTCTACCCCTGCCGGAGCCGCATCGGACAGAACTTCGGGCCGCACATGGTGCAGTAGTGCGTGTCGGCGGCGCCTCCGGGGGCCGCGGGCAGCGGGCCGGCGGCCGCCAGCGATCGCGAGCGGATGTCGCGGGCGCGGCCCGGGTCGAGGGCGAGGGCGAACTGACCCTCCCAGTCGAACGCGGCGCGGGCGCGGGAGATCGCATCGTCGCGGTCGCGCGCACCGGGGCGGCGCAGAGCGACGTCCGCCGCATGGGCGGCGAGCTTGAACGCCACCACCCCCTCGCGCACGTCGTTCGCGTCGGGCAGGCCGAGGTGTTCGCTGGGCGTCACGTAGCAGAGCATCGCCGCGCCGTGGAACGCGGCCCACGCGCCGCCGATGGAGGCGGTGATGTGGTCGTAGCCCGGGGCGCAGTCGGCGACCACGGGGCCGAGGACGTAGAACGGCGCGTCGTCGCACGCCTCGCGCTCGCGCAGCATGTTGTCGGCGACCTGGTCCAGCGGCACGTGGCCGGGGCCCTCGACCATGGCCTGGACGCCGGCGGCGCGGGCGCGGCGGACCAGGCCGCCCAGCGCCTCGAGCTCGGCGAACTGGGCCTCGTCCGACGCGTCCGCCAGGCAGCCCGGGCGCAGGCCGTCGCCGAGGGAAAGCGTCACCTCGTGCTCGCGGCAGATGGCGAGGACCTCGTCGAACCGCTCGAACAGGGGGTTTTCGCGGCCGTGCCGGCCCATCCAGTGCGCGAGCAGCGCGCCGCCGCGGCTGACGATGCCGAGCAGCCGCCGCCGCGCCATCGGCACGTGGGCGCGAAGCAGGCCGGCATGGAGGGTCATGTAATCGACGCCCTCGCGCGCCTGCGCCTCGATGACGCCGAGCAGGCCGTCGGCCGTGAGGTCCGCCGCCTCGGGCACGTCGGCGACGGCCTGGTAGATCGGCACCGTGCCGACGGGCCGCGGACAGGCGGCGAGGATGCGGCGGCGGATGGCGGGCGCCGCCGGCCCCGTGCTCAGGTCCATCACGGTGTCCGCGCCGTGCTCCAGCGCGACGCGCAGCTTGGCCAGCTCGTCCGGCAGCCCGCCGGTCAGCGCGGAGTTGCCGATGTTCGCGTTGACCTTGGTCCGCAGCATCCGGCCGATGCCCATCGGCTCGAGGCCCTCGTGATGGCGGTTGGCCGGGACGACGACGCGCCCGGCGGCGACGGCGTCGCGAAGCGTTTCCGGGGCGACGCGTTCGCTCCGGGCGACGGACTCAACCTCGGACGTGATCCGGCCGGCCCGGGCGGTTTCGATCTGGGTCTCGATGCTCATGGCGCCTCGCGATCGATCCGGAGGAGGGGAGTGGGGAGGCGCAACCGCAGCCGCTTCCCTACGCCGGCATGACCCGGATCAGGTTCCCGGGGTTTCCGCGTCCGCGGATCTCAGCCCTTCGGGGCTCCCCCAGCGACGTCGACGCCGCAGTCTACCGCGGGAGATGCGTGGGTGCCAGCGGATACCGAAGATAGCCGCCGCGGGACGCGTCCAGGATCTGGCCGACATCACGCGGATGCTCGGTGCCGCGCCGGACGACGGGCTGGCCGCGGTCCGCGCCGCCGTGCAACGCTTCCGTCCGCGCGACAGCGACGATGTCGAGCGCATGATCCGATTGGGCCGCATGGAGACCGGGGCGTCGGGATCGGAACCGGCATCCTGCGGGTGCGTTCGGCATCACTCCTCCCGCAGCGCCTCCAGCGCCGGGGTGGAGAGGACCGCGCGCGCGGAAAGCGCGGAAGTGACCGTTGCGACGGCGGCCATCGCGGCCAGGAGAAGGGCGAGGGGGACGAGGGTCGCGGCCGCGGGCGGGATGGCGGGGATCGCGGCGAGGGCGCCGACGGCGAGGCCGAGGGCCGCGAGCGCCGTGTGCTCCGCGACGGCGCCGCGCAGGAGGCGGGACCGACGGTAGCCCAGGGCGTGGAGCAGTCCGAACTCGCGGCGGCGCTCGATCAGGTTGCGGTTGGCCACGACGCCGAAGCCGGCGGCGCCGATGAGCAGGCCGATGGCCCCGAAGGCGAGGAAGATCTCGAGGTAGACGTGCTGGACCGCGAGAAACGCATCCAGCCGCGCCGCGGTCGTCGACAGATCAAGCCCGAGGTCCCCGAGCCGGTCCTCCATCGCCCGCCGCGCAGCGTCGCGTTTCGCGGGTGGCGCGTCGACGAGCAGCATCTGCAGCGTCGCCGAGGGATACGCGCCGAGCAGCCGGTCGCCGTCCGCGAGCAGGCTGCCCTGGAAGACCGAGTCCGCCAGAAGCCCGACGATCTCCACCTGGAGCGGGCGGCCGCGTTCGTCGACCGCCGGCATGCGGTCGCCCACCGAGACCTTGAGGCTCCACAGCGCGACCGATTCGTCCAGGACCACCGGAAGCACGCCGGGTCCGCGGTCGAGCGCGAGGCTCGTCCACGGATGCGCCGGATCGACGCCCAGAGCGACCGCCGTGAAGCGGAAGGCTCCGAGGCCGTCCAGCGCGGCGGCGGGCACGCCGATGAGGGGCGGGGCGGAGACGCGGTTGAGATTGAGGCAGCTCGCGTCGTCCCCGCCCCGGCGGCGCAGGGCGAGCACGCGGACCCCGTCCATCGCCCCGGCCGGAAGGTCGTAGAGCGCGCGGCCCTCCGCGGAGCCCGGATCGCGCGCCAGCGGGAGCGCCGTCGTGCCGAGGAACGCGAAGCCGCCGGTGCCGGCGCCGCGCGACTCCGGGTCGTGCACCTGCGGACGGTTCGCGCCGACGGCGAAGACGAGGAAGATCCCGCACGCGGGCATGAGGATCGCCGCGAGGCTCCGGCGCGGGTGGCGCGCCCAGTTGCGCGCGCCGAAGACGCGCGGATCCGGCGTCCCCGTGCCGCTGCCGGTCGCGAGGCGGGCGAGGGCGGCCGCGCAGAGAAGCAGTCCCGCGGTCAGGGCCAGCGCCCCGGCGCCCAGCCGTGCGCCGGGTCCCGCGGTGTCGCCGGAGGCAAGGCGCACCCCGACGGCGGCGGCGAGGCAGACAAGCGCAAGGACGAATCGCGTCGTCGTCCGGCGCGCCCGGGGAGTCGCGGACTCGGCGCCGCCGGACTGCAACTCGTGCACGGACCGAAACTCCTGCCGGCGGAGAACGGCGAACGCGGCGCCGAGAGATGCGAGAAGGCCGGCGGCTGCACCGCCAAGCACGGTGGGGAGGCGGACGTCCAGCCCGAGCGCCGTCGTTCCGACCGCACCCTGCCAGAGGGTTCGCAGTCCGCCGAGGATGGCCTCGGCGATGCCGATGCCGGCCGCCGAACCGGCGGCGGCGGCAACGGCGGCCACCAGCGCGGCCTCGCCGAGCAGGATCGCGCGGATCGCCCCGCGCCGGTAGCCGAGCGCCCGCAGAAGGCCCGTCTCCGCGGCGCGCGCGGTCAGCGCCAGTCCGAAAAGAACCGCGGCGAGGATCAGCGCCGCGACGAGGATGAAGAAGCCGAGCCCGATGAAGAGGCCGGTGAAGTCCGTCGCGCCCTGTCCGGCGGCGAGGCCTTCGCTGCGTACCGGGCGGAACGTGAGCCCGGCCGAGGCCGCGGGAAGACGCGACAGGATGGCGGCGGCCAGCGCGGCATGGCCGGCCTCCGTGCCGGCCGTTCCGCCGGTCCCGGCTCCTCCGGGCGGAGTGTGGAGGGCCGGTCCCTGCCGCATGGGGATGGGCGGCCACCGCACCGCCGTGACCGCGCCGAAGCGGTTCGACCACATCGACTGCGCGGCGGCGAGGGTGACGAAGGCCTTCGGCGTGCCGCGGCGCGCGGCCCAGTAATCCTCGTCCTTCTGCCGGATCCGCTTCAGGTCGAGCGGAATCCCGGGCGTCCAGTCGCCGCAGCGGCCGGCGTCGCGGATGCCGGGGAAGTCGGGCATCCACGACGAGTCCGCGCCCGCGCCCTCCGCCGGCAGCACGGAGCAAACCCGGAACTCGCGCGACGTCTCGGCCAGGCGCTGGTCGGGGCCGAGGACGAAGTACTCCAGCGTGACCCGGCCGCCGGGGGAGAGGTCGAGATCCTCGGCGAGCCATTCCCCGACCACGATCTCGTCGTCGCGCATGCCGTCGCGCAACGGGGTGCCCGCGACGCCGGCGACGAAGCTGTAGGGGCAGGCGTTCGTGCCGCTGTGAAGGCGGTTGACGATGTAGGTGAGCGAGGCCCCGCCGCCCGGCGAGGCGGCGAGCGCGGCCTCGACGGCCGCGGGCTCGAGGAAGACGCGGGAACTGCGCAGTTCGATGCCTGGGGGCGATGTGTTGGTTGTCGGACGGAGTTCGAGCTCGTGGTCGGCGAGGGTACGGACCTTCGCAAGGGCGGCGTTCGCGACGGACGGATCGGCCGTCGGGGAGGCCGCCGCGCCGGCGGCAAGGAGGAGGTTGGCCCGGTCCGGGGCCTCCATGCGGTCGGCGAGGTGCTCGCGCGGGAGGAAGACCGACAGCGGCGCGGCCTGGGCGGCGCGCAGGCTGAATCGGCCGAGGCGCGCGTCGTCGAGCACGGCCTTCACAACGACGCGGGGGCTCGTCCACGCGTCAGACTCGTTGCCCATCGGAACGTCGGCCGGGAGCGCGCCGGCGCGGGCGAAGCGGAGGACGAGCGGATCGCCGGTCCGGAGCCCGAGCCGGGG
>VGWF01000084.1 GCA_016873715.1 Lentisphaerota bacterium | reverse complement strand
CGGGGGCTCAGCCGTTCGCGTAGGCCACGACCTGCTCGGTGTCGTAGTCCGGGAAGGGGTCGTCGAGCCAGGGCTCGATGACCGTTGGCCGCGGCGGGCCGGTGGTGGGCGTGACGCGCACGCCCTGCTGCAGAAAGCCCAGGTGGCGTAGATGGACGCGCCCGCGTCAGCCGGTCCCGTCCTTGCGGTCCGCCCCGGTGGTCCTATCGGTGAATCCCAAACTGAAAGCGGCGTGCCAACGCGCCGATTCGGGCGCCTGCGGCGTTGATTTATTGGGATTTGGCTGGCACCCCGGAGAGGGATCGAACCTCCGACCTACGGTTTAGGAAACCGCCGCTCTGTCCAACTGAGCTACCGGGGCACGCTTGCGGGACAGTGTAGGCGGCGCGGAAGCCGGCGGCAAGCCGGGGTTGGGCGCGATGCGATCTTGCGCTCGGGTGTGCGGCCCGACACACTGCGCGCGGCAGACCAGGAGGACGGACATGAACCGGCGGGCGTTCTTGGGGCGGACGGGGATGGCGGCGGCGGCGCTGTGCGCGGGACGGGGAGCATCGGCGGGCGGCGGCCGGCCGGACATCGTCGTGATCCTCGCCGACGATCTCACGCCGGAGGGAATCCACGCGCTCGGCAATCCCGAGGTGAAGACGCCGAACCTCGACCGCCTGATCGCGCGGGGGACGACCTTCACCCGGGCGCACATCCAGGGCTCGTGGACCGGTGCGGTCTGCGTCGCCAGCCGCACGATGCTGATGACCGGCCTGCCCGTCTGGCGCGCGCAGAAGGCGACGAAGTCGCTGGCCGAGGCCGGCCGCACGTGGCCGCAGCTCATGCGGTCCGCCGGCTACGCGACGTCCTTCACCGGCAAGTGGCACGTTCCGGCCTTCAAGCCCGACGCCGTGTTCGACCGCGCCGTGCGGGAAACCCCGGGGATGCCGATGGACAAGAAGGAGTGGTACGGCCGGCCCGTCGAGGGGCAGCCGGACCCGTTCCGCCCGTGGGACGAGACGCAGGGCGGTTTCTGGGAGGGCGGCCGGCACTGGAGCGAGGTCCAGGCCGACGACGGCATCGAGCTTCTGGCCTCCGGCGCGCGCGGCGGCACGCCGCACTGTCTCTACCTCGCCTTCAACGCGCCGCACGATCCGCGCCAGGCGCCGAAGGAGTTCCTCGACCTCTACCCGCCCGGTTCCGTCGCGACGCCGCCGGCGTTCGTCGCGGCCAACCCGGACGCCGAAGCCATGCAGTCCGGCCCCAAGCTCCGCGACGAGGCCCTCGCGCCGACGCCGCGCACCCCCTTCGCGATCCAGACCCACCGCCGCGAGTACTACGCGATCATCACCCACCTCGACGCGCAGATCGGCCGCGTGCTCGACGCGATCGAGCGCGGCGGCCGCGCGGACAACACCTGGATCTTCTTCTCCGCCGACAACGGGCTGGCGATCGGGCGCCACGGCCTGATGGGCAAGCAGAACATGTACGAGCACAGCATGCGCGTGCCCCTCGTCGTCGCCGGCCCGGGCGTTCCGAAAGGCGCGCGCCGCGATGCGCCCGTCTACATGCAGGACCTGATGGCGACCGCGCTCGACCTTGCCGGGGCGCAGGCGCCCGACGGCATGGCGTTCCGCAGCCTGCGGCCGCTGCTGGCCGATGCGAAGGCCGCGCACCGGCCGCATCTCTACTCCGCGTACATCAAAGGCCAGCGCATGGTGACCGACGGCACGCACAAGTTGGTGCTCTACCCGGCGGTGCCCCGTGCGATGCTGTTCGACCTGAAGGCCGATCCGCTCGAGACGAAGGACCTCGCCGGCGATCCCGCGTCGCGACCCGTCGGGAAGAAGCTCTTCGCCGCGTTCCTCGGCCTGCAGAAGGAGACCGGGGACGCGCTCGATGTCACGGCGGCATTCCCGGAACTGAAGTAGGACGAGGCTGGCAGCGAGAGGCGAACACCGAACATCGAACATCGAACACCGAACATCGAACAACGAACATCGAACGGCCGACGACCAACGTCCAACATCCAACAACCAACAACCAACAGCCAACAGCCAACAACCAACAACCAACAGCCAACAGCCAACAGCCACCAACCAACAGCCAACAGCCAACAACCAGCAGCCAGCAGCCAGCAACCAGCAGCCAACAACCAGCAGCCAGCAACCAGCAGCCAACAACCAGCAGCCAGCAACCAACAGCCAACAACCAACGGCCAACGTCCAATGAAGAGGTGGATACTAATCCTGATGGGGTGTGTGGGGGCGGTCGGGGCGGAGGCCGCGGCGCCGGCGGGTGAGCTCATCGCGTCGCCGGAGCCGGGCTGGCCGCAGTGGCGGGGGCCGCGGCGCGACGGCGTGAGCCTCGAGACGGGGCTTCTCCGCGAATGGCCGGAGGGCGGGCCGGCGGTCCTGTGGTCGGTGACGAACCTCGGGCGGGGCTGGTCGTCCCCCGTGATCTCCGGCGGCCGGATCTATGTCACGGGCGACGCGAACGACGCCCTTGTGATTCACGCCCTCGACCTGCAGGGCCGCACGGTCTGGCAGGCAACGAACGGAGCGGCATGGACGGGGTCGTGGCCCGGGGCGCGGGCGGCCTGCGCGGTGGCTGGCGGACGGGTCTTCCACCTGAACGCGCACGGGCGCGTGGCGGCCTTTGCCGCGGATTCGGGTCGCGAATTGTGGGCGGTCAATGTCCTCGACCGGTTCGAGGGCCGGAACATCACGTGGGCGCTCAGCGAGTGCCTGCTGGTGGACGGCCCGCGCGTGATCGTCACCGCCGGCGGCGCGAAGGCGCTGATGGCGGCGTTGGACGTCAAGACCGGCGCCACCGTATGGCAGAGCGAGCCGCTCCTGCTCGGGCCGTCGCCATCGGCGGCCCTCGAGCGCTTGCCGGAGCCGGCCGGGGAGGCGGACGGGGCGGGCTACGCCTCGCCGATCCTCTTCCGCCTCGGCACGCGCCGGCACATCGTCAACTGCTCCAACCGGCATGCCTTCGGCGTGGACGCCGACACGGGGCGGCTGCTGTGGACGCGGCCGATGCCGACGCGGTACCGCGTGCTCGCCGCCACGCCGGTGCTGTGGAGGGATTGCGTGTTCGCAACCGGACCGGACGGCTCGGGCGGAGGCCGCATGTTCCGCATCCGGGACGGCGGCGACGCCGTGGCCGTGGAAACGGTGTGGACATCACCGCTCGACACCGGGCAGCACGGTCTCACGGTCGTCGGCGACCGGATGGTCGGTCCGCACTACCGCCAGGCGAACCGCTGGGTGTGCGTCGATCCGGCGACGGGGGCGGAGGTCTTCGAGACGCGGGAGATGAGCGCGGGGGCCTCGATCCATGCCGACGGCCGGCTCATCTGCGTGACACAGTCCGGCGATGTCTTTCTCGTGGAGGTCGGGGAGGGCGCCTTCCGGATCCACGGCCGGTACCGCCTGGCGCCGCCGGGGAAGCCGGCGCGCGATTGCTGGGCGCATCCGGTTCTTCTCGAGGGGCGCCTCTACCTGCGTCATCACGAGGTTCTGCGCTGCCTGGACGTCCGTTCCGCTCCGTAGTCCGGGTCGTAGCCGTGCGGGGGCGGCACGATTCGTGCTGCACCGTCGGGCATGAATGCGACTCGCGGTTTCTATGACTGCCCCGTTCGCCAGTGCGAGGCGCTCTACCGTCGCAAACCGGGACTGCGGCCTCCGAATCGTATTCGAGGGGCGGGGAGGTCCGGAAGACAGCGGATTCCCAGCGGAATCGCCGTTGGCGTGTTGCTGATCCTGACCGCGGCCGGCGTGCTGTGGTGGGTCTGAGCCGGCCGGGTCCTTCGGAGGGGACGGGGACCTGCCGGGCTCCGGCGCTCGATCTCCCGCGACCCGTCCATTCCCGACTTCTTCAGGGGGCTTCCCATCTTTGATACCCGGGCTTCGGCCGCCGGCAGGACAGACGGATCTTCCTCGACGTCGTGGTAACAACCGGTCGGCGGAGCGCGGAGTCGCAGGTGGACGCTGGAGCCCTCGCAGTTGCGCGGGTGCGGCGCGCACCCGGCCGGCCGGATCGCGCGGGATCCCGCCCCGCCTGACCGGTGGCGTCCGCCGGTCCGGCGATCGCGTCACAGCGCCGGGGAGACCTGCGGCGTGCGTCCCGGGCGGGTCATGGCCAGGAAGGTCTCGAGGGCGGGGATCCCCGCGGCGACGGGCCACCGGCTTGCGGGCGGATAGCGCGACGGCATTTCCAGGATCAGCACGGCGAGGGCCGTCGTGCGGATCGGGTGAGCGCCGCTCCTCAGTTCCCCGGTCCGGACGGAATCCACGATCGCCGGCGCCAGCCCGGCCATCCACTTCATCCACCCCCCGCCGCCTTCGTTGAATCGGGCGCGGGTGGCGAAGTAGAGGGCTTCCACCGCGGCGGCCGGCTGGTCGGCGCCGGGCCACGACGGGCTCATGGCGTCGAGAGCGCGCAGGCCGCGCTGCAGGCGCGCCCCGGAGGCCTCTCCGGCGAGTTGGAGTGCGAGCAGGGATGCGGCGGTCTCCGCCTGGGCCAGCGGCCCCTGGCGCTCGGGCGCGGGGTAGTAGAGCAGGCCGCTCGTCGGGTTCGCCGTGGCGTCGAGGGCGCCGGCGGCGCGGAGCAGGGCCGGCGCAAGCCGCGGGTCGTCGATGCCCGAGGCCGATGCGATCCGAAGGGCCTCGACGGTCCATGCCGTGACGAGAGGGTCGGCGGCGGGGGCCCGGCCGGCCCAGCCACCGCCGGGCCGTTCGGCGTCCAGGGCGGCGGCGACGGCGCCATCCAGGAGTGTCAGCAGGGCCGGGAGGCGGGTCAGGGCGACCGCGTCCGCGAGGGCGCACAGGCGCAGCGCGGCCGTACGGGGCGACAGCGCCTCGGGGCGCTGGGTCGCCAGGTGCTGCAGGGCGGAGCGCACGGCGGCCCGGTGAGCGCCATGGACGGGCGTCTCGCCGCGGCCCATGAGGGCGAGCAGGACGAGGCTCGTCAGGGCCTCGTCCTCGGAGCCCTCCTCGTGCCACGCGCCGTCGGCGGACTGCGTCGATGCAAGCCACGCGGCGGCGTTGGAGGTCGTGCGGTCCGCCGCGGCCGACCACGGGCCGCCGTGGAGGGCCGCGCGGCGTGCCCGCTCCGCGCCGAACCGCCCGGCGACGAGCGGGTGGGCCAGCCGGGACGGATCGGCGACCGCCGCCGCCGTGTTGGCGTCGAGCGGCAGGAAGGCGACGCGGAGGTCCGCGACGCCCGGGGGCTCGATCTCCGCGGGCGGCGGGCCGGCGATCGAAGGGCCGGGTACGCGAAGGGTGAGGCCGCCCGGGTCCTCCGGCAGGACGGGCCGGCGGTCCAGCGGCGCGCCATCGGGGCGGTCGGCGAGCGTGATCTCGACACCGTCGCCGGTGGTCGGCGGGGGTGTGACCACGACCCAGCGGATCAGGATGAGCAGGAGGGCGGCGTGAAGGGCGATGGCGGCCGCGGGACCCCACGCGTGTTCGCGCGCGCGGCGCAGCCACTCGGGGCGCGTGAGGCGCACGACCCTCGGAACATCCGACGCAACGAGCCGGGAGCGGGCGAGGTCGAGCGCCTGCCGCCGGTGGAAATGCCGGTAGAGGCGTTCATCCATCCGCACCGCGCGGGCGAACCGGAGGGCGGCGTCGGGGGAGGCGCGAAGCAGGCCGTCGAGCCGCGCCCGGCCGGCGTCATCGAGCAGGCCGTCGAGATGACGGTCGATCAGCGAATCCAGTTCGTCGGGCTCGCGCGTCTTCATCCGCCGGCCTCCGCGACCTCGCGTTCGATGCAGTCCCGCAGGGCCGACCGGATCCGCGAGAGCGCCTTGTTGACCGCGTCGAGCGTGCTGGCGATGCGGCGGGCGATCGCATCGAGGCTCAGGCCCTCGTCGTACCGCAGGGCGACGAGGCTGCGCGACTTCTCCGGGAGCTTGCCGATGCAGGTGACGAGCGCGGCGTCGCGGGGCGAGCCGTCGGGTTCCTCGGCGTCGAAGGCCGCCAGGATGGCATCGATCGTCTCCGGCGCGAAGGGGACGGGGGTGCGGCGGGTCTTGTCGAAGGACTGCAGGACCTTCCGCACGGCGATGCCGCGGGCCCATGCGCCGAAGGACCGGGTGGCGTCGAACTCGTCGAACTTGCGCCAGAGGACGAGCGCGACCTCCTGGAAGACATCGTCGCACGCGGTCCGGTCGCGCACCATCGACGCGATGACCGCGCGGATGTCGTCCTGGTGCCGCAGGAAGTGCGACAGGAAGTGCCGCTGATTGTCGTCGTCCGCCATGGCGATGTCCGTCCTCCCCGTCTTCCGCGCCCGGCGCGGGATTGGACGCCCAACCAGCGGGAATCTACCCGCCGGCCGGCGCGGGGCCGAGCCGAAAGGGGCGGAGTTTCACGTCCGGGTCAGCCGCGCTTCAGCCGCGCGGGCGAGACGCCGAAGGCCTTCCGGAAGGCGCGGGAGAAATTGTGCGAATCGCTGAACCCCAGTTCGGAGGCGGTCTCCTTGACCATCCGGCCGTGGTTCAGCAGCAGGTCGACGGCACGGTTCAGGCGCAGATGGCGCAGGAACTGGATCGGGCTCTCGCGGCCGTAGCGGCGGAACAGGCGGCAGATGTAGGCGCCGTCCACGTGGCAGGCCGCCGCGATGGCCGCCAGCGACTGCACGCGCAGGTACTCGGCGGTGATGAAGGCCCGGCATCGCTGGTAGGTCGCCAGCGACCGGGTGTCGCCCGCGTCGGGCGGGACCGCGAGCGAGTTGATCCGCGCGATCAGGTACTCCAGCGCGACGCCGCAGAGCCGCTGCCGGTCGGGGTGGTCGCCGAGGGCGTGGTCGATCAGGTCGTCGAAGACCTGCTGCACCGGTTCGGGCCGGGCGACGCGGCACGCGGTGCCCGGCTTCAGCCCGCACGTGCGCAGCAGGGCGCGCCCCTCGGAACCCGCGAAGACGACGAAGTACTTGAGCATCGGCGCGGCCGGGTCCGTGCGGATCCGGTGCGCGACGCCGCGGCCGTAGACGAACGCCGTTCCCGGGGCCAGGGTCCAGGACTTCCCGCCGAGCCGCAGTTCGCCGGCGCCTCGCGCGACGAACTCCAGCGTGGGGTGGGGGAAGCCGGGGCGCCGGATCGCGTAGTCCGGGCGGCACTGCTCCCAGCCCCCGCTGACCACCGTCAGCGGCCGCCCGCGGCCCGGCGCGAGGCGCAGGTAGAACCGGCGCGCGGACGAAACCCGTGCGCTGAAGTAGCTCGGCTCGACGGCGGCCGGTCCGGCGCCGTCCGGGGTTCCCCCGGCCGCACGGTCCGCGGGGCCGAAGCCGCCCCCGGCCTCCCGGCCGGCCCGCGGGGCGCCCTTCGTCTTCATCCGTGTCATCCGTGCCCTCCGTGGAATCCGTGGCGCTCTTCCGTCCCGTGCGCCGGAATCGAAGGTCAAGAAATGACACCTCCAAGTCAAGCCCGGCGATTGCCCCGGGACGCGGCCGGGGGCATGATGTCCTCCGCAACATGGGGAGTATGCACGCATGAGCAATCACGGAAGGTGGGCGGCCCTGTCGGTCGCGGCGGTCTCGACGGCGGCGTTCGGTGCGGATCTGCGGGCGCCCGTGCGGTGGTCCAAGGCATCCGGCGCGGCCCCCGCGGCCGCTCAGGCGGCGCCCGCGGCCGCACAAGCAGCGCCCGCGGTGGCGGAGGAATCGAAGGCGGCGCGCGACGCGCGGATGGCCTGGTTCCGCGAGGACAAGTTCGGGATGTTCATCCACTGGGGCGTCTACGCCGTTCCGGCCGGCACCTACAAGGACCAGCAGATCGGCGGCATCGGCGAGTGGATCATGAACCGCGGCAAGATCCCGGTCGCGGAGTACAAGGCCTTCGCGCCGAAGTTCACGGCGTCGAAGTACGATCCCGACGCCTGGGCCGCGCTGGCGAAGAAGGCCGGCATGCGGTACATCGTCATCACGTCGAAGCACCATGACGGGTTCGCGCTGTTCGATTCCAAGGCGAGCACGTGGGACGCCGTGGACGCGGCGGGCGCGAAGCGCGACCTGATCAAGCCGCTGGCCGATGCGGCGCGGAAGCAGGGGCTCAAGTTCGGTCTCTACTACTCGCAGGCGCAGGACTGGACCCATCCGGGCGGCGCCAAGTCCGGCTACAAGGAGGGCGAGAGCTGGGACGAGGCGAACAAGGGGGACTTCGACCAGTACCTCAAGACGATCGCCATCCCGCAGACGCGCGAGATCCTCACGACCATCCAGCCCGACATCCTCTGGTGGGACACCCCGACATGGATGACCCCCGAGCGCGCCGCGCCGCTGCACGCGCTGCTCGCCCTCAAGCCCGGGATCATCTCGAACAACCGCCTCGGCGGGAACTACCACGGCGACACCGAGACCCCCGAGCAGTACATCCCCGCCACCGGCTTCAAGGGCCGTGACTGGGAGGTCTGCATGACGATGAACGACACGTGGGGCTTCAAGAGCTACGACCAGAACTGGAAGAGCACCGAGGACCTGATCCGCAAGCTCTGCGACATCGTCAGCAAGGGCGGCAACTTCCTGCTCAACGTCGGCCCGACCGCCGAGGGCGAGATCCCGCAGCCGAGCATCGAGCGCCTGACCCAGGTCGGCGAGTGGATGAAGGTCAACGGCGAGGCCATCTACGGGACCTCGGCCAGCCCCTTCCGCAACCTGCCGTGGGGCCGCTGCACGCGGAAGGTCCGGGGCGGCCTCTTCGGCCGGACGACGACCCTCTTCCTGCATGTGTTCGACTGGCCGGCCGACGGCAAGCTCGTCATCCCCGGCCTGAAGAACAAGCCGGGCAAGGCGAAGATGCTCGCCTGCGGTTCGCCGCTGGACGTGACACGGAACGGCGAGGACGTCGTCATCGCCGTGTCGAAGGATGCGCCGGACAAGATCGCCTCGGTCGTCGTCCTCGACGTCAGCGGCGAGGTCGAGACGGCTCCGTTCGTCGGCATGGCCGAGAAGGACGGCTCGATCCTGCTCCGCCCCGAGAACGCCGAGACCCTCGGCCAACTCAAGTCCGAGGGCCACGTCAACCTGAACCTTGGCTACTGGCTCAACCCGAAGGATTCGGCCTCGTGGCGGATCAAGACGGACAAGGCCGGCACCTACAACGTCTCGTTCGATGCCGCCGGACAGGGTGCGTCCAAGGTCGTCCTCGTCGCCGGCGACAAGCGCATCGAGATCGCCGTGTCCGACACCGGCGACTACAAGAAGTACAAGAACGTCAAGGGCGGCACGATCGACCTGCCCGCCGGCGCGCAGGTCCTGCGCCTTGAGGCCGTCGCCGCGGGATGGAAGCCCGTGAACGTCCGCACGATCAAACTCGAACCGAAGCAGTAACGGAGAAGAGGTGTCAGGTGTCGGGTGTCAGGGGTCAGGGAAGCCGGCGGCGCGCTGTTGCGTCCGTCGTGTGAACCTCGGAACCTGGATCTCCTGGCACCTGAAGACTGACACCTGAAACCCTGACAGGATTCACCGATGAGCACATCCCAGTCCCGCTGGATCGGACAGTTCCCCCGGATCGGCATCCGGCCGACCATCGACGGCCGCCGCCGCGGCGTCCGCGAATCGCTCGACGCGCAGGTCATGACGATGGCGAAGACCGCCGCGTCGTTCCTTTCCGCGAATCTCCGCTATCCCGACGGCACGCCGGTGGAGTGCGTGATCGCGGACGCCTGCATCGGCGGTGTCGCCGAGGCCGCGGCCTGCGCCGACAAGTTCGCGCGCGCGGGCGTCGGCGTGTCGCTGACCGTCACGCCCTGCTGGTGCTACGGCAGCGAGACGATGGACATGGATCCGCTGATGCCGAAGGCCGTCTGGGGCTTCAACGGCACCGAGCGGCCGGGCGCCGTCTACCTCGCCGCCGTGCTGGCGGGCCACAACCAGAAGGGACTGCCCGCGTTCGGCATCTACGGGCGGGACGTGCAGGACCGTGGCGACACCTCGATCCCGGCGGACGTGCAGGAGAAGCTGCTCCGGTTTGCGAAGGCGGGGCTTTCGGCCGCCATCATGCGCGGCAAGTCCTACCTGTCCCTCGGCGGCACCTCGATGGGCATCGCCGGGTCGATCGTCGACCAGCCGTTCCTCGAGCAGTACCTCGGCATCCGCGTCGAGGCGGTCGACATGTCGGAGATTGTCCGCCGCGTCGACGAGAGGATCTACGACGGGAAGGAGTACAAGCGCGCGCTGGCCTGGACCCGGGCGAACTGCCCCGAGGGCGAGGACGTCAACAAGGCCGGCAGCCGCAAGGACGCCCGGACGAAGGACCGCGAGTGGGAGATGGTCGTCAAGATGACGATGATCGCGCGCGACCTGATGGTCGGCAATCCTCGTCTCGCCGACGCCGGCTTCGGCGAGGAGGCCCTCGGGCACAACGCGATCTTCGGCGGCTTTCAGGGCCAGCGGCACTGGACCGACCATTTCCCGAACGGCGACTTCATGGAGGCGATCCTGAACTCGTCGTTCGACTGGAACGGCGTCCGCGCGCCGTACGTCTTCGCGACGGAGAACGACTGCCTCAACGGCGCCGCGATGCTCTTTGGCTACCTGCTGACGAACACGGCGCAGATCTTCGCCGACGTGCGCACCTTC
Source organism: Lentisphaerota bacterium (assembly GCA_016873715.1). Lineage (GTDB taxonomy): Bacteria > Verrucomicrobiota > Kiritimatiellia > PWTM01 > PWTM01 > VGWF01. The sequence goes on along the minus strand of VGWF01000084.1, from coordinate 11,026 downwards.
TGGAGCGCCGACGCCGTGAAGCGCGTGACGGGCCACAAACTGGGTGGTCGCGCCGCGGGCGGCCTCATCCACCTGATCAATTCCGGCGCGGCGACGCTCGACGGCACCGGCGAGCAGACGCGCGGCGGCAAGCCCGTGATGAAGCCGTTCTGGGAGATCAGCGAGGCCGAGGCGAAGAAGTGCCTCAAGGCCACGACCTGGCCCGCGGCGGTGACCGAGTACTTCCGCGGCGGCGGATTCTCGTCGTGCTACCTTTCCAAGGGCGGCATGCCGATGACGATGAGCCGCGTGAGCCTCGTCCAGGGCCTCGGCCCCGTGCTGCAGATCGCCGAGGGCTGGTCGGTGGACATCCCGGCGAAGGTGCACGCGACGCTGAACAAGCGGACCAACCAGACCTGGCCGACGACGTGGTTCGTGCCGAACCTGACCGGCAGCGGTCCGTTCGCCGACGTCTACAGCGTGATGAACAACTGGAGCGCCAATCACGGGTCGATCAGCTACGGCCACGTCGGCGCGGACCTGATCGCGCTGGCCTCCGTGCTGCGCATCCCGGTGGCGATGCACAACGTCGCCGAGGAGCAGGTGTTCCGCCCGAGCGCGTGGGGGCTGTTCGGCGCGCAGGATCCGCAGGGCGCCGACTACCGCGCCTGCGCGAACTTCGGCCCGCTGTACGGATAGTCGACAGGGCCTCCCGCTCGCGCGGGAGGGGGAGGGGTTCCAGGGGTTGGACGGCCCGCAAGGGCGCCGGTCCAACCCTTGGACGTTTCGTGGGGTGGCAGGGTGTCGGAGTTAATAAACACCGACACCCTGTCGGGATGACTCGCGAGAGGTGGATCGATGCTGGCGCGGGGACAGAGCGTGGAAGCCCGCCGGACGCCTTGGGGGCATCATGCCCGCGCATGGGCTCCAGATGCGGGTCCGCAACCTTCCGAGCGGCCGGGCCGGCAGCCCCGTCATCGCGCGACGCCGCGTGGTGGATGGTCTCGCCGACGATGTCGGAGTTAATTAACACCGGCATGCCGCCTGCGGGCATGTGACGGATCGTGTCATGGGTGGTTCTCATCCCGTCCGTACCCGACCGCAGCGCATGGGGTACGGGCCCGACGATATGCCGCGGTCTCCGCCCGCGGCTACAGGAGTCCGCCGATCAACACCGCGGCCATCGCGGCGGTGGCGCCGAACTTGATCGCGATCACGGCGAGTTTCGCCAGAACCGTGCCCCACGCGATGTGCGCGGCGTTGGCCTTGGCGCGGCGGCTCTCGATCCAGTAGGCCCCGGCGAAGGCGCCGGCCATCATGCACACGAGCGAGCCGATGATCGGAGGCGGCACGAGCGTGCCGAGGATCGCGCCGGCGAGACCCCCGAGCATCGCGACGAAGGCGCCCGTCTTGGACCCGCCGCGCTTCGTCACCCCGAGGTAGGCCGACAGGAACTCGATGCCCTCGATCGCGGCGGCAACCCCCGCGAAGATGCCGACGAGCCACCACGACGGGAACGGATCCGACCGCGCGGCCGCGGCCAGGGCTGCCGCGCCGACCACGCACCACGTGCCGGAGAGCGAGAGGGCGGAGAGCAGCAGGCCCGCAAGGCACAGCAGGCCGACGCCCGTGAAGAGCGCCGCCGAGGCGGCCCACGACCCGACAGCTTCCCAGCTCACTTCAGCAGGTTCTCGATTAGGTAGAGGCCGCTCTTGCCGGGGCACAGGACGTCGACATCGCCGTCGCCGTCGAAGTCCGCCACGTTGGTGAAGATCCCGAAGCCGACCTGCCCGCCCTCGCTCAGCGTGTGGCGCGTCCAGGTCTTCGCCGCGCGGTCGTAGGCGTAGGCATAGACGCACTTCGGATCCTCGGCGCCCGGGTCCTTGCCGTTGTGGGCGTAGTAGCGCTTGCCGGTGACGATCTCGGCGACGCCATCGTTGTCCAGGTCGGCGAAGACCAGGAAATGCGCCTGCGACCACCGCGTGTCGATCTCGCGGCGGGTCCACGTCCGCGCGCCGTCGGGGCCGCGGCCCTGTTCGAGCCAGTTGACGCCGTAGCCGTGGGCGGAGCCCCAGGCGATGTCGCCGTCCCCGTCGCCGTCGATGTCGCCGACCAGCATCGGGATGCTCGCGCGTTCCTTGACGTCGTACTCGGCGTGCCAGACCCAGCCCGTGGCCGCGCCCTCGAGCCAGCCGCGCGGCGTGACGATGTCCGGCCGGCCATCGACGTTGACGTCGCCGACGCCCATGCCGTGCGCGCCCGCCTGGCCGGGCAGGTCGTGGCGGGTCCAGCGCGCGCCGTTCGAGGCGGACGCGTCGGCGGCGAACTCGTACCACACCGGCTTGCCGACGACGTTCGGCATGATGTCGAGCCGGCCGTCGCCGTTGATGTCGACCGGGATCAGCGTCTCAATGTTTCCCGGCGCGTCGACCGTGTGCACGGGCCACGGATCGCCGGCCTTGCCGGGGTTCTTCACCCAGAACACCGCCTTGTTGTGCCATGCGGCGTTGATGATGTCGGTCTTCCCGTCGCCGTCGACATCGGCCGGGTACGCGGCGAAGTCGACGTGGTAGCCGCCGATGGCCTCGACCTCGCGGACGACATGCTTCGTCCACTTCGGCGCCTCGTACCAGAAGCCGCCGCAGAAGATGTCCGGCTTGCCGTCGCCGCTGAAATCGGCCATCGACGCGGCCTCGAACTTCGACTCGGCGTTGATCGTGTGCACGCGGAAGGTCCAGGGGCTGCCCGCGGCGGCGGCGGTCGCGAGGCCCAGCGAGAGAACGGCGGCGATTCGGTTCGTCATGGTCGTGTCTCCGGCACCGGGGCGCTCCCGGCGCGCGGTATCCATACTCCGCCGCCCCGCGCCGCGCAACACGGACGGGAACAACATCCAACACCCAACGTCCAACACCCAACGTCCAACAACCAACATCCAACATCCAACAACCAACATCCAACATCCGATGATGGAGGGCCGAGCTATGCGAGGCCGAAGAAGGTGCCACGAGCGCGGCGAGCGGGCTCGCGGTAGCTCGCCCCTCCAAGAACCAACACCCGACATCGAATGATGGAGGGCCGAGCTATGCGAGGCCGAAGAAGGTGCCACGGGCGCAGCGAGCGGGCTCGCGGTAGCTCGCCCCTCCAAGAACCAACACCCAACACCCAATGATGGAGGGCCGAGCTATGCGAGGCCGAAGAAGGTGCCACGGGCGCGGCGAGCGGGCTCGCGGTAGCTCGCCCCTCCAAGGACCAACACCCAACACCCAATGATGGAGGGCCGAGCTATGCGAGGCCGAAGAGGGTGTCATGGACGCGGCGTTCGGGCTCGCGGTAGCTCGCCCCTCCAAGAACCAACACCCAACATCGAATGATAGAGGGCCGAGCTATGCGAGGCCGAAGAAGGTGCCACGGGCGCAGCGAGCGGGCTCGCGGTAGCTCGCCCCTCCAAGAACCGACACCCAACATGAAATGATGGAGGGCCGAGCTATGCGAGGCCGAAGGAGGTGCCACGGGCGCAGCGAGCGGGCTCGCGGTAGCTCGCCCCTCCAAGAATTTAAACCCGACATTGAGTGATGGAGGGCCGAGCTATGCGAGGCCGAAAAGGGTGCCACGGGCGCGGCGAGAGGGCTCGCGGTAGCTCGCCCCTCCAAGAACCAACGACCAACACCCAACATCCAACACCCAACGTCCAACAGCCAATGATGGAGGGCCGAGCTATGCGAGGCCGAAGAAGGTGTCACGGGCGCGGCGAGCGGGCTCGCGGTAGCTCGCCCCTCCAAGACCCGGCATCCAACGGTGTGCGCGGCCTGCACCCGACACTCGACACTCCGACACTTCTCCCCCGCGTTTGCGATTGAACCGCCGCATTGCCGCGGGCACGATGGCGGGCACGCCGGAAGGCGGGAGGCGGGCATGAAGGCACGGAACGCGGTTTGGGCGGCGGTCGTGGCGGCCGGCGCGGTGGCGGCGGGCGTGGCGCGGGGCGCGGAGGCGCGGCCTCCGAACTTCGTGCTGATCTTCATGGACGACATGGGCTACGCGGACCCCGGGCCGTTCGGTCCGCCGGCGGGGCCGACGCCGAACCTCGACCGTCTCGCGAAGGACGGCATGCGCTTCACGAGCTTCTACGCTGCGCAGGCGGTCTGCAGCGCGTCGCGCGCGGCGCTCATGAGCGGGTGCTTCCCGAACCGGGTCGGCGTCCTCGGCGCTCTCGGGCCCAACGCGCCGGCCGGGCTCGATCCGGAGGAGGACACGATCGCCGACGTCCTCAAGCGCCGCGGCTACACGTGCGGCATCGTCGGCAAGTGGCATCTCGGCGACCGCGAGCCGTACCTTCCGCTGAAGCAGGGGTTCGACGACTACCTCGGCCTGCCGTACTCCAACGACATGTGGCCGGTCGACTTCGACGGCACGCCGATCCCTCCGGGGCCGAAGCGGGCACAGCCGGGTGACGGGAAGCCGCACCGCGGGTACTACGTCCCTCTGCACCTCATCGACGGCAACGCGCGGGTGCGCGAGATCAAGACGCACCGCGACCAGGACGACCTGACGACGCTCTACACGGAGCGCGCCGTGAAGTTCATCGACGCGAACAAGGGCCGGCCGTTCTTCCTCTACCTGCCGCACTCGATGGTCCACGTGCCGCTCGGCGTCTCCGACAAGTTCCGCGGCAAGAGCGGCAAGGGGCTCTTCGGCGACGTGATGATGGAGGTCGACTGGTCGATCGGCGAGGTGACGGCCGCGCTGAAGCGGAACGGGCTCGAGGACAACACGCTCGTCGTGTTCACGTCCGACAACGGCCCGTGGCTCAACTACGGCAACCACGCCGGCAGCGCGGGGCCGCTGCGCGAGGGCAAGGGCTCGATGTGGGAGGGCGGCTGCCGGGTGCCGATGATCGCGCGCTGGCCGGGGCGGATCCCGGCGGGGACGTCGTGCGGGCGCATCGCGGCCACGGTGGACCTCCTGCCGACATTCGCGGGCCTGGCCGGCGCGGCGCTGCCGCAACGGAAGATCGACGGCGTGGACATCTTCCCGCTGATGCGCGGTGACGCGGCGGCGAACCCGCGCGAGCGCTACTGGTACTTCTACGGGCAGACGCTCTGCGCGGTGCGCGAGGGGAAGTGGAAGCTCCAGCTGCCGCACACGTCGAGGACCTACGAGGGCTTCGAGCCGGGCCGGGACGGCTTTCCCGGGCCCGTCGACAGCAAGAAGGTGGGTCCGGCGCTGTACGACCTGGAGGCCGATGTGGGGGAGCGAAACGACGTGCTCGCGAAGCACCCGGACGTCGTGGCGCGGCTGGAGGCGGTGGCGGCCGAGGCCCGCGCCGACCTGGGCGACACGGGCAAGCCCGGCCCCGGCGTCCGCCCGCCGCGGAAGCTCTGATCCGGGCGCCCCGGGCCCTCCCGGTCCCCTTCATGGCGACGCGGGGGGCGGCCCGGATGCCGAGCGCGGGTTTTCCTTTTCCGGCCGCGGACGGTATACTTCGTCGCTTGAAGCCGGACGATCCGGCGGAGGATGCGGCGATGGTGTTGCTCCAGGACGAAGTCAAACAGAGGCTGGGGAAGCTTGCGGCCCGCATGGACGACATGCGGGGCTATCTTTGACTTGGACGGACGCCGCGCCAAGCTTGAGGATCTTCAGCGCCAGGCCTCGGCGCCGGACTTCTGGACCAGCCAGAGCCGCGCCAAGGATGTGATCGCGCAGACCAACGCGCTGAAGGCGATCCTGGACCCGTGGTCCGACGCCGAGCGGACGCTCGGCGATGCCCGTGTCTACATGGAACTCGCGGAGGCCGAGAGCGGCGAGGCGGAGCGACAAGCCGCGCTGGTCGAGACCGAGGGGCAGATGAACGCCCTCGGGAAGCTCTGCGAAGACCTGGAGGTCCGCGCGCTGCTCGGCGGCCGGTTCGACGCCAACAACTGCTTCCTCGACCTGCACGCCGGCGCGGGGGGCACGGAGTCGTGCGACTGGGCGGACATGCTCTTCCGCATGTTCAAGCGGTTTGCCGAGCGCAACGGGTTCGAGGTCGAGGTGCTCGACGCGCAGGTGGGCGAGGAGGCGGGCATCAAGAGCGTCAGCATGCTCGTGCGCGGGCCCTACGCCTACGGCTACTTCAAGTCCGAGCGGGGCGTGCACCGGCTCGTCCGCATCAGCCCGTTCGACTCGAACAAGCGGCGGCACACGTCGTTCGCGGCGCTCGACGTCGCGGCGGAGATCGACGAGGACGTCGAGATCGAGATCAACGAGAAGGACCTGCGCATCGACACCTATCGCGCGGGCGGCGCGGGGGGCCAGCACGTCAACAAGACCGACTCGGCGATCCGCATCGTGCACAACCCGACCGGCATCGTGGTCGCCTGCCAGGCCGAGCGCTCGCAGCACGCCAACCGCGACAAGGCCATGCGGATGCTGAAGGCGCGCCTGTACGAGCTGGAGATGGACAAGAAGCGCAAGGAAATGGAGCAGTTCTACGGCGAGAAGGGCGAGATCGCGTGGGGCCGCCAGATCCGCTCCTACGTGCTCCAGCCGTACCAGATGGTCAAGGACCACCGGACCGAAGCCGAGACCTCGCGCGTGGATCTCGTGCTCGACGGCGACATCAAGCTGTTCATCGACGCCTTCCTCCGCCAGGGACGGTCGACGAAGTAGGGCCGATGACCATCCTCGCCTCCATCCTGGCCGACAAGCGCGCGGAGGTTGCCGCGCGCAAGAAGGAGGCGCCGGAGGCGGGGTTGCGCGCCATCGCCGCGGCTCGCGCGCCGCCTCCGGGCTTCACGGCCGCGCTGCGGCGCCGGGCGGTCGGACTGATCGCGGAGGTCAAGCGGCGCTCGCCGTCGGCCGGCGCGATCCGCGAGCCCTTCGACCCGGTTGCGATCGCGAAGGCCTACGAGGCGGCGGGGGCGCAGGCGGTGTCGGTGCTGATGGATGCGAAGTACTTCGGCGGCGGCGAGGCGGACTTCCGGGCGGTGCGCTCGGCGGTCGGGCTGCCGATGCTGTACAAGGAATTCGTCGTCGACCCGTGGCAGATCGCCCACGCGGCGGCGCTGGGCGCCTCGGCGGTGCTGCTGATCGCGGGGGCCCTGGAGGCCGGGGAGTTGCGCGACTTCTCCGCCGCGATCCGGGCCGCGGGGATGGATGCGCTGGTCGAGGTCCACGACGAGGCCGAGCTGGAGAAGGCCCTGGCGTGCGGGGCGGGGCTGGTCGGGGTCAACAACCGCGACCTGCGGACCTTCGTGACGACGGTCGGCACGACGATCCGCCTCGCGGGGCGCGTGCCGGCCGGCGTGACGCTGGTGAGCGAGAGCGGGATCCGCGGGGCGGACGACGTCGCGCGGTTGCGCGCGGCGGGCGTGCACGCGATCCTGGTCGGCGAGAGCCTGCTGCGCCAGCCGGATGTCGGTGCGGCGGTGGGGAACCTGATGGCCGGCGTGCCGCCGGCGGGAGGGTAGGGCCATGGCGGACAGCCCGGTGGACATCCTGATCGCTCGCGGCGTGGTCGTCCGTGCTCCGGCCTCGGTCGACATCGATCCCGGGGTCGACCCCGCGCGCATCGCGCCGGGGGTTGTGATCCACGCCGGCTGCCGCCTCCGCGGGGCGGCGACGTCGATCGGTCCCGGCTGCGAGATCGGGGCCGAGGCGCCGGTGACGCTGGAGGACTGCCAGCTCGGCCACGGCGTCGAGCTGAAGGGCGGCTTCTTCTCCGGGGCGACGTTCCTCGACGGGGCCTCGTTCGGCAGCGCGGCGCACGTGAGGCCGGGGACGCTTCTGGGGGAGGGCGCCTCCTGCGCGCATGGGGCGGGGCTGAAGCAGACGATCCTGTTCCCGCACGTGACGACCGGCAGCCTGGTCAACGTCTGTGATTTCCTGATGGCGGGCGGGACGTCGCGCCGCGACCACAGCGAGATCGGCTCGTCCTACGTCCATTTCAACTTCACGCCGCACGGCGACAAGGCGACGCCGTCGATGGCCGGCGACGTCGCGCGGGGCGTCTTCCGGGACCGCGCCCGGATCTTCCTGGGAGGGCAGGGGGGGCTGGTCGGGCCGGCGCGCATCGCGTACGGCGTCGTGATCCCGGCCGGGATCGTGTGGCGGGGGGACGCCCCGGACGAGGACGCGGTGCTGGCCGCGCCGGCGGCCGCGCCGGACGGCGCGAGGCCGTTCATCGCCGGGGCGTACCGGTCGATCCGCCGCATCGTCCGCAACAACCTCGTCTACATCGGCAGCCTGCATGCGCTGGCGGCGTGGTTCCGCGTCGCGAGGGCCCGTTTCATGCTCGGCGACCCGTTCCGCGCGGCCTGTCACGCGGGGGCGCTGACCCGGCTCGCGGAGGGGCTCGACGAGCGCATCAAGCGGCTTGGCGAACTGGCGGCGCGGATGCCGCGGTCGGTGGAGCTGGCCCGGACGGACGCGCGCTGCGCGTTGCCGGAGCCGGTGCTGGCGGAGCAGGAATCGTTCGCGTCGGCCTGGCCGGCGGTCCGCGAGGCGCTGCGGGCCGGTCCCGGTCCGGATGCCCCGCCGGAGGCTTTCGTCTCGACGTGGGCGGAGGCGCCTGCGTCCGCCGGGATGGAGTCGGCGCTGGCGGCGTTGTCCCGCGAGGCCCGCGCGGCGGGGACGGCGTGGATGCAGGGCATCGTCGACCGCGTGGCCGGGCTCTGGCCGGCCGCGCCGTCGGAACGGGGCGGATGACGCGGCGCTTCCAGTCGTGCCTGGCCTGTGCGCTGGCCGCCGCCGCGGCGCTGGAGGCGTCCGCGCTGCCGTCGGGCGGGGCCTCCGTCGTGGATTGGGGCCCGTTCTACAGCCGGGTCGAGACGGCGGACGGGTCGGTCCGCACGCGCGCGCTGGGCCCGCTGTTCGAGCGTCGTGCGGAGGCCGGCGGCGACTCGCTGTTCGCGCTGCGCCCGCTCTACGCGCGCGCGACGAACGCGGAGAGCGGCCGCGTCGAGGGCGACCTGCTGTGGCCGGCCGGCGAGTTCTCGTCGATGCACGACGAGCATGGATGGCGTTTGGGCGTCGCGTGGTATCGCAACTTCGACACGGGGTCGGAGCGGCCGCGCTGGCGGCTCTGGGTGCTCCCGGTCTATTTCCAGGGACGGGGCGCCTCGGGCCGGAACTACCTCGCGGTGTTTCCGATCGGCGGCCGGATCGAGGAGTTCATCGGGCGCGACGAGTGCCGGTTCGCGCTGTGGCCGCTGTGGATGCGGACCACGGCGGACGACCTGGAGTCGCTCGACATCCTCTATCCCCTCTACGGCACCGCGCACGGAACGAAGGCGGACCGGTTCCGGCTGTTCCCCTTCTACGGCCATGCGACGCAGCGGGGGGACTACGAGAAGCGGTTCATCGCCTGGCCGTTCTGGAGCCAGGCCACCTACCACTATCCGGGCTCGAAGGGAACGGGCTTCGTCCTGTTTCCGCTCTACGGCCGGATCGATCTCACGGACCAGTCGACCTGGATGGCGATTCCGCCGTTCATCCGCGTGACGCAGGGATCCCACGTCAACCGGATCTACGCGCCATGGCCGGTCTTCAAGTACGAGAGCGGGCGACGCAACCGCCTCCACGTGTGGCCGCTCTTCGGGCGCACGGCCGATCCCGGGGTCGAGCGGGCCTACGCGCTGTGGCCCGTGCTCTGGCGGTCGAAGATCCACAGGGACGGGATGGTCTCGCGTTCGTACTGGGCCGTGCCGCTGTGGTTCTCGGAGACGCGCCGCCGGGACGAGGCCGCGGAGGCCGAGTCCCATCGATGGAAGCTCTGGCCGCTCGCGTCCTACGCGCGCGAGGGCGATGCCGTCCGCCTCCGCGCCCTGGAGCTCTGGCCGACGCGCGACTTCGCCTGCATCGAGCGGTCGTGGGCGCCGTGGTGGACGCTGGCCGAGCACCGGCGCGGGGGCGGGGATGCGGATACGGAGCTGCTCTGGGGCTTCTTCCGCCGGCAGGTGCGCGGGGAGGAGTCGGCGCGCACGTCGCTCTTCCCGCTGGTCGAATGGACGGCCGGGGCACCGCCCGCCGGCGCGACGTCGCGCGAGGTGTCGCTGTTCAAGGGGCTGATCGGATACCGGTGGGGCGGGGTTGGACGCGAGCTTCGCATCCTGTATGGTGTCCGCATCGGACTCGGAGGATCGGGCGCATCGTCATCCACGAACCAGACTATTTCGAGCCGCCGCTGAACCTGTTTGCGTCGGTGGGCCGGCGCATCCTGCTCACCCTCCGCAACACCGGCCGAGGCCTGCTGATGATCGGGGCGGCGTTCGCGGCGTTGCGCCACGTGCTGTCGCACCGGAACCGCCACGAGGTCCTCTTCCAGATGTTCGTGACGGGCATCAAGAGCCTCGGCGTGATCACCGTGGTGGCGATGTTCACCGGGATGATCCTCGCGCTGCAGACCGGCCTGGAACTGCGCCGCTTCGGCCAGGAGGTCAACATCGGGACGGCGGTCACGGTGGTGATGGTCCGCGAGATGGGGCCGTTCATGACGGGCCTGGTCATCGCGGCGAGCGTGGGGTCGGCCATCGCGGCGCAGCTGGCGACGATGACGGTGTCGGAGGAGATCGCCGCGCTCGAGGTGATGTCGATCGACCCGGTCCGGTTCCTCGTCATGCCGCGGCTCGCCGCGCTGCTGGTGATGATGCCGATCCTGACGATCTACATGAACGTGCTCGGCGTCGTCGGCGGGGCGATCGTCGGGCAGACGCAGCTGGGCGTGTCGCTGGCGGCCTACTTCGACAACGCGATCCAGTACGCGCGCAACAAGGACCTGTACGTCGGCCTCTTCAAGGCGCTGGTCTTCGGCGTCATCATCACGACCGTCGCATGCCAGCAGGGCTTCCAGGCCACGGAGGGCGCCGTCGGCGTCGGCCAGGCGACGCGGCGCACGGTGGTGATCTCGTTCCTCACGATCCTGGCGCTGGGCTACATGATCACCCGGGCGTTCTACGCATGAGCGGGACCGCGGCCATCCGGTTCGAGGGCGTGACCAAGCGCCTGGGGGGGCGCACGGTCCTCGACGACGTGTCGTTCGAGGTGCCGCGCGGCGAGACGTTCGTGATCG